>NZ_JBKABN010000031.1:0-65583 GCF_046269175.1 Serratia sp. J2
GAATTGATGGGGTTAATGCGTGGGCTTTTAGGACTCTCTTGAATTTTTTGAAAGTATGTATCAAGCAAAAACCGTATTTTTTCAGTAAGTTAATGAGGGAAATCCATGGGGTGAAGCGGAGAAGCTTTGCATTCCTGATTTTTTGGTCATTTTGCAAATCGAGAACGGCATTAATTATACGTTTGCGCTTATCTTCCTTAACCGCTGTCTTCGGTGTTAAAGACGGTGTAAGAGCAATAGAAGCCTTTAGAGAAGGAGTAAGAGAAGCTATTTTTTCTGAAATCGTTAGCGTTTCCCTAGCTGTCTTAATTACCATCCCTGCTGGTGCTGGTGCTGGTGCTGGTGCTGGTGCTGGTGCTGGTGCTGGTGCTGGTGCTGGAACAACTGGCCTGGTATGCAACAGTAGCGAGTTGTCGCGTTCAGGCTCGTAGTTGAGAAGCTTTTGAAGATTCGCCCACGAGTATTTTTTCCCAAGCTGCGAAGCTTTGAATGCTATTCCAGTGAATTCGAATGAGAAGCCATTCATCTTGCCAGTAGAAGCTATGTTGGCCGTCCAGGAAACTTCAGCTTCTTCCAGCCTTTTGATAAAAGTTAGAAGTTCAGGCGTATCAGCTAAACTTTTATCAATGAGCTGTTGAAGAGCTTCCTTAGGTGAAGGAACTCCAGTCCGTTGAGAAAGCATCAGTTCGTTGCGAGATAACTTCTTACGCTTCGCTTGCTGTGGGTCAATAGAAGCTGCGGATTTTGTTACTGTCAGACCATGAGTGATTTCGAGTTCACTAATGATCCGGGTGCTGATAAGGTTCTCGTTCCTGCCTAAATACAACTTACCGCCGTTCAAATCAATCCTGCTGGCGATAATGTGTATGTGCTGGCCTGCTGAGTCGTCGTGCAACACATAACACCTGAGATGGGTATCACTGAACCCCATGCGTTGCATGTAGTCGTTGGCAAATGATACCCACTGTTCATTGGTTAGGCTTTCACCGCAGGTCAACCGAAGCGAATTGTGCCACACCGTTTTTTCTACTTCCGGGCGAAGCTGTTTGGTGTCATCAAATTCAGCAATCAGTTCAAGGGCTAAGTCACTCAGCATATTGCCCCCGATAACGACTGGATCACTTTTATGATGTGCTCCTGGTTTCAATGCATAATGAACAACACCTGAGAAATTCTTACCCCTTTTGATCTTCTGCATACCCTTCATCGGGTTTGCTCCATATGTCAGCATTTATCAGGTGCTGGCGAAGCTCTTCCAGTTGTCGCTTCACAGCGAAAAGCTCTGTATGAGTAAGCTGGCTTTCTTTGCTCTTGCCATCAATATGAGTCGCAATACGATTTAGCTTTTGTGATATTTCCGATAGAGCTTTCCAGGCATTTAAATTAATGGCAGGTATAATAGGCGGTATTTTTTGAAGTGATGCCATGCGAAGCCATTCACCTTTGCGATATCGACCTCTTTTCGTATTGAGAAGGGATAGTTCTTCATTATTTAGTCTTACACTGACACAATAGCTTCTTAATGCTTCGGTAGGCATTTTATTGGTGTTAAAGCTTCCCCGGCAAGAAGAACGCGACAGATCTATTTCTGATATGTTTTTTATTTCATTCATATAAACTCCATTTTATAGTAATGATTAAAGCTGTTTGATTACGATAAACATATTCCTTATGTTTTCATATATATAACTTTTATATAATGGATGGAAAGATTGTCAATAGCTTCGCTAACGATTTTGAATTCTCTTTTTCAACCGAAGGGCAGAAAAAGCAAGGCAACTCTTAGAAGCGAGCGCAGCAGCTTCTAAGAGTTAGCCCTTGCTTATTTTAATTTCATGAAGTATTGACAAAGTATTAAAACAAGCTATTTATACATAAAATAACAGGGGGTGTGTAATGAAGAGAAAAATTTTAGCTTTATCGATCTCATTAGTATGTATTGTTCTTTTATTATTCCTGTCATTAATAATAAAAGAACCATGGATTAAAGACGGGTTGTATTTTCTAACTCCAATCATGGTTCTAATAATTCCTATAATTAGCGTGTTAATTCTGAAAAATTATATAAAAATAAAATCCGTGTAAAATAATAATCTTATTCGTTAGTGAAAATCTCGAAAAGAGCTATTGATGCCTTCAAAGTTGCTGCTGTGGCTAAAACCATCAGTAATAATGTACTGTTTTTTAAAGCATCTAAAATTTGATTCAATACTAAGCTATCATGACTCAGTTTCAAAGCGACTAACCTTATAGCACCAAGTCCAGCAGCAGAAAAAAGCAAAAAATCATTTGCACTTTTAAGCTTCTTTAAACTTTTTTGGAAATAAAAGCATAGGAGTATTGAAATGACAACTGGCAGGAAAAAAATCAAATAATTTAATGGCCCGATCATTTCAGACAGGATATAAAAAAACAATATAGAATATATAAAGAAAAAAACACCGATTATAATTTTAAAAAAAGTGTCTACCTGATTCATATTATTTTCCTTATAGTAACCAGTGAATAGATGAAAATTCACTGGTCATATTATTATGCTGCTAATCCTTCGTTAGGACGATCTGAATCCTCTCTGCTATCTTTTTCAGCAGCATAAGTAGACTCACGCGATTTCGTTGACATACCTGAGCCATAGATTCGTTGAGCTTCGCTATTTTCGGGTTTCCAAGCCCAAGTGGAGACATCAACTTTCTGTTCGGACTCCATTTTTTCGAGAAAATTTAAACCAAATACATTCATTGTTTACCTGCTATGTGAAGTTAACCAATTTGCAATGGAACTGGATATATCCATTCCGGACAAATCCTCAATCCATAACCATTGACCGGCAGAATTTACTTCTAAGAACCACCAGTCATTATTTTCATCAACGATGAAATCTAAAGCACCATAACGAAGATTCAGCAACGTCATTAATGAATTAACTTTTTCCTTTATTATTTGTGGTGCATCAATTCGCCAGTGTGGTGTATTCGGTAAATCATATCTTCGCCAATCTACTTTTGCTTTACCTGAACGTTGAGAGTCAATAGCACAGGCGAAATGTTCTTGTTCGATTACGGTATATCTAACTTCGAATTTTTTATTAATGTATTTTTGAAGTGTAATTGGATTTTCACAGTCACTTGGGAAATTTTCAAGTAATTCTGGGGTGATTTTATTCACATATAAACCCAATAAATCGCCAGATTCAGAGATATACATGTCTTGCGACATGAATTTAATGACCGAATCAGGATTAGTAGCTACAAAACTTGTAAGATCTTGTTTGGAATTAGATGTGATGAATTCGGGCTGATTTAACCCAATTTTTTTAGCTATTTTGCTTTGGAAGTATTTGTTATCAGCAAGAGTTGCATCTTTGACATGGTTAAACCAGCAAGCCTCTGATAATGCGTTATATAATCCAAAAAGACTTTTATTCCATTCAGAACGCCATAATCTAAAACCATTGCTTTGATCTTGCTGTTGTTCCGAATTAATCTGGACAGATACCCTTCTCGGCCAAACACATTTTATGTCTGATGCCTTAATTATCATATCATTTTGAGTGATAATCCAGTCTAACCCATTAAAGGTAATTTTAGTTTTTTTAAGAGCTTCAATATCTAAATTTAAACGGAAAAAATGCTTCCCAATTTTTTTGGAAACTACATCGGCATGAACATCATAACTATCGCTAAGTATTAATATCATTATAGGATGAGTCTGTAAAATTTAGTTTACTTAATATCCAACAGATGAATTGAATCGTCAATATTAAATTTTATTTAAATTAACCATCTGATTTTATTGGTTTTTTCATGTAATTTTCATTTTCATAGAAATGTTCGTTTTTTTATTATACACAATGAAATAGTAACGAGTTGAAACCTTATGGTTTTTTACTTGACTTGAGAGGGGTTTTTCGATACTGGCACTTTTTAGTGATTTGCATATAGGTTAAACTCTTGCACAACAACTATTTAAAATAGGATTTGATGAAATCATGTTTATTAGCAGATTATCTATAAGAAACTATAAAAATTTTCGTTGTTCTGATTTTCATTTTGTAAAAGATTCTGTTAACACAATCATTGGTGAAAATGCTTCTGGCAAAACAAATTTATTTAATGCTATGAGATTGATTCTGGATGACTCCCTTCCAATGAATTCCAGGATTCTTTCTAATGAGGATTTCTACCGTGGATTAGCTGAACCATTCGGCCATTGGATCATAATTACCCTATATTTTGATGATTTAAGTGAGTCAGAGGAAGAGCAAGTTCTTGCCAACTATACAATAAATGATGGGAATGATAAATCTATAAAAGAAGGTAACTACACTTTCATATATCGACCAAGATTTCATATCCGACAAAAGTTGCATGAGTTAACATTGGAAAATGAAAATCTTGAAACAAGATCTTCTTTATTTACGGAGTATGCATCGAATCATATTATTTCGAAAGAAACATATGAAGCAGTAGCTTTTGTTAGAACAAAAGTTGATTTTAATGATGACGAGATTTATAAAAAAGTAGTCGGGGATTTTGATAGTTACTCCTTCTCAAACCCTAATGAAGATGATGCTACTATGTTAGGAGTAAAGAAGCCCCCTTACTTCGCCTTAGGTAGCGAAGTTGCTTGCACTTATGTCAAAGCACTTCGGAATGTAGTTGCAGATCTTAAATATTATAAAACAAATCCATTGTATAAATTACTTACTTTAAAAAGTAAACAAATTGATGATAGAAAAGATATTGTAGAAAATGTGAAAGAGATCAATGGTAAAATTTCTGCGATCCCTGAAATTGAGCGATTGAGTAATAAAATATCGGCTTCATTACTCAATACAGTAGGCTCTACTTACTCCCCTAAAATATTAGTATCTTCACAACTTCCAGAGGACTTTACAGAATTGATTCAATCACTCGGTTTAGTGGTTGAAGATTCTCTGGATTATAATGGCTCGGGTAAGATCGATGATTTGAGTCTTGGTGGAGCAAACTTAATTTATCTTGCTTTAAAACTGTATGAATACGAAGAAATAAGAGATAGTGAAGAACATATCACTCATTTTTTGTTAATTGAAGAGCCAGAAGCACACATCCATAACCATATCCAAAAGACGCTTTTCGATAACTTCAATTTCAAAAATACACAAGTGTTTGTATCTACACATTCAACCCAAATTAGTTCTGTATCAAAAATATCGTCAATGAACATATTATCTCGTCAAAAGGGATTCACAGATGTTTATCATCCATCTTCTGGTTTAACGCCTAAGGAGATTTCTTCCGTAGAACGGTATCTTGATGCAATTCGTAGCGACCTTTTGTTTGCTAAGAGTGTCATTCTGGTAGAAGGCGATGCAGAGCTTATTCTAATACCAGCTATGGTTAAAGAAACTTTGGGCATCAGTTTAGATGAGTTAGGTATAAGTTTGATCAAAGTAGATGGCACTGTATTCAAGCATATTTCTAATCTTTTCCATGAAAAAAGGTTGAAAAGGAAATGTGCAATTATCACGGATCTTGATTCGGCCTATGTAAAGGTAGCTGATGATATTTTTGATACGGATTTTGTCGAATCTCTGGTAGATGCAGAAGATGATGGTCTGCGAAGAAAGGAAGAATTAGATAAATATATTGAAAGTAATAAATTTATTACTGTTCATTATGCAGAGAATACTTTCGAAACAGAGCTTGTTCGTTACGATGAAAACAATAACTTGTTTTTAGAAGTTATGAAGTCTGATTATAAAAAAGATGCCTACTTTAAGAAGGCTGAATTAGACGTTAAGTCATCTGATCTCAGAGTTCGATATAAAAGAGTGTTAAAGTTTGCAAAGAAAATAGGAAAGGGATGGTTAGCTACGGAAATGGTAGGGCATCTCAGTGTTGATAATCGTGTTCCTGATTATATTTTGCAAGCCATTAAGTTTGTTATTGGTGATAGAAATGTCGAACCTATATATCAAAAAATGCTTGACTACAATATGTCATTCATGGGTGCGGAGGAATTTGACTGCATAAGTGCTGAAAAGGACTTTTCTAGTAAAATGGAAGAATATAAGAAACACTTCAATGACAGTTTTGTAAAATTGTTGGAGTTATAGTTTATGCCATATAGAAATTTAACCTCTGAGCAAATGGATGCCGTGAAATTCAAAGGCAATTTATTATTAACAGCATGTCCAGGATCGGGTAAAACAAAAACATTAGTTTCTAAGCTTTGTTATATTTTAGAAAATAAAGAGCTATTTGGTGTAGGTAAGAAGAAAATAATAGCTCTCACATATACTAATATAGCAGCAGATACGATTCTTGAACGGATTATGTCTTTCGGCATAAGTAGTGAATCGTTATGGATTGGAACAATACATAGTTTTTGTTTGAATTGGATTATAAAACCTAACGTAGATAAGATACCCAGGCTTTGCAGAGGGTTTAATGTAATTGATGAGCATGAAAAAGAATTTTTATTGAATGCATTAAAAGAAAAGTATGATTTATCTATAAATGATAAAGTCCTTACTAATTTGGATTTTAATCTTATCCAACTTTATTCTCGTGGCACAAAAGAATATTTAGTGGTAAAGGAATATCATAAACATTTGTATGAGCACAAGTTAATTGATTTTGATTTAATATTAAATCTAACTTGTCGCGTATTAACAAAATACGACGCGCTTTGTGAAAGATTGTCTTTACTTTTAAGATGTATTTTAGTCGATGAGTATCAAGATACTTCTCTTATACAGTATGAAATACTTAGACAAATTGTATTAAAGAAAAATACCATGGTTACTTTTATAGGAGATAAAGAGCAGGCTATATACACTGGCTTGGGTGCGGTCGTAAAAAACAGAGATGAATTGACTGATTGTTTCCAACTTGAAAGTTTAACTGAAATGAAATTAACGGGTTGTTTTCGTAGTAGCCAATCTATTGTCAATTTTTACAGTAAGTATAAAGATGAAGATTTTGATATAAACTCACTTTCAGACAATAAGGATTTTAAATCAGTAATCTTTAAAGAAAGTGAAGTAGATGTTACTCAACTGCCAATCTATATATCAAGTATAATTAGAACTCATTTAGCTCAGGGAGTGCTTTCAAATGAAATCGCTGTTCTGTGTCCTGGTTGGTTTGATGTGATAAAATTATCAAATGATATTGTCGCTCTTAATCCTGATATAGAAATTGATGGAGTTATGATTTCGCCTATACCTAAGAATAATGAAAACCTCTGGCTCGCTTTGATCAAACTTTTTTTAATCAATAGAGTCCCCTCGAATTTTAATACAAGACAGAAGCTACTGCGGGATTTTCTTCAAGAATTAAATATTCATGCACCCTATACTGAGTCTTTGTCGCCCAAACAAATATTGAAGTGGATAAATAAAATTTCATCATCTGCGGAATATAATTGTGAAATTGATGTTTGGTTGAAAGAGGTTATACTGAACTTTTGCTATTTTATTGATTTGGGTATGAATATGGATAGCCATTGTTATAAAGAAATGGATTTTTTAATTAATGCCACAAAGAAAAGAATGCTGAAGTATAAAATGAATTATAAAGCAAGTGATTTACATTCCTTTTTCAATTATAAACACGGAGTTAAAATCACAACTTGTCATTCCACAAAAGGTGATGAGTATGAAGTAGTAATTTGCACTGGCTTACTAAATGGAAAAATACCTAACTGGAATGATATTTTCAATTGCGATCAAGAACATCAAAACTATGTTGCCCGTAGACTTTTATATGTTGTTTCCTCGCGTGCAAAGAAACACTTATACATGATATCAGAGAGAGGTTACAAAACAAAAAGGGGATATCCATATCAGACAACACCACAGCTTTGATATCGCATTTCTTGTATAAGGCATGATTGTTTATTCGAAAGTATAATTTAATTTTCGATATATGTATGATTAAATTATGCTTAATCCCTCATTGACCATATATGAAAATTGTTCAAACCTACATAAACCGATGCTTAAATTGGTGTGGTTTTGACCTTTTCTCATCATTCGACCATTCCCTATTACCTCATGAGGTGGAGCATTAAACTCATGAGCATAGACGCTTGGCTGAAAGGAATTGTAGCTTATAGGTATACTAGAACATACTTTGTAATCTCTTTACCCCTCTATTTCAACGAGTTAATCATTGAAAAAATGTACTGCTGCATCATAGGGGTGTGCGAATCGAGTTTTTCGGTGCTTGTCATAACGTTACTGTTCCAATCCATTGAATTCAAAGTTGATTGTGATATTCGTTGTCGTCATTGGGTATCACGTCGCCTCATTAAAAACCGCCAAAACGTTCAGGATGAGCAACAGCAAGCGCTGCTCAAATAAATCAATCGGTTGGTCAAGGGATTGAGCATATATGACCGGCAAACAGGCTGGCAAACCTTTGTCACTCAAAGCCAGCACAATGACGAGATTGGCGGATAAAAGCCGCGCCAAACTCGGCAAGATCCTAGGTTTACGTACCGCAAGCATCAGGATCTTTTTCAGCCGCTATACTAGCCCAGTAGGCAATAGGCTGTCACAGCCAAAAATTGGAAGCATTACGCAAACTGCTCTTGTAATAGACTGAATAGGTTACATCGATGAGGTTAAACGGTAAGGAAAGGGGGCTGAAAGAAGCAAGCTGCTGCATTAGAGAAGGGGGCATGAAGCACAATGGTTAGCTATTTTCCAATACTGCGGTTTATAGCCACTAACCCGGTCGTTGGGATAGTATCGCTGTCAACCAGCGTAGGGATATCTCTTGTCAGTAGTAGAATGCGTTTAGTCCGACGCAAAGCCATGAGCAAAATAGCGGTCGTGCTGGGCGATGAAAATGGAGAAAGTGCGCTTTATCATAGCGCCTCCTTGCAGGTATGAAAGACCCTCCAGCCCCACCCTATATCCTGTATGACTGTTTGGCGGCGGTATCTTTTGGTCAGCGCTTCTTTTTTGATGATTGGTGGGTTTTGATATCTACCTGTCCCGATGAACGGCCATTTACGCGCGAAAGAGCTCTACTTATCAATATAAAAATCAAAGCGTAACAATAAGCTTTGATTGGGGTTGGATATCCTGATTAATAATTGATTTGCTGGGTTGTGTTGAATGTCATGCGTTATTGTATTGCCGTTCATAGCGGATTTAAATGGGAGTTTTCTCTTTGTTTTTTCTTTTTGTCTTATAATTGATTGTGTTCTTGAATAAATCCATCTATAAGCGATTATAAAATATAAGGAATGTTTTTTATGATGTTTGATAGTTATTGTAAGCAATAAAAGTGATTGACGATAATAATTTTATAAGAATATACTGATAAGGCTGGGTGTAAAGGAATGTCATGACTTTATCCAGGTGATAAGAGAGTTTTTTGCATAAATCAAAGAGCCGGAAATTAATTTTGGCTTGCTCTGCCTATGGTATTAGAACCTGGATATATATTAAAGACGATATTGGGTCGCCAGTCATTGGTGCTCCTGAATGCTGTGCGTTCCAATATGGATGGATTATTTTTACCAGGAGGTAAGTATTCCAATGATTCTAATAGACTCAGATTATTCCTGCTCATTAAGTAAAGTAACCTTTAAATCGCTCATCGATTCCTTGAGATGTGAGCCAACCCCTGCCTGGCGTTATGGCGAGGGTTCTATCGCTTTTGTTGATGGGGACTCGGCTAATATCTACAGCGTCGTCAAGTCGGTTTACGAGTTACGCAAGAACAGCGAAGTTGTTTATATGGTCACGTTGCTGTCAAAAGATAAAGATTGTTCCTCGGTGATCAGACATCTATCTGATTACGTGGTGGATAAAAAAATCACCTATGACGATCTGCAACGGCTGATCAGAACCATGGTTACGGCAAGCCCCAAGGCGTTAGCGGATAATGTTTTTGGCGATATCTGGGGGGACATTTTGAAGTCTTCTCAGAAAGAGTATCTGGTGTTGAAGCTGTTGTTGGATGGCCACAGCCAATACCAAATAGCCAAAATGTTAAACTTATCGATAAAAACCATCAGCGGCTATAAGGTTAAGGCGATAAAAAGACATGGGGCAAGAAACTTCAATGAGCTCTACATGCTAAAGCTAAGGAATAATGCTTGATATCACCTAATAGACAGCATTCTTGGTGTTGAGGTTAAGCAATAGGATGACTTGCTGCTGAATTCCACTGCGGTTGTGTGGTGTTAAATCCCTATAGCTCCATTAATAAATCTAAAATTTAGAATTTAAATCTATAAATAACGTAATTGCAGTTATAAATAACTGCGTGATAACTTTTCCTGTAACTTGAGGCTCAGATTGATGTGGGGTGCAGTTTGCCGGGTTTAGGCCTGGCAGGCACAACGTCAATCCTGAGCAGTAACGATAAGTTCAACACCAGGTAGATATCAGTCAAAACCCTTAAGGGGTTAGGCCTCTGACGTCGATTAACAATGAACAAGGTTATCTTGAATAGCCTTAGGCCTGGTGCTTCACCAAATTCAAGTATTATTCTTTCAGGAAGTTATCCATGTATTTGTTTGACACGAATTACCCTTGCCCTTTAAATAAGGTTGCCTTCGATTCAATTGTCGAGTCCTTAAACTCTGAGCCAAATTCAAGCTTGCATCATGATGAAAGTTACGTTGCTTTTGTTGATGGAGACTCAACCGATATATACAGCACCATAAAACAGATTTATGGCCTTAAAAAGGAAAGCAAAACGATTTATGTGATCACGCTGCTTTCCAAAGGTAAAGAGTGTTCTGTAATACTTAAGCATTTATCCGACTTTATAGTTGATAAAAAAATCGCCTATGCCGATCTGAAAAACCTGGTCCGAGCTTTGAACTCAGCGCAACCCAAGACGGTAGCGGACAATATCTTTGGCGATATTTGGGGGGAAGTCTTGAAGTCGTCGCAGAAAGAGCACCGAGTAGTAAAGCTCTTAGTGGAGGGGTACTCGCAATCACAGATAGCCAAGATGCTGCATCTGTCGATAAAAACGGTCAGTGGTTATAAGGCCAAGGCGGTAAAACGACACGGGGCAAGAAACTTCAATGAATTGTATATGCTTAAGTTCGGTAATACTCATGTGCAATAAACCGCGAAATACCCGTGCGATGGCGCTGGATGCCATCCTTCAGCCATCGCATTCGCAGAGTGGGAAGAGAGAGCGCTTTACTGTTCAGTCATAAACTGGCCTGTTATTGATTGTGGATGCACATCATCACTGGCGAAAAGTCATTCCACAATAAGTAGCCATCACCCACTTCGGTGATCCTCAGTTGCCGGGCTTTCACCGAAAAATCAAAAATGGACTGGTTAAACAACTCATTCGGCATAGTATCGCTGGCATTTTTATTGACATCCACCAGTTGCAAGGCGAGGTGACCATCACCTTCATAACGATATTCAAAATTGACATTGCGCAGCAGATTATACTTTACTGCGCCAACGCTATCCTTGACCGTAGCTGAGATATGCATTCTCCCATGGCTTACACCATCAATATGTAAACTCATGACGCCCTGGGTTTGCAAGTCGCTTTGTACCAGGAAAAAGGCGGCACAGCTCACTTTTGGGCCTTTCTCGGTAATGAAAAATTTATGCATCAGGAGGTTGAATAGCAAGGCTACAGCGACCAAGGCGAGAGCAACCAACCCGATGAACCTGCCTGAGCGATTATTTAGCGAAAGCATAGACGGCCTTACAGTCAGAGAAATGAGACAGGGTGTGATCACTATTGGTGCAACGGGTTATGAATGCTCTGCCGGACCGTTGGTAGGCATAGTGTTCGCCTGAGTGAAAAATAAATATCTCATTGTTGATGCACGGAGCATGCGCAGCAGCCAACTCTTCGGCCAATTTTTCCTTGCGTGCAGCGACGTCAGGTGAGCTAGCGCTAAGCGCATAGACAGGGCAGGTCGCTATATTGCCAATTTTATACAGCGTAGACTTCGGGAAACGGTAATCCAGGTGGCCAGTAGCGGAGCGGAAAGGCTGCAGAACCAATAAGGTTGAGATAATCAAGCTGATGGCGAGCAACGCGGGTTTATACACTCCGCGTAGCCTTGATTGCTCTATTGCAGGCTGAACTTTGGTGCTTGTGGTTTCGACGTTGTGCGGTGTCTCCGAACTGGCAGACACCATCTCCCGGGCAATATAAAAGCCGACTCGAGGAATGGTTTTAATGATCTCTTCGTCACAACCTAACTCACTCAATGACTTACGGATCAGCGAAATATACTGATTCACCGAGTTATTCGAAGGTTCCAGACCGTATTTATTCCAGATATTATTGAGTAATTCTTCCCGGCTTACCATTTTATCGGCGTTTTCCAACAGGTAGGTGAACAACCGGGTAGGAATGGTAGTGAAGGAGAGCCTTCTGTCGGGCTGTGCAATGTTCCACATCGCCCCGTCTTCGCTCCTGAACGCAATCATGTTAAAAATCGTAAAAACCATGTCCACCTCTGTAGGTTAAGACCTGACTCTGCCTCATTAAACCAGCCTACTCTGCTGCCGGGCTACAGTACAGCGCCGCAATCTCACAATCTTGTATTATAACCGATATTGTTCCCCGCTTGTGGCATGTCGGGATGCGGGGGAGGGGAGAACGCTCAACCCGCAACGGGAAGTTACACAAATGTAAAAAATAGTTCGTCAATGTATTTCATGCCGATAATAGTGATAAAAAAATTCTGAAAATAGACATTTTTTTGCTTTTTTCACTAGCAATAAATGCTTATTTAAAACGCATTATTAAGATATTTCCTAGTGTATACATATACTTGCTGAGTTGCTCGCTGAGGTGGGTTTTTTTATAAGACAGCAGGAAAAAACAAAGAGGAATGTCCTATATAAGTATTTTCTTACGACGGTATTATAGCGCCAATCCTAAGCAACGGAAATATTGTTGGGTAGTGATAAAAGGCGTGGCAGTGTATTTCACAGTCCGCCTAACATTTTAGTTAATATATAAATCATAGGAACGGATTTCATGAAAGTTAAAGCAATTGCAATGATCATTGGCGCTTCCCTGGTGGCTAGCACGGCTTACGCAGCTAACCAAGGCGAAGGCAAGATCACCTTTACCGGTTCTATCACTGATGCACCTTGCTCTATCGCTGCAGGTTCACTGGATCAGGTTATCCCATTGGGTGCCGTGTCCAACGTTGCTCTGGCAGCTAACAATAATACCGGTGTCTCTACGCCAGAAGCTTTCAGCATTGAGCTGAAAGATTGCGTCATTGCTACTGCAGGCACCAAAGATAAAGTCTCTGTGACCTTCACCGGTACGGCTTCTTCATATGATGCTACCAGTCTGGGTCTGATCGGTACTGCTGAAGGTGCTTATATTCTGATGTCTCAGGCTGACGGTGCCAAAGTGGCTCTGAACACCCCTACCGCAGCTCGGACTGTGGTTAATGGTACCAACAACACCCTGAGCTTCACTGCGGCTCTGAAAGGTGGTGGCGAAGACGCTGTGATCAAACCAGGTAGCTTCCAGGTTCCAACCAACTTCGTACTGTCCTACCAGTAAGTTCGTTGTCTAGTGCTGAACAACCTGCGGCGGCTCTGCCGCAGGTTTTTTTTGCGACCCATGGAGTTGGTTAATGAAATGGACTTATGGCGTTTCGCCTTGTGTGGTGCCTTCCCTGCTGATGTGTTGTGCCCTGGCGTTTTCCGGGAGTGCATTTTCCGCTGATGTGCTGGGGCAGGGGCGCGTCAGCATGGAAGGCGCCATTGTTGAGACGCCTTGTGCAATTGAAGTTGGGGACCGTGACCAGAGTCTGGTGATGGACACCCTCCCGGTCAGCCAACTGATCCGGGACGGTCGCGGGCCAGAAAAAGATTTTGCCATCCGCCTGGTGGATTGCGTGCTGGTCCGTGTTGATGCGACAGCCCCCGACTGGCAGCGCTTTCAGGTGACCTTTGACGGTGATGACGATCGCGGTCACTTCGGAGTGAGCGGAGAGGCACGCGGCGTGGCGTTGATGATACGTGATGCCAGAGGCGAGGTAGCAGCACCGGGGGATGTCTTGCAGGCCGGAGCCATGACCCAGGGAGAAATGCAACTGCATTACACCCTGAGCCTGGTGGGTAACCAACAGACGTTGCGAGCAGGGGATTACCGTTCGGCTATACGGTTCAGAATGGATTATTACTAAAGGGACTCTCTTCATGGCGCGTTATTTTTCCCGCTCCCTGCTTGCCATCTTGTGTCAAGCCGGCCTGGGCAGCAGCGTATTGCTCGGTGCGGTGAACGTGGCCCAGGCAAAAGATATCCAGTTCAACACGGATGTCCTGGATCTTAAAGATCGTGACAACATTGATTTGGGCCAGTTTTCGCACCAGGGTTTTATCCTGCCGGGCACTTATGACCTTGCTTTAAGCCTGAATAACCAGGTGCAACCGGCACGCCCAGTGACGTTTTTGGCGCCGGACGACGATCCGAAAGGCAGCCAGGTCTGTCTGAGTAAAGAGATGGTGGAGCAGTTGGGGCTGACCAAGGCCGCACTGGCAGGGTTGACCTGGTGGCATCAGGGGGAGTGTCTGGATCTGGCTAGCCTGGATGGGCTTCAGGCCCGAACCGATCTCGGTACCAACACGCTGTATCTCAGTATCCCGCAGGCTTATCTGGAATACAGCAGTGCGAACTGGGATCCGCCGTCGCGCTGGGAAGAGGGGATCCCTGGCATTCTGCTGGACTACAGCCTTAATACCCAGGTTCAGCGGCAGAACCGGGATGGTACTCAAGGGTACAACCTCAGCGGCAACGGAGTGACCGGGGCCAATCTGGGAGCCTGGCGGCTGCGGGCCAGTTGGCAGACCAGGATCGACCATCAGAGCGATTCGGCGAAAGAGAATACCCGCAGTTTTGACTGGACGCAGTACACCGCCTACCGGGCTATTACACCGCTTCGCGCCAAGCTGACGCTAGGGGAAGATTTCCTTAATTCCGACATCTTCGACAGCTTCCGTTTCACCGGGGGCAGCCTGGTCTCGGATGACAACATGCTGCCGCCGAATTTGCGTGGTTATGCGCCAGAAGTCACCGGTGTGGCACGCGGCAACGCAAAGGTAGTGATTAGCCAGCAGGGGCGGGTGATCAAGGAAGTCCTGGTCGCATCCGGGCCATTCCGTATTCAGGATCTGGATAGCGCGGTCTCTGGCGCACTGGATGTACGGGTTGAGGAAGCGGATGGCAGCGTGCAGCGTTTCCAGGTGGATACCGCCACCATTCCGTACCTGACACGACCCGGGCAGGTGCGTTTCAAGCTGGCGGCAGGCCGCCCATCTGACTGGCAACATAATATCAATGGGCCGATGTTTGCCACGGGTGAGTTCTCCTGGGGCGTGAGTAACGGCTGGTCGCTGTACGGTGGTGGGTTGGGTGGGGATGAATACTCGGCCCTGTCACTGGGAATTGGGCGTGATTTGATGATTTTTGGGGCCTTGTCTGCGGACGTGACGCAGTCCCGGGCTAGGCTACCGGATCAAGGCACTCAGCAGGGGGGCTCCTACCGCCTGAGCTACTCGAAGCGCTTTGATGATACCGGCAGCCAGGTCACCTTTGCCGGCTACCGCTTCTCCGACAGCGGTTTTATGTCGATGGCGGACTACCTGAGTGCCAAGGATAACGCCAATGGGGTAAGCCCTGGGCGTAGCAAGGAGATGTATACCCTGTCCTTCAGCCAGCAGTTCGAGTCGCTGGCGATGAGTGGGTACCTTAACTACAACCACCAGACCTATTGGAACCAGGCCACCAGTGACCGCTATGACATGACGCTGGCGCGCTATTTTGATATTGGCCGTTTTCGTAACGTCAATCTGTCGCTGACGGCTTATCGCAACAATTTCAGCAACGCCAAGGATGACGGCATGTATCTGTCGCTGTCCATGCCATGGGGAAGCAGCGGCATGCTGGGCTATAACGGGTCTTATGCTGCGGGAGACAATACCAACTCGGTCAACTATTCAGATCGGGTCGGTGATACCGACAACTATACGGTCCGGGCTGGAATGGCGAATAGCGATGCTGATATCAGCGGCTATTACTCACACCGTGGAACCCTGGCACAGGTGAATGGCATGGCCAGTTACCGCTCTGGGCAGTATAGCTCGGCAGGGATGTCGATGTCGGGCGGAGCTACCCTGACGGGCGAAGGTGGTGCTTTGCATCGTACATCGCTAATGGGCGGGACGCGGATGCTGATTGATACCGATGGCGTTGCAGGGGTGCCAGTGGGCGGTTATGGCAACACGGTCAACTCCAATATCTTCGGTAAAGCGGTGGTGGCGGATGTGAACAGTTATTACCGCAGCAGCGTACGTATCGACGTAGACAAACTGGCTGACAACGCCCAAGCCACCGGCTCAGTGCTGCAAGGCACGCTGACCGAAGGAGCCATTGGCTATCGTCACTTTGAAGTCGTCGCGGGTGAGAAGGCGATGGCGGTAATACGTCTGGCCGATGGTTCGGTGCCGCCTTTCGGTGCCACGGTGCTGAATGCCAAGCAACAGGAAACCGGCATGGTGAATGATGCGGGCAACGTCTACCTCAGCGGTATCAAGCCGGGTGAGACCATGACGGTGCACTGGAACAATGCCGAACAGTGCCGCATTACGCCGCCGAAGGAAATACCGGCGGGGATGACCGCCAATCTGCTGTTGCCTTGTGTAAAGGGATAACGGCAGCGAAGTAAACCCATTGAACAGTCAAGGGCGTCATCGTCCGCAGGCTTTTGAGCCTGCCGAGATGACGTCCGATAGGAAGAATATAGGTAATGATGATGAAAAGATTTTTTGTGATGAGCCTGTTGGCAGGAGCCGCATTAACCACATTGGCTCCGTCTGCGCAGGCGGCCATTTCGCTGGATCGGACCCGCGTGGTATTCCCGGGGAATGAGAAGTCTGTGAGCCTGACCGTACGCAACCAGAACCCGGAACTGCCATACCTGGCTCAGGGGTGGCTGGAGGATGCCCACGGCACCAAGCTGGAAGGAAACAGTGCGTTTACCGTGTTGCCACCGGTACAGCGTGTCGAACCAAAAGGGCAGACGCAGGTGAAAATCCAGGCAACCCCAGGAGCCAACATGTTGCCACAGGATCGCGAATCGCTGTTCTTCTTCAATCTGCGGGAAATCCCGCCGAAAAGTGACAAGTCGAACGTATTGCAGATAGCGCTGCAAACGCGCATCAAGATGTTCTATCGCCCGGCTGCACTAGCCGAAGCGGCAGCCAAACAGCAGGCGACGCCGTATCAGGAGCAACTGACGCTGAGCAAAAAGGGTGATCAATACACCGTCAACAACCCAACGCCGTATTTTGTGACGTTGATTGGCGCCAGCGCCCAGAAAGAAGGCGAAGTGGTGAAAGGTTTTGAACCGGTGATGGTGCCACCAAAGGGCAGCGTCAAACTGGGCGGCAGTGCGGCGGCGTTAGGGGCGACCCCGGTGCTGGTGTATGTCAATGACTACGGCGGTCAACCGGCACTGACCTTCCGCTGCGGGGGTAACAGCTGCCAGGTAGATGAAAGCAAGCGCGACAAATAATCACCCGGCGTCAGTGGTGGTGTTGGGCGATGCCCGGCGGGCATGAACCGGGAAGGAAGAACAAGGAAAACAATCATGGAAAAGAGAAGACTGCCCGGCAAGACGGTAAAGGACTCCGTCCTGAGCGGAATGGTACTGGCAGCCCTGTTTTCCCCGGTGGCGCAGGCTGCTACGGGGGTGATTGACGGTGAGCACGGTGTGCTGCGCGTGTCGGGAGCGTTGACCGAAAGCGCCTGCCGCCTGGAGATGAGCAGCGCCGACCAGTCGGTCGAGTTGGGGGAGGTGGGAACGGGTCGCCTGCAACATGTTGGCGATCGGGGAACGGCGGTGGCAGTACAACTGCGCCTGCAAGACTGCTTGCGCAGCGCTGCCAACAATCGTGACCAGCAGGGCAACCTGACCTGGAGCACCAACCAGCCCGCAGTGTCATTGACCTTTACCGGCGTGCAGGATAGCCACGAGCCCAATCTGTTCCTGGCGCGCGGTGTGGGCGGTATGGGGCTGCGCCTGACGGATGCCTCCCGCCGTGACGTCGTGCCGGGGTTGGCAGGACAACCGCAATTACTGACACCGGGCAGCAACGTGCTGACCTACTACATCGCGCCGGAGCGCACTGGGGCGCCGCTACAAGCGGGCGCGTATCTGGCCCATGTCAACTTCAGGCTGAGCTATGAATAGGTTGGTTTATCGGCTTAAGGGACGCTCCATTCTCAGGAGCCTAATGTGTACTGCCCTCGGTACGGTGGGGGGCTTGGCATTGTGTCTGGCTACGGCACAGGCCAGCAACCAGCTTGCCCTCACCATCAAGGGGATCGTGATGACGGGACCCGCTTGCATAGTGAATGGCAACACCACGATTGACGTGAACTTTGGCTCTGCCTTGCAGACTACCAGCATTGATGGCAACAACTATGCCACGCCGGTGCCGTTTTCCCTGAGCTGTACCGGCAGCACTTCCAGCTTGCGTCTGCGGTTCCAGGGATCGGTCAGCGGCTTTGATTCTGACGTGTTGGCAACCAACTTTACGGATCTGGGGATCAAACTGTTGAAACCGGACAACAGTGCGTTAGCGCTGGGTGAATGGTTTACCTTCAGTTATTCGGCCACACCGCCTGCCATCAGTGCCGTGCCGGTGAAACGGCCGGGGGCCATTTTACCAGGCGGGGTATTCAACAGTACGGCAACGCTGCTGGTGGAGGTGTTATGAAACAGCTCACAGCGTTATGGCCTGTTTTGGCCCTGACGACCGCTTTGGGTAGCGCGTTACCGGCACAGGCCGTGGACGTCAAGTTCACCGGTACCTTGGTGGTGCCACCGCCCTGTGTGATTAACAGCAACAGCGATATTTCAGTGGATTTTGACACCGATATGCTGGCTGGGCGGATAAATGGGGTTAATTACGAAAAGCCTATCACATATACGCTGGACTGCACTGGCGCAACCTCCGCAACGCTGAAACTGCAATTTCAGGGCGGTGGGGCCGGTTTTGATGCCAGCGTGCTCGGTACCAGCAAAGCCAATCTGGGCCTGGAGCTGCGCAGTGACGGCGCCAAGCTGCCGATGAATACCTGGCTCAATTTTACCAACCCGGCTCGCCCTGCACTGACGGCAGTCCCGGTTAAGGCTAAGTCCAGCACCCTGAGCGGGGGAACCTTTACCGCGGCTACCACGCTGTTGGTGGACTATCAGTGAGGGATGAACAATGACGGGTAAAACAGTTTCTCTGGCTATGTTGCTGGGCATGCTGGTGCAGCCAGCACAGGCAGTACAGGTGAACTTTCAGGGCGGCCTGGTGGAGGCACTGCCCTGCACTATCAATAACGGTGAAACGATCGAAGTGGATTTTGGCGATAATCTGGTGATCCGCAATCTTGACGGGGTGCGCTACAGCAAGCCGATTCCTTACCAGATTGATTGCAGTGCGGCAGGGGTGGTTAAGTTGAGTTTCAAGGGGACCCCGAGCAGTTTTGACGCCACTGCCATTCAAACCAATCTGACGGGGTTGGGTATCCGTATTCTGCTTGAGGGTGGCTTACCGTTCCCTTGGCAGAACTCGTATTTTAATAATGTTAACGTGCAATCACTCCCGGGGCTGAGCGCAGTGCCGGTAGCCGATCCGGCGCAGCCACCGGTCCCCGGGGCATTTACTGCCCGTGCCACGTTGCTGGCGGAATATCAATAGGAGCCGCTTGATGAAGCAATGGCAAGAGTTACCACGGATCGGTCTGGCACTGCTGTTGACCTGCCCATTTTTATTCTGCGCACCGGCGCAGGCGGTCGAGAACGTGGAATTCAGAGGGGCGTTGGTAAATGCACCCTGCACCCTGCGCCCAGGTGACGAGGCGATAGAGCTGAATTTTGGCACGCTGGTTAACAAGTTCCTTTACACCAATACGCGTACCCCGAGCCAGACGTTCTCGTTGCATCTGGATGACTGTGATAAGGCGGTGGCAACAGGTGTGAAGTTGACGTTTATGGGCACCGAGAGCACGGCATTGCCAGGGTTGTTGGCGCTGGATGCTGCCAGCGTGGCCCGCGGAGTGGCGGTGGGGATGGAAACGGGGGCTGGCCAGGCGTTGCCGCTCAATATCCAGAGCTCCACCACGCCGCTGACGCAGGGCAATATGGTGATTGCGCTTCAGGCCTATGTGCAGGCAGAACCCGCGGCCAAGGCCAACCAAGGGATAGTGGAAGGGGCATTTACGGCCACGGCGACTTTTGCGCTGGAGTACCAGTAGCAACTGTTCCTCCGCTTAGCTGCCTGCCTATCCTGCAATCGAGACTAACTTTATGTACGACATCGTGAAACGAATGAAATCGCTAATTGCTTTACTCTGCCTGATGGCCAGTCCGTCCAGTTTTGCTGCGTTCGTCATCACCAGCGCGCAATTCGACCAAACAACACAAGAGATGTTTTTCACCTATACCGACGGTGTCGAACAATACGATACAACAAACATCCGTCCGGGCACGACCTCGTTCTTTGACGTGTGTGTGACCAAGAATAATGTTGGATGGAATGCTTATGCCACAGATACCTACTGTGCCTTTAGTTATTCTACTCAAGGCTACGCTAAGAATTACTATTACTGGTCGGATTTCCAAAAGGAATTAATGAAGAGAACGGGGCTAGGATCTGGCGGGAGCTGGAAGGGTAAGGCTAGCAGGATTAATGCGAACACAGGAAATACTCGCACCTGTGTTGTCTATGAAGGTCCTAACAGCACGAACGCGAGGTTGACAACTTCGTGCGTAAATACGAATAACAAACCCTTCACCACCGGGTGCGATATAACCGGGCCCACAGTTCTCGACCACGGGCTGGTGGACGGCACTGCCATAGCTGGGAATACCGCGAGTCTGACGGCGACGATAACTTGCCCGACGCCAGCTAAAGTTGTGATAACTGTCCCCGCGCTCTCGGATAACACCACCAGTTTCGGCAATGGAATACAATCGACTATCACCATCAATGGCTCGAAATTCCCATCGCCAATCACCATTAATGGCTCGGTAAATGTGCAGATTGAATCTACTCTCGCCCCCACGGGGGGGACTGTAAAGGCTGGCGCGTTTAGCGGGTCTGCGGTTGTTGTGGTGGATGTTCTATAAGCACGCCACGGCGATGTCATCACCGGAGGAAAGAGACTCTTTCCTCCGGTTTTTTGATCCCAGCGCTAAAGAGTCGTCTCCACCAAGCGAAACTCGTTAACGTCAAACAGCCCTTTGCTGGTCACCTATCTCCGTATCGCAGCATTTCACTTACGTGCACAGTAAAATGACGGCACCTGCCCGGTAGAAAAAACATACCCTTCTTTGGTAGCAGAGTAAGCGGTGAAGTCGAATTTTAGTCCCGGTTCCAGGTAAAAAAGAGGGAGGTAACGGGCGAGAGCTTTGGTGTCACTGTTGTCGGCCGGTGTGGTCACTGCCGAGATTGACTTAAGGTGATAAACTGTTTTTATCTGACTGAAATCAAAATAGTTTCTTCTGCTTACGCTAGTGGTTTTGTCGCCCTCCTTAAGGGTTCCCTTCAGACTGACGATGCCGTTATTACCTTGGAAGATAAAGTTAACCATGAGGGCCAGCTCCGCATCATCTTTGTGAACCAGCAGCATGGCTTCGCAGCTAAAATGGGTTTGCTGATATTGGCTATAGAGGCGGTATGCCCCCAGCGCGAGCAACAGGAACAACAAAGAGAGTAGTGTAAATACGCCGAACAGTTGGGGCTTATTCATTATGCTGCCACTCCAGATAATATTCAGAAATACAGAGATTCTTTGTCCCTGAAGCAAATGGCCATTCGCAGCGAATTACCGAGGCTCGTGGAACCAATGGGTTGGCGGTAAAGTAGACAACTTCCTGTTTTTTGCAGGTGAAGTTGTTTTGCGCAATAAATTGCATGTAGGACTGCAACGATGTCTGGCCGTTGTCGAGATAGACCGAACACTGCTCTATATTCCCTACGAAGTTAAAATTTGAGAAGAAATTCTTGTTCTCAGAGCTATTCCACGCAGCTAACAGCACAATACCGATACCGAAAGAGAGACTAAGCAATATTGCCCACACATGACGAGGCCGGGAGGATGCTTTTTTATCCACCTTGCTGGGTGTTGACGGTTGGTTTTCCTCCGCAGCAATGGATATTTCTTCGGTAGAGGCTGTACTCATGTCCGGTATTATTCTTGCTACCGGAACTATTGAGGGAATGGTAAGACCCTGGCGGGGCACTGTTTTTATCACTGCTTGCTCATAGCCGGCAAGCTTTAATCCTTTACGTAACATAAGGATGTTTTGGTAAAAGGTATTGTTAGACACCTCTAAGCCATTTTTTTGCCATCCGGCTTCAAACAGGTTCCGCTGCGGAACCAGTTCACCTTGTTGGCTTAATAAAAGCTGAAGGCAGCGTGAGGCTGCGATAAATAGCGTGATTTTCTCACCGTTGACACGAGAGTAAAGCAGGTTTTCCTCAGGCCAGAACTCAACGCTGTCACCGATGAGATAATAATAACCGCGACAATTACTAGTCATTTCGTTTACTTCCTTGTTCAAAATCACGAGCGTTATTAAAACAAAAAATAACGGATAGCATACAATTTATTAAATGAGATTTTTCTTGTTGATTGCTAATGCATCACCGTTGAACAGCCAGGAACCAGGCTGCTCCTGGTCTTGCGTTATAAAACTTAGCAAGATTTTTCTGATTAGTAAATTGATTAATGTCGATTAATGATCAAATATACCGCTCTAGGCATCTTCTTAAGGTGAGTTGATCTTAAGTAAAATTTTTTACAATGATATGATTTTATTGATTTTTTTATATTACTTAAATGAAATTTCACAGGTTGATATAAATTGATTATGGCATTTTGGAGTCGATCGCTAACATGCATCCAACTTTTCAGCGATAGTGGCGGGAAGCAGATGTACGATAGCCGATATGGATTTGGCGATAAGTTTGGTAGCGTTATGGATGACGGGTACGGTGTGGGTGAATATGATTTCGACTATCATAGTGAAGATATAAGTGAGATTTCATTCCATATCTCCAGCAATAATAGCTACTTTTTACAAGGTATCAGGTGTAGCTTGATTAAGTTGCAGCAACAGCATAGTCATGTTGCCTTTGAGCATTCGATATCGGATGGTTCGGCACGCAGTGCATTGCTGATTAGCGAAATGATACGTGAAAAGAAAAGCCGAACGTTGATGGTAGTGATTGCCAGTACGGCGTTATTGAATATATTGTCGCTAAGCATTGAGCAACGCTACAGAGATCGGGTTGTTTTTATTGCGACCAATGAGTGCTCTAATGCACTGCTGACACAAATTGCCGATTCACCAAATACAACATGGGCAAAACGCGACAAGTTTATCCCTAAAGGGACCTTGGCTGCGTTAAGCAACAGAGAAAAGCGGATTTGCTATTATCTTTTTCGCGGTTACACGCCAAAAATGATCGGTGCGATTTTAGGGATTAATATTAAGACGGTCAGCAGTCACCGCGTGTCCGTTATGAAGAAAATTGGTTGCACCAATAAGATTGGCTTATATAAGACCTTGAGGGTCTATTACGGTACCAGCGTAGAAGGCTGACCGATATAACCAATCTTGAGTGCCGGAAGTATAAAAAATGAAGCGTATTCCTATTGGGTAATGGGCGGTCGCCTCATGTTTTTTGCAGTGCCCAGACCATGTTTGACATGGATGGTTAATTAGTCGTTTATATCAATCAATTTATAAAGGAATAGAAATAATGAAACTGAACAAATTCACAGTTGCCGCAATCGCTTTGGGTTTTGTTTCTGCTGCCAATGCTGCACAGGACGCGGGCCATGGCACAATCGAATTCTACGGTTCCATCATTGATGCACCTTGCTCTATCGCCCCAGGCGATGACAACCAGCGTATCCCGATGGGCCAGATCGCTAACGTGGCACTGAAAGACGGCGGCAAATCTACCCCTGAAAACTTCTACATCCATCTGGAAAACTGTGATGCATCTACCCTTAAAACGGTAACCACCACCTTCACAGGTCCAACTTCTGCGGGTAACGCCGATCTGCTGGGCATCACCGGTACTGCTCGTGGCGCTAGCCTGGCTATCACCGACGGTAGCGGCACGCTGATCAAACTGGGTCAACCAACTGCTCCACAGGGCATCCAGGATCAAACCAACATCCTGAACTTCTCTGCTTACCTGCAGGGCGACATGGGTGTTGACGGTAAAACTGCTGCAGAAATCGTCCCAGGCGACTTCAGCACCACGACGACCTTCACCCTGGCTTATCAGTAAGTTTTAACCGGTCAAGCGGTCACACATGCGGGGAAACCCGCATGTTTATTCTGAAGGTCATGGTGTCGAAGGGAATTAACAGCGTGAACAAAATGGAATATATCGTGGCGAGCTGCCTGCTCAGCACTCTGTTTAGCGTAACCGCAATGGCAGATACGTTTTTGGGACGGGGCCGTGTCGTCATGGAAGGCAGCATTATTGAAACTGCCTGCGCCATTGAGATGAGCAGCCGTGAGCAAGTGATTGAGATGATCACCGTTCCTGCGTCACAAATTGCTCATGATGGGCAAGGTATCGCTAAACCTTTTGTCATTCGCTTAATTAACTGCACCTTGCCACGCTTCGATCCCACGATGCCCGATTGGCAGGCATTCCGCGTGACCTTTGATGGTTTGAAGGATGGTGCCTTGCTGGGTATTGAAGGCGAGGCCCAAGGCGTTGGGCTACAGATCAAAGACCAATCAGGCAACATCGCATTACCCGGCGTAGCTATGCCCCTGGCAGAGTTGAGCTCCGGAGATAAGCTGCTGCAATACACCGTAAACCTGTTGCCGAATCACCAAATACTGCGAGCCGGTGAGTACCGTTCCACCGTGCGTTTCAAAATGGATTATTACTGATAAACGGAATTTTTATCGATGGCCAAACCTGTTGCGAATTCTACTTTCCGGCTGCGCGGATTGTGGGTCTGTATTGCTCTATCGCTGGGAAGCCCGGTTTATCTTACGCATGCCGCAGAGGATATCCAGTTCAATACCGATGTGTTGGATATTAAAGATCGGGAGAATCTCGATCTCAGTCATTTCTCCCGTGGCGGCTATATTATGCCAGGGACTTACACCATGGCGGTGTTTCTCAACCGGCAGCAAATAGCGGAGCGTTCAATCACCTTCGCGCCATCTAAAGCAGATCCTAAAAGCAGCGAACCTTGCCTGACGCCTGAATTGATAGAGCTGTTTGGCCTGAGAGACAGCGTGCTCAAGGACATTGTCTGGGAAGACGATGGGCAGTGTATCGATCTGCAAAGCATTCCAGGATTGACGGTTCAGGGCGACCTGGCGACTTCGTCCCTGCAGCTCAGCGTGCCACAAGCCTATCTTGAATACAGTTCTGAAAATTGGGATCCGCCTTCCCGTTGGGACAACGGCATTACCGGTGCGTTGTTTGACTATAACCTGAACTTCCTGACCACGCGCCAGCAGCACCAGGATCAGGCCTATAGCCTGAGTGGTAATGGGACCACCGGGGCCAACTTTGGCCCTTGGCGTCTGCGCGCGGATTGGCAGTTGCAGATGCGGAATCAGTCTGGCACCAACGGCGAAAATAGCCTGGATTGGAGCCGTTATTACGCCTATCGCGCCTTGCCCAAGCTGCTTGCCCGCCTGACGCTCGGGGAGAATTTTCTCAATTCAGATATTTTCGACAGCTTCCGCTTCACCGGCGTTACGCTCAATACCGATGACAACATGCTGCCACCTAACCTGCGCGGCTATGCCCCGGAAGTGAGTGGCGTTGCCAAAAGCAATGCCAAGGTGACTATTAGCCAACAGGGCCGGGTGTTGTATGAAACTCAGGTCGCGCCAGGCCCGTACCGCATTCAGGATTTGAATGATGCGGTTTCCGGCCAACTGCAGGTTCGCGTCGAGGAACAGGATGGCAGCGTGCAGGAGTTCGCCGTAAACACCGCCAGCATCCCCTATCTGACCCGTCCAGGTTCGCTGCGCTATAAACTCGCGGCAGGCCGACCGACCGATTGGAAACATAACGTCACCGGGCCACTGTTCTCCACCGGCGAGTTCTCCTGGGGGGTTAGCAACGGCTGGTCACTGTACGGTGGCGGCGTGGGGAGCGACGACTATAACGCGTTGGCGTTGGGGGTTGGCCGCGATCTGATGATGCTGGGCGCACTGTCGTTCGATGTCACCCAATCCCGGGCTAATTTGCCGCAGGAAAGCTCGTTGTTTGGTAACTCTTACCGCCTCAGTTATTCCAAACGTTTTGACGATTATGACAGCCAGGTGACGTTCGCTGGCTATCGCTTCTCCGAACGCAATTTTATGAACATGAGTGAATTTTTGGATGCACGGACTACTGGTACCCGCACCCAGAGCAGCAAGGAGATGTACACCGTTACGTTCAATAAGCAGTTTGTCGAGCTGGGCCTGAGCACTTTTATCAATTACAGCCACCAGACCTATTGGAACGACAGTGCCAACGATCATTACAACCTGTCGCTGGCGAGATACTTCGATCTGGGCAAGTTCAAGGATCTTAACCTCTCGTTGACCGCCTATCGCAACAAATTTAACGGCACCAACGACGACGGCATGTATCTGGCGGTCACCATTCCCTGGGGCCACTCTGGTTCCATCAGTTACAGCGGGTCATGGGATCGCAATGAAAATACTCACCAGGTGGGCTATTTCGGCCGCGTGAATGATGCCGACTCCTATCAGATCAGTGCAGGTAGTGCCCGCCAAGGCGCGGTTGCCAGCGGTTACTACACCCACTTGGGCAACGACGCGCAGGTGAGTGCCAACGCGGGTTATCAAGCCGGGCGCTCCAGTTCCATGGGCCTGTTGTTGCAAGGTGGGGTGACGGCGACCGGGGAGGGCGTGGCCATGCATCGGATTGGCATGCCTGGCGGAACGCGCATTTTATTGGATACCGATGGAGTCGCAGGCGTTCCTGTGCGCGGCTATGGTGCCACCACCTTATCCAACCGCTTTGGTAAAGCCGTGGTGTCCGATCTCAACAGCTACTACCGCAACCAGGTCAGCATCGATCTGAACGCGCTGGATGACAAGACCGAAGCGCTCAGCTCTGTGCAGCAAGCGACATTGACCGAAGGGGCGATTGGTTTACGGCGTTTTGAAGTGGTGGCTGGTGAAAAAGCGATGGCGGTGGTTCGTCTGGCTGATGGGTCATCACCGCCTTTCGGTGCCACGGTACAAAATAGCAAGAAACGGGACGTCGGCATTATCAACGATGACGGCAGCGTCTATCTGAGCGGCATACAACCCGGCGCCAAGATGACCACCAACTGGAATGGCATCACCCAGTGCGAAATAACGCTGCCAACGCATATCCCACAACATGGGACACAGAATTTACTGCTGCCTTGTCGGCCAATCGCCGCAGGGGAAAATCCGGAAACGGAAAACAGAAGCTGAACGGAAAAAGACTGATGAAATTAACGACCACACATTTATTAACCGCTGGCGCACTGCTGCTGGCCATCTTTACCTCGCAGGCCAATGCGGCGATTGCCCTGGATCGTACCCGGGTGATTTATAACGCTTCCAGCAAGTCTGTCAGCATGAACGTCAGCAATGAAAACAAGCATCTGCCTTATCTGGCCCAAGGATGGATTGAGGATGAGCAGGGCAATAAGATCACCAGCCCGCTGATCGTTCTGCCTCCGGTGCAGCGTATTGAGTCTGGTGCCAAAAGCCAGGTGAAAGTGCAGGGGCTGCCTGCTTTGCAGCAACTACCACAGGATCGTGAATCGCTGTTTTATTTCAACCTGCGTGAAATTCCACCGCGCAGCGACAAGCCGAACACGCTGCAAATTGCATTGCAGACACGCATTAAACTGTTCTACCGCCCGCAGGCGATTGAACCGACCAAGGAACAGATGAGTACGCCGTGGCAGGAAAAAATGACGCTGACGCGCCAAGGCGATCGCTATGTGGTCAACAACCCGACGCCGTATTACATCACCATCGTTGAGGCTAGCACCACTAAAGGTGGCCAGAGCGCCAAAGGGTTTGTGCCGTTGATGGTCCCCCCTAAATCCAATGCACCGCTAAGCGCCAGCGTCAGTGCTTTAGGGAGTGCGCCGGTGCTGACCTACGTGAATGACTTCGGTGGCCGCCCAGAACTTATTTTCCGCTGTGCGGGTGATACCTGTCAGGCAGAACCTGGCAAACGTAACTCATAGCCTACGCGCAACAGAGGTGAACTATGCCGTGGAAAACGTCGACGGGATTTGCAGGTTTGATACTGGTTTTGGGCATGTCATCAGCGGTTGCTGCGACGTCCAACCTGACTATCTCGGGCAATATTTTACTGCCGCCGCCCTGCGTGATTAACGGGGATCAAACCATCACGGTGGATTTTACCAACGAGGTGATGACGACCCGGGTTGATGGTATCAACTACCGCCAGCCGGTGCCTTACACATTGGAATGCTCGGCAGGCAACACCAACGCGTTAAAAATGCAGATCCAGGGCATGGACGCCGGTTTTGCCGGTGCTCTGCAAACCTCGAAAGGCGATTTGGGGATTGCCTTATCGAGTGACAGCCAGGCAATGCCAGTGAATAGCTGGCTGAATTTCACGTTGCCGGATCAGCCAAAGCTGTTTGCCACTTTAGTGAAGCGCCCAGGGACCACCCTGACCGCTGGCTACTTTACGTCGGCAGCCACCATGGTGGTCGACTACCAGTGAAACGGGAGAAAGGAATGAGATCGGTTGCAGGGATGTCACTATTGCTATCGTTTGCTCTGCTGGCCATAAGCCCGTCGCAAGCGGCGGAAAACATGAGCTTTAGCGGTACGTTGATTGAGCCACCTCCTTGTCTGGTGAACAACGACAAAGACATTGATGTGCCTTTTGACCGGATCGGCGTCAAGAGCGTGGATGGGGTGAAGCACCGCCGACAGGTTGATTACGTGCTGGACTGTACTGCGGGGCCTGCCTGGAGCATGGTGCTGACGCTGCTCGGCCCGGTCGCCGCCTTTGAGCCGGCTACGCTGCAGACCAATATTGCCAATCTGGGCATCAAAATTTACCAGAACGGCGAGCCGTTTGAGCTCGGTACGCCTATCGCTGTTGACCCGCTCAATCCACCGTTGTTAGAAGCTGTACCGGTTAAAAAACCGGGCACCGAACTGACAGAAGGGACGTTTGAAGTTACGGCAACGCTGCTTGCGGATTACCAATAAGGAGCTGATATGCGGCAAATACTGAGATATCTCTGTGCCACCGTCGCTCTGCTTTGTCTGAGTCAGGGCATTCAGGCGGCAAACATGCGTTTACATGGCACGCTGGTGGCGGAACCTTGCATCATCCCGCCGGGTGAGGAAACCGTCCAACTGGATTTTGGTACGGTGATCGACAAACAGCTGTATCACAATCAAAGAACTACCAGTTGGGAATTCAAACTGCACCTGAGCAACTGCGATCTGACGCTAGGCAAATCGGTGCAGGTCACGTTCACCGGAGTGGAAAATCCCGCCTTGCCGGGATTACTGGCGCTGGATGCCTCCAGCCAGGCATCGGGCATTGGTATTGGTATTGAGTCAGAAAATGGCGCTCCTTTGCCATTGAACCAGTTAGGCCCCTATCGCTACCCGTTAGCGGCAGGGGACAACTATCTGCGCATGATGGCCTATGTGCAAGGTGAGCCAGACGCGATTACCAACCGAACCATTAATCGTGGTCCTTTCAGTGCCAGCATGACCTTTGCATTGACCTATGACTAAGGGCTGACGCCGCTAGGCCTCTGTGAAGAGGCTAATCAGCAATAGCGCAGAGCAATAAGGAACAGAGATGAAGTTAATAGGGACAACACTGCTTAAAAAAACGGCCGTGATTATCGGCCTGATGATGCCCGTATATGGTCACGCTCTCGGGATCGATGTGAGCTGGACGGGGCCAAAGCAATTAACCATTAGTGCCCAACCTGATGGGATCGGTGGATCCACCACTACATGTAGAACCGGCACTACAGTTAACTTTTACGCTATATTGGGTACCAGTACGGGGATGTACCAACGCTTTCTTGTGTCAGCTAGGGGAGTGGCAAGTGGCAACTGTAGTGAGGTTTTGGCATCAATACTCCCTTTCACGTATACATTGCAAGGCGATGAAAAGTATTTCTTCGGACTGGGTAAAGAAATTGGCAAACGTCCTGCTGATGGTCCGTCTATGAACGTTTCTCTCGACCATGGTAGTGGAACCGGTGACGCCTGGAAACCTCAGCCACCGCCAGGTCCCGCCTGTTCACTGGTAGGCACTTCGGTAGACATCAGCTATGGGGATATTCAGGCCGATAGTGTGCCAGGATTGAAAAAAACCTCGGACTTGTACATTAAATGCACTTCCAGCGCCACGGTTAAAGTCACGCTGGTCGGCTACACCTCTAGCGGTATCAAGCTGCGTACGGATGGTTCACTGGCGGCGGATGTGCTTGTGCGTGACCAGCCAGCCAATGTCGGCAGCCTTGAAAAGATCGCGGCCAACCAAACGATAGCCGTGCCTATCTCTTCGGTATTGAAGGTTAACGGTAATCTGGCGGGGGGGGCTTTCCGCGGCTCGGCAGTGATTAATGTGGATATTCTTTAACGTTCTCCCCTGAAGACGTCAGTCTGCGTTTTGCAGGCTGACATCCCCAGCCGTTTCCGACCTGTTCCACGATCGCCTAGCGGGCAGTTTTTTATTACCGGTTGTCTGCCTTCCCTTTATCTGAACTTCTCAATCAATAAACCCTGTGCACGTCATTAGCGAATGTATTACCGCTAAGGTTATGTGACATTCTGGACGGTTAAAAATAACATGATGAACAATTGATTAGCAAAATAGCGTGACGGCATTTTCATCTTATTACAAAATTTAAAATACTATTCGATTAATTACTGTCTAGCATAGTGATTAGGAAAAATCCTCACTTTGGCGGTGGGCGGCAGGCCAGCGCTGGCTTTGCTTACAAAACGCACTTTTGGTGAGATAAATCTTATATTTGTAGGGGGTGGAAAATAAACCTTTAAATTTTTAGGGTCTTGTCGTGTTAACAGTTTTAGTTGTCTGGCGCTTAATGCTATTTTTTATTTGGTAATCCTTCATCACAATAGGCTATGCTTTAAACAATCTGTCAGCGACAGATTTTATTAATTCTTGAGCGAGTAATATCCAGCATAATTGCAATAGGAGTTTTTTGTGGCACAACGTAAATTTCTCACTCTCACCGAAGTTAACAACCTGATGAGTGCTGCCCGGAATAAACAGACCGGGGTACGGGACAGTTGCCTGATCCTGCTTGCCTTCCGCCACGGGTTTCGTATCAGCGAGTTGTTGAACTTGCGTTATCACGACCTGGAAATGATTGAAGGACGGATAAATATACGCCGGCTTAAGAATGGATTCTCTACCGTTCATCCTCTGATGAGTGATGAATGCAAGGCGATTAGGGAGTGGAACCAGGTCAGGGCACAGTGGAAGCCTGCCGTGGATCCAGAGATTGTTTTTATCTCTCAGCGTGGCACCCAGCTATCGCGCGGTCAGGCCTGGCGCATTATCCGTCAGGCTGGGGAACTGGCGGGCACCGCTACCCATACGCATCCCCATATGCTGCGCCATGCCTGCGGCTATGAATTGGCGGAAAGGGGCACGGATACTCGCTTGATTCAGGATTATCTGGGGCATCGTAACATCAGGCATACCGTGCGTTATACCGCCAGCAACGCGGCGCGCTTTGTCGGGATGTGGGATCGTAATGGATTGGTTATAAAGGATTTATTGGTAAATAATCAGGCGCAAGATGGAACAATTGGGGCTAAACTGTTCCTAATTCTTCAACGTTCGGTAAGATTTTGCAATACCTCATGTTAGAATATTCCTGAATTACGTTTTATCATAATGATAAGTAAGCTTATTTTTTTATCTCATCAGAACAGTCTCTTCCCCTCCCGCAATTTTGTCATGGTATAAATTCTCTGCTGTTAATCGAAAATACCACCAGAATCACAATAATACACTTATTGCAAGGCATTTAATATTTTTATTCCTGGTTTTGAATATTAAAAATAGTCAATTAATTCGTAATTTATTAATTTACCGCTTTTTTATATGGTGAGACAAAATAGCCCCAAATGTCTCATGTTGCTGGCGAAAACTGAACGGAATAGGGAGGTCCGGCCGTGAGTAGAAATGAAGTCTGTGCGGTTGCCCGCCAGGGGAATCGACCTCCACACTTTTTCATGGTTATGAAACATTATGTGTTCAAAGGAAAATAGTATGAAAATCAAATCACTGGTTGCTGGTATTGCCGCAGTTCTTTCTCTGGCTGGCGTCGCTAATGCGGCAACGGTTACTACCGTCAACGGTGGCCCTATCCATTTTAAAGGGGAAGTTGTTAATGCGGCTTGTGCCGTGGATGCCGGTTCTATTGGCCAGACAGTGCAATTGGGGCAGGTTAAAACGACTTCACTGGCTACCGCTGGTGATGTTAGCTCCGCTACCGGGTTCAACATCCAACTGAATGATTGTGATTCTACCGTTGCTACCCAGGCAGCTGTCGCTTTCAGCGGCACAGCGGTTAACGCCACCTATCCTACTGCGCTGGCCCTGCAAGGCTCTGCGGCTGGTAATGCAACTAACGTCGGCGTTCAGATCCTTGATCGCACCGGTACTGCGTTAGCGGTTGATGGCGCTACCTTCAGTGCGGCTACTACGCTCTCTGATGGCACCGTTATTGTTCCATTCCAGGCTCGTTATATCGCGACCGGCGTAGCCACTGCCGGTATTGCCAACGCTGATGCGACCTTCAAGGTGCAGTATCAGTAAGCTGAATTAGCTTATCAAGGATGATGATTACAGGCCAGGGAGGCCTGATTTTCAGCTACCGGAGGCAAGGAGTGTGCGATGTGGAGAATGGGAGCGGGACTCCTGCTAACCCTGCTGTTGGCGGGGAAGGTCGTTGCTGACGATCGTTGGGAGGAACAACCTCTCGGTGGCCTGATGCGCTTTCAGGGTGAAGTGATCGCTGAAACCTGCTCGGTGGAAGCCGGAGATCGCAACTTGACGGTATCGATGGGGAATATCACCACCGACCGGTTTCGTATGCCTGGCGATGAGGCCGATCCAGTCCCCTTTGATTTACATCTGCAGAACTGCACTACCGCGGTCAGCCGTAACGTGGGGGTCATGTTCCATGGCATGGCAGACAGCAATAATCCGCAGGTGCTTTCTGTTGGTGAAGGGCCAGGTGTCGCCTCTGGCGTAGCCGTGGCGTTGTTCGACGACAGAGGCCGATTTATTCCACTCAATACTGCGCCGCGGTACTGGGTGCCGTTGCAAGAGGGGCCGGTGATCCTGCATTTCGTAGCGAAATACCGCGCCACCGGACAGCCGGTGAACAATGGTTTGGCTAACGCTCAGGCCTGGTTCGCACTGACTTATCAGTAGGCCTTGGCCGCAAGATGAAAAGTAATAGCGCTGCGAATGCTTGGCCCTTGGCCGCGCAGTGTTATGGAAGTCAGATCCTGATGGACGAGGTAAATGTGAGAACAATTTCGAAGGTTGGAAAGGTGATGTCCGTGCTGCTGTTGTTGGCGGCGGGGCATGTTGGCATGGCAAACGCCGGAGTCGGCCTGGGCGCGACCCGGGTGATCTATCCTGCCGATCAGAAGCAGGTGACTTTGGGAGTCAGCAATAACGATGAGAAAAGTACCTATCTGATCCAATCCTGGGTAGAAAACGCTGATGGCCAAAAAGATGGTCGGCTGATTATTACGCCACCGTTATATTTGATGCAGGGAAAAAAAGAAAACACGTTGCGCATTATTGATGCGACTAATCAAAGCTTGCCGAAGGATCGGGAAAGCCTGTTCTGGGTTAACGTCAAAGCGATCCCCTCACTGGACAAATCACGCCAGGATGAGAACACCCTGCAATTGGCTATTACCAGCCGTATCAAACTGTTTTATCGCCCCAATGGGCTGAGCATTGCGCCAGACAAGGCAGCGGAGCAGCTGCGCTTTAAACGTAGCGGCAAAGAGTTGACGATCGTCAATCCTACCCCTTATTTCATCACGCTGAGCGAGTTGAACGCTGGCACTCGGCAGTTGGCTAACACCATGGTATCGCCTATGGGATCGACCAATGTGGCGCTCCCCGCCGATGCAGGCAGCACGATTTCCTATCGGACTATCAACGATTACGGTGCCCAAACGCCGGCATTCAAGGGTGTGATGCAGTAAGGCCTGGAGCCGCTATCCACTTCATCAAGCTATAACCAGATAAATCAGGCAGCCGGGCGACCTGTATCGAACCGGAGGGATCATGCTATACCTGAAAAACGGCACGGAAAGTCGCAGAGTGATAAACGATAACCACCAGGGTGCCCCCATCTTAAAGCTGACTTTAACGCCTTTGGCCTTGATGCTATGGGCGCTATGTGGCGATGCATCGGCTCGAGCGGAAAATTACTTCAACCCTCGTTTTCTGGCTGACGATCCGGCGAAGGTGGCCGATCTGTCTGGGTTCGAAAAGGGACTTGAGGCGCCTCCGGGTATCTACCGTGTCGACATTTATATGAATGACGGGTTTATGTCGACCCGGGATGTCTCTTTCCGGGCCGATGCCGATAACAAGGCCTTGGTGCCTTGCCTGACTCGCAGCCAACTGGCCACCATGGGTGTCAATACCCGGGCGGTCCCGGGAATGGCCATCTTGGCATCGGAAGCCTGCGTACCATTAACCTCGCTGATCAAGGAAGCCTCCACTGATTTTGACGTTGGGCGGCAGCGCCTGTCTATCAGTGTTCCTCAGGCTTACATGGGTAACTCTGCCCGTGGTTATATCCCGCCTGACCAGTGGCAAAACGGCATCACTGCCGGGCTGCTCAATTACAGCTTCACCGGCAGTAATGTCCGTAACAGCCAGTCGAGCAACAGCAATTACGCCTTCCTTAACTTACAAAGCGGCGTGAATCTGGGGGCCTGGCGGCTGCGGGATAATACTACCTGGAGCTACACCAGCGGCGGTGGATCGAGCGCTAATCAAAACCGCTGGCAGCACGTCAATACCTATTTGCAGCGGGACATTGCGCTGCTGCGCAGTCGCCTGACGTTGGGTGACGGCTATACCTCAGGGGACGTTTTCGACGGCGTGAACTTCCGCGGCGTACAGGTGGCGACGGATGACAATATGTTGCCAGACAGCCAGCGAGGGTATGCTCCCGTGATCCGCGGAATTGCCCGCGGCACCGCCAGGGTCACGGTCAAGCAGAATGGGTTTGAGGTGTATCAGACCACGGTGCCGCCAGGCCCATTTACCATCGACGATCTGTCTGGATCGGGCAGCGGCGGTGATTTGCAGGTCAGCATTCAGGAAGCCGACGGCACGGCTCAGGTCTTTACCGTGCCCTATACGTCGGTTCCTGGGCTGCTGCGCCAAGGGCAGGTGAGATATACGGTGATGGTGGGGCAGTATCGCAGCGGCAACGATCAGCAAGAAAAGCCCACCTTTGGCCAGGGCACCCTGATGTGGGGGCTGGCTGACGGCTGGACGCTGTCTGGTGGCACCCAGCTTGCCGATCGCTATCGTGCGTTCAACCTTGGAGTGGCTAAAAACCTGGGCATTTTCGGCGCCGTGTCGTTTGACATCACCCAGGCTAGCGCCACCTTGCCGGATGACAGCACCCATCAGGGGCAGTCGCTGCGCTTCCTTTATAACAAGGCATTGAACGAATGGGGCACCAACCTGCAACTGCTCGGCTACCGCTATTCCACCAGCGGCTATTACGCGCTGGGTGACACGACCTGGCGCCAGATGAGCGGCTACAAGGCGGCAACCGATGAAGGTATCGTCGAGCTCATTCCGAAACTTACCGATTACTACAATCTGGCCTACAACAAACGTGGGCGGTTGCAGATGACGGTGACTCAGCAGGTTGGGGACAATGGCACCTTTTATCTGACCGGTAGCCATCAGACTTATTGGGGGGTCGGTAAGGCGGATGAACAACTGCAGGCTGGTTACAGCGGTACGTTGGAGGATATCACTTATACCCTCAGCTACAGCCTGACCAAAAATGCCTGGCAGGACGGACGCGACAATATGCTGGCCTTTAACATCAGCATCCCGTTCAGCCATTGGTTGCGTTCCGACAGCCAGTCCGCTTTCAGCCGCTCTAGCGTCAGCTACAGCATGTCTGACGATCTGAGCGGTAGGATGACCAATCAGGCTGGGGTGTATGGCACGTTACTGGAAGATAACAACCTGAGTTACAACGTGCAGGCCGGTTACGCCGGAGGCGGAACGGGCACTTCAGGCGGGACGGGTAACACATCGCTGAACTATCGAGGGGCTTCTGGCAACGCCAACGTGGGTTACAGCCGCAGCAGCGGTACCAGCCAACTGTATTACGGGCTGAGCGGCGGTGTGCTGGCCCATGAAAATGGCATCACCCTGAGTCAACCACTGAATGACACGCTGATCCTGGTCAAAGCGCCGGGGGCGGGTAACGTATCGGTGGAAAACCAGAGCGGGATACGTACCGACTGGCGGGGATATGCCGTACTGCCGTTTGCCATGGATTATCGTGAAAACCGCGTGGCGCTGAACCCCAATACGCTGGCAAACAACGTCGAGCTGGATGACGCGGTGGTCAGCGTAGTGCCGAATCACGGCGCGGTGGTGCTGGCTGATTTTAAAACTCATATCGGGCTGAAGGTACTGATGACGCTGACCTATAACGGACAACCGTTGCCATTCGGGTCGGTGGTGTCCTTCGATAATGGCCGCTCTGGCAGCATTGTTGCCGACGGCGGACAGGTGTATCTGACCGGGTTGCCGCCAAGTGGCGAGGTGAAAGCCAAATGGGGCGAGGGTGCAGGCGGGCAGTGCGTGGCGAGTTACCAACTGCCGCCGGAAAGTCAGCAGCGTGCACTCAGCTATCTAACGGCAGTATGCCGATGACGCTGGGCGGGAGAGGCGATCAATGAGAATACAACTTTATAGCCTGTGTCTGCTGGCGTTGTTTAGCGCCAGGGTAACGCAGGCTGCGGACAGTACCATCGCCATTAACGGCTACGTTAAGGACAATGCCTGCTCCATAGCGCCGGGTTCGCAAAGTTTTGTGGTGGATCTGATGAGTAATGCGGCCAAGCAGCTGCATCGGGTAGGGGCGACGACGCCGATGGTGCCGTTCAGCATCGTGCTCGATAAATGCGGCGGTTCAGCCATCGCGGTGAAAACGGGTTTCACCGGTGGGGCAGACAGCGACAATTTGACTTTGCTGAAAATCGACGGTGGGGCCGGTGCGGCAGCCGGCATGGGTATACAGATCCTCGATAACAACGGCAATGCCATTGCTCTCAATGAGATCTCGAGTGGGTTGAACTGGTCAAACATCACCGCCGGGCAATCCAATACGCTGTATTTCTATGCGCGTCTGATGGCGACCCGTGCCCCGGTGACTGCCGGGCAGGTTAGAGCGACGGCAAACTTCACCCTGGAATTTCAGTAACCGGAGAAAAGGGCTATGAACATGAGCAAGCTGGGTCCGATCGCGGGGTGGTTACTGATGATGGTACTCCCCCTGGCGCAAGCGGCAGATGTCAACATCACCATCAATGGCAAGGTGGTGGCAAAACCCTGCACGGTATCCACCGTGTCCACTACGGTAGAGCTGGGTGATTTGTATACCTTCAACCTGCTGGCGGCAGGTGCGACTTCGCCATGGCATTCGGTGACATTGAACCTCACCAACTGCCCGGTAGGGACCTCAAAGGTGACCGCGACCTTTTCCGGCACGGCCGATAGCAGCCGAAGTTATTACGCCAATCAGGGCGCGGCCCGCAATATTGCGTTGCAACTGGCTGATAGCAGTGGGGTAAATCTGCCTAACGGCAGTACCAAAGTTGTGGCGGTGAATGACGCATCGCTGGCCGCCAGCCTGGTTTTGCAGGTGAGGGCCATTACGCCCAGCGGCAATGTGACGCAGGGTTCGATTCAATCCCTGATCAACGTGACTTACACCTATTCCTGATGATGAAGAACATATGAAAGACTTAATCCGCGTATTTCTGAAATATCTGGGTGCAGCTGCGCTCTTGATTGGCTACTCATCCAGTGCCCATGCATTTGCTTGCCAAACGGCGGCCGGGGCAACCATCCCTATCGGTGGCGGCAGCGCTAACGTGTTTGTGGATTTGACTCCGCAGATCGGGGTCGGCCAAAACCTGATCGTTGATTTGTCCCGTCAGATATCCTGCCGAAATGATTATCCAGATACTCGAATAGACTACGTTTCTCTGCAAAGAGGCTCGGCCTATGGTGGCGTACTGGCAAGTTTCACCGGTAGCTTTGTGTATGACGGTACTTCTTACCCATTCCCGACAACCTCTGAAACCAAGTCCGTTGTCTATAGAACCACCACTATGACGCCATGGCCCGCCGTGCTTTATCTCACGCCTATCAGCACCGCAGGTGGAGTGGCGATAACCAGTGGGTCGTTGATTGCGGTGTTAAATATGCATCAAACCAATAACGTAGGAGAATCGCATTCGTATATTTGGAATATCTATGCCAGCAATAGCGTGGTGATCCCTACCGGTGGCTGTGATGTATCTTCCCGCGACGTTACCGTGAATCTGCCAGAATATCCGGGAACGGTGTCGATACCGTTGACGGTGCGTTGCGCTAAGAACCAAAACCTGGCCTATTACCTGACCGGGCCAACCACGGATGCCGCATCCACGATTTTTGCCAACACCGCCTCTGCACCGGTGGCTCAGGGAATTGGCATTCAGGTTGCCAACCGCAATGGTGTCATTGCCACCAATAGGAACGTTGCGCTGGGTACCGTCGGTAGTTCTGCAGTCAGTTTAGGTTTGACCGCCAACTATGCACGCACTACCGGTCAGGTAGTAGCGGGTAACGTCAAGGCCGTGGTGGGGGTGACCTTTTTGTATCCTTGAATGTGCGTTTGAACGAGGCCTCAAGCCTGGGGGAAGGGCACTAAACACGGTTATTTAGGAGGAAAAATGCAGCAGGCAAATCATCAGCAAGTCGAGCATGCGACAGCGGAAAGCCGCAAGCGAATTCTGGTTGTTGAGCCATCCAGGATCAATTGGATCGGGCTGCAGCGGTTACTGGGGGACGCGGGCAGCACTGAGTTAAGTTTTTGCCGGGTCAGTAAACTGACCGATGCCAAAAAGAAAATTTATGAATTTAAGCCTGATGTGATCTTGTTTAGCTCATTATCTCGTGGCACTGACTATCTGTCGTTATTATCCTTTTTGTCAGATATTGCCAGTTATCATCATAAAACCAACTCAGTGATCTGGTTGCAGCATGATATGGCCTGGCTGGTGCAACTTCTCCACGCGTTTGGCGTAGATACGGTACTGATCGATCCGGTTAACCTTTATCAAATCACCCAATGTTTAGGCAGCGAGCAGACTGATAAAACGTCCAAAAATGCGGCTTTATTAGGTAAACAGGAAAGATTAATTGCGCTAGCCTTACTGCGCGGGCGCAGTGCTACGGCTATTGCCAATGTGACGGGCAAAGATGTACGTACCATCAGCACGCAGAAGAAATCGATCATTAGAAAGTTACAGATGACAACCAATGAGGAACTCTACCTGCTGGCGGGTAGGCTGGTTTATTTAACCAAGATAAACAGACTGAGTGGTGAGGTGTGATGAAAAAAATAATGATTATGCATCCCTGCATTGTGACCTAGCATGGTTTGTATCAGTTATTCAGGCGCAAACTGCCTGATGCAGAGATCTTACCGGCACACTCTATCTATGATTTGGTGTTTAATGATGATTTATCTGATGCTGATCTGATCGTCAGTGAGCTCTATGGCCTGAATGAAAATATCACTATGGGGGCGAAGCTGCTGTCATTTATTCAATCGGTCAGGCAGGACAAACCGTTACTGATTATGACCGATGTGCCAGGAAAACAGGTGTTGGATTGCCCGGGTTACCTGCCTGGGGCATCCTATATTGCTCTATCTGAGGATATTCGTCAGCTAGTTAATCAGGTCGATCGGGTCTTGTCTGGCAATATTGTTGTCAGTCCGTCTCTGCGCAGAGAGCGGGAGATTAGTCTGTTCAACGCCGATACCAGACCTTTTTCCCGCTCGGAAATAAAGGTTTATAGCTTATTGCAGGAAGGCTTCAGCATTTCGCAGATAGCGAAGAAGATTTCTCGCAGCGTCAAGACCGTGAGTGCGCATAAACGTAACATGATGGGCAAGCTTGGCATTGAGAGTGAAGTCGAGCTCTATGCCTGCTTTAATCAATAGTCAAATATCGGTTACTGCCCGATTTGGAGATCGCTGATCTACAGCGATCTCCGGCGGTGGTAGAACATGGTTTGCTGCATAATACACTAAAAGTGAGGTTATTCTGGCGGGGTTCAGCCGTTTTTTCGTTTACCCGCTTCCCATATGCCAGCGAATCGTGCCGCATTACTGGCGGTATAGCGTACGGTATGGCGAATATTACGGTGCCCCAGATAATCCTGGATCAGGCGGGTATCGGCGCCTCTTTCCGCCAGTTCATAGCCACAGGCATGGCGTAACATATGGGGATGCGTATTGATGACCGTCCCTGCCAGTTCGCCAGCCTGGCGGATAATGCGCCAGGCTTGACCACGCGATAACTGGGTTCCTCGCTGAGAAATAAAGATAATGTCCGGGTCTGCCCCCGGTTTCCATTGGGCCCTGAGCTGTTTCCATTCCCTAATTGCCTCGCATTCGTCGTTCATCAGAGGGTGAACGGTAGAAAAGCCATTTTTAAGCCGGCGTATATTTATCCGTCCTTCGACCATTTCAAGATCGCGAAAGCGCAGGCGCAGCAGCTCGCTGATACGAAAGCCGTGGCGGAAGGCAAGCAGGATCAGGCAGCTGTCCCGTACCCCAGTTTGTGTCTTTCTGGCAGCACTCATCAGGTTACGAACTTCTGTCAGAGTGAGAAATTTACGCTGTACCAAAGAAAACTCCTATATTTTTTCGCTTAAAAAAACGCCATAATTAGGATTGGATAGAATAAAATTCTTACCTATCGTTTTTAAATCACAAAGGTGCAATAAAAGTTTGTAAGACATTCATTTAGAGATAATTTCATAGGAGAATTCCTATTTCGGTATTTATTGAGATGTTACAGGTGACGACCGACAATATCCAGCATTTACGGGGAGGGATCTGCACTGTTTAAATAGCATTGATAATACAGTCTATAAGTTGGCTATTTCTTGGTGATATAATGATTTTCAGGTTTCTTAATAGTGTAAAGTATAATAAATTCCACATTTGTCAGAATAAAAATTCGATATATGGCGTAATGAATCGATACTAGCCAAAAATTGTACATTGAGCCTATCATGATAGGGATAATCCCACGCGCATTGCTAGAGGCTACCAATATGAATATTCAAATAAAAGTTGATAACAATTTGTTCGACAACTTGTCTGAGAAAGCCCGTGAGGCCTTGCTGGACGAAATGCAAACACGTGTCCATGAGGTCTATCCAGCCAGCCATCTCACGGTGATCGCTGGGCTGAATGATAAGACCGAGATCGTGACCAGTGATTTTTTTAACGATGTTGAGGCAAAACTGACCGTGCAGGAAATTGTCGACGATGTCATCCTGCATGGCCATTGGCGTAACGCATAACCCTCACCCCAACCCTCTCCCACGGGGAGAGGGAGCTGTCAGCCCCTGCTCGTTTGTAAGAAAAACGATAATCTCAGCAAACTCGATCGGTCCCATCCACAGGGATAGGGGGCTGTCAGCCCCTGCTCGTTTGTAAGAAAAGCGATAATCTCAGCAAACTCGATCGGCCCCTTCCACAGGGATAGGGAGCTGTTATCCCTACTCTTTGGAAGTAAAGAAATCATCTCAGTAAACTCGAACGCCCCCATTCAAGATACATCACCGCATTTTCAGCCCACTCGGTCGGTCCCCTCTCCCTGTGGGAGAGGGTTAGGGTGAGGGGCCCGTGCCTTACTCATACAGATACCCTCTCTTCCCGTATTTTCCCGCCTAACATGGAAAAAATGAAAGTCCGACATATACTTATGGTGCTAAACATCAATCTGTTATTGAAAGCCGTTTTATCCTGGTTTTGCTAGACCATAAGGAGCACTAATGACTTATCACCTACTCACCCTGTGGGATATTCTGGTTACCACCTTCTCGTTCTTCTTCTTTATTGCCTACCTGTTTATTCTGTTCCAGGTCGTTTCTGACCTGTTCCGCGATCACCAACTGAGCGGTTTTTATAAGGCGGTATGGATTGTGTTCCTGCTGTTCATCCCGTTGTTAACGTCTCTGGTCTATCTGATTGCCCGTGGTAAAGGCATGGCCGAGCGGCATCGTGCGCAGGTGCAAAAATCTGTCTCAGCCACCAACGAGTATATCCGTGAGGTGGCTGGCAAATCGCCAGCCGAGCAAATTTCGGATGCCAAAAAGCTGTTGGATGATGGCGTGATCACCGAAAGTGAATACCAGCAGCTTAAGGCTAAAGCATTGGCTTGAGGTTGAAGTTGGCAGGAAACATGATTGGAGAGGAAAGGGGGCATGGCCCCCTTATAAAATCAAGGTAACTGCGATCCTGCTTCTTCGTTATCATCCCCTTCGGCACGGCGTTTATTGGCCATATCGCGGGTGGTGCAGCACTCATGCTTTTTCCCAAGTAGGTATACCACTTGGGAGGTCTCTTGCAATCTACCGGGCCCACATGACGAATGCAACTACGCCGCCGCCGTTCGTTGTTGCCTTACCTTTATGGTTAAACGGCTATTGGCTCCCCGCTGGTCGCAGGCCGGAAAGAGGGTCGTGTTGATTATCGATTTGAAATCGTGAGGAACATCTCAGATCGCCTTGTGCAGTGGTATCGCAAAATAATACCAGCGTGCTGTGGTTTGCCGGGGTTCGAGTAATGTAGACAAACTCATCCGGATTGCAGACCACATTGTTGACGGTCAAATATTCTTTGTAGCCAGCCACATTGGTTTCCAGATCGTCTCTATCTATATAGACAGAACATTGATTGATCGTGGCAGCTTTATTGTGGCTGTCAAAAAAACGTGCGCTTTGTGACTGATTGCTGGCCAGAAGGATCATCATAGCCATAATGAACGCCGTAAATAGGCCATAACGCAATAGCTTGCTCTGGTTTAAAACCGTGCGTTTTGACGGCGGCGTTTCGGCCTGTGGGCTCTCCACTGGGATCGACTCCGGCTTATTGCTTTGCTGCACTATGACCTTGGTGCTCTCTTCTTGTTGTATTTCAACGGTCCCGGAAAAAACCACCCCAACTTTAGGAACCGTTCTGATGATATTTTTACTCAACCCGGCTTCCCGCATCCCTTTTCTTACCAATGAAATGTTCTGATAGAGGGTATTGGCAGTGACATATTGGCCGTTTTTTTGCCATACCTCGTTAAAAAAGTCGCTTTGACTGATCACCTCGCCGGGATGCTGCAACATTAATTGCAGGCAACGGCTGGCAGGAACGTTCAAAACGGTTTCTTTACCCCGAGCGCGCAGTGGGCACAGGCGGTGCTCTTCTGGAAGGTACAGTACGGTGTCGTTAATGATCACTTTATGTTTCATTTCAATATATTATCTTTTTGTAGTCTGAGTGTCCGATTTATTTAAAGTATAGTTTAACCGTTTATAGTGGGATGAAAAATCAGTAACAATTCACATTCATTTAAAAAACAATATGTTAATAATTAATCTTAAATGAGAGTAACTGTCATTTAAGAACGATTGAGAATAGTCTGTTCTGATTTAATATGTTTTTTTAATTTGTTGAATTTTATGTGTTTTTTTGTTTTTTATCAAGAATAAAACTACTTCACTCAGAAAAGTCTCATCCATGACCTAGTATTTATTCCATCAGCGAGGGGAGCACAAAGTAAAACAGCTTCATCTTGCTGAGGTAAAGGATGGCTTCACCGGTAGCGGCTTTTTATATCGGTGTAACAGATAAATCCTAATCGTGAGTTTGTAGGTAATGGATTGAATATTAATGAGTAAAATTTAATGGCCAGCTATAAATGTTGTAAAATAAAAATCTTTGACATTTATGACTACTCAAATGAAGTGAAGTAATGAGTTATGAAAAACACCAGAATGATTCGCGTCGGCTAGCGGTAAATTCTGACTGAATTGAATTTCTCAGAATTTAACGCTGTCGTGAGACTTTTAGTGATGGCAATGTGATCATCTTGGCGCGGTTGCCATAGTGGAAATTGCTTCTATAATGTCTCACTTAAGGGAGGTTTGTTATTTTTGTTATTAAACCAAAATAATAATCCGAGATGCATATGGAAAATAGACTTTATGGATTCCTAATTGATGATGACATTCAATTCGATATTGCCAACCGAAGACTCCTTTATTACTCTGATGGAGCTGCGGAGCGCACCCTGTTTTTCAAGGTTATCTCTCTAAACGAGATCCAGACCCGATTACTGATTTATTTGCTGGCAAATTGCCGGGATGCCGTCATCTATAAAAATGACATAATGAAAAACGTTTGGGAGGAGATTAATTTATCTTCGTCCAGTCAGCGTTTATGGCATGCAATAAATGAATTGCGTAAGAAACTGGCGTCACTTGGACTCCCGGAAGATTTTATAGCGAACGTTCATGGTATTGGCTATTCCGTCGATAACCACCGAGTCTCTTCGCTATTTATTAAGTAAGTTGTTGTTAATATAAATGCTGGAATCATCTAGCTATATCCATCCCCATGGGTATTCACCAGGCCATTTTAATGGATATTAAAATGGTATTCATAATACAAGGTAAGTAGGAATATATATGAAAAAGTTAGCAATCGCTGCATCCCTGATCGCTGTTTTCGGTACTGTTGGCCTGGCTCAGGCAGCTTCTACCGGCACCATCACCTTTAACGGTGAACTGACTGCCAACACCTGTGACGTTATTGTTGACGGCCAGGCAGCAGACGCCACCGTAGTTCTGCCAACCGTAAGCACCAGCCAACTGCAAACTGCCACTCGCACAGCAGGTGATACCGGCTTCGTGATGGCCCTGAACAACTGTTCTGGCACGCTGGAAACTGCTTCTGCCTTCTTCCAGGCGGGTGCCTCGGTTGATGCGGTGACTGGCCGTCTGCTTAACACTACCGGTGGTGCAACCAACGTCAGCCTGCAATTGCTTGACGCTTCAAGCCCGACTCAGGCCGTGATCAAAGCCGGTAGCCAAGATCAGGTTACCGCGATGACCTATAAAGACGTTACCGGTGGTAGCACTACTCTGCCGTACATTGTTCGCTACTATGCAGAGGCAGCAACCACTGCGGGTACCGTAGTCAGCAACGTTGTTTATTCTATTCAGTACCAGTAATGGACTGTGGGAGGGGGTATCCCCCTCCCAATCTGTCAGTTTTCGGAGTTAATGATGAAGCTTCTCTCTACTAATGTGCTGCAAGTTGGCACGCTTGCCGCCGCAGCCTTATTCAGCGTCAGTAGCTTGGCCAGTGTGGTGATTAGTGGTACTCGGGTGATTTACCCCTCTGACGCCAAAGAAGTCAGCGTCAAAATCAGTAACGGCGGTCCATCACCGGTGTTGTTGCAAAGCTGGATCGATAACGGTGACGCCGACGCCAAACCGGCAGCGATCAAGGTGCCGTTTGTCCTGACGCCCCCGATGAACCGTGTGGAGCCAAGTAAAGGCCAGACGTTACGTATTAGCTACGCCGGTGGTTCGCTGCCGATGGATAAAGAATCGGTGTTCTGGCTGAACGTGCTGGAAGTCCCAGCTAAAGCCCAGGCTAAAGTCACTGAGAACCGCTTGCAGATGGCGTTCCGTTCGCGCATCAAGCTGTTTTATCGCCCAGCGGGTCTGCAAGGTAACGCCAATGAAGCGGCTAAAGCGCTAACCTGGAACAGCCAGGGTAATCGGGTACAGGCCAGTAACCCAACGCCTTATTATGTCTCGTTGGTCAACCTGTCGGTGAATGGTAAAAAACTTGACTATGCGATGGTGGCCCCTCGTAGCACCATGACATTGGACTTGGCGGGTAGTGCAGGTAGTAAGGTTACAGGGAGTTTCGTAAATGATTACGGTGCGGTTAATACTTTTGATGCAGTGATAAAATAACGTCCCCGCTATATAAAACACTCTCGCATTAATTTGTTGACCGCTATTCAGGAATCAGTTCTTGAAGGGATATCTATGTCTAAATATTTTCAATATGGCCTGTGTGCTCAGCTATCTCCACTGGCCCTAGCTATTTTATCAACTTTTTTTGCGGCTAACGTTAATGCTGAGATCGCGGCTTCGACATCACAAGATATTGCCAAAAATCTTGAGTTCGATGCCTCTTTCCTGAATGTGGATGATGAAAAGTCGGTTGACCTTAGTCGTTTTGCCAATGGTTCCTCGGGGCTGCCTGGGGTCTATAAAACGGCTTTATATGTTAATAATCAACCGATCAGCAATACTGACATTGAATTCAAAGCGCGAGCAGATAAAAGCGTTTATCCCTGTCTGACCCGCGAACTGATTAAAAACATTGCGTTTGATTACGCCAAACTGCCGGCGGATTTTTTAACCTTGCTGAGCAAGGGGGAAGTCTGTTTCGATCTCCAGAGCCAGTTGCCAGAGGCTCAGGTGAATTACGACAGTAATGAGCAACGCCTGGATATTGTGGTTCCGCAGGTTTACATGCTCAACACCGCCCGTGGCACCGTTAGCCCGGAGCTGTGGGACAGCGGCGTACCGGCACTTTTGATGGGCTACAACGTCAACGGCTACACCAGCGAATCGCATGGCAATACCTTTAATTCACTGTTTGCCGGTGTGAACGCCGGGCTGAATGTCGGTGCCTGGTATCTACGTCACAACGGGTCTTATACCCGGATGGACAATGGGCCAAACCAGTACAGCAACCTCAACACTTATTTGCAGCGCGATATTCCAGTGCTCAAGGCGCGCGTGTTGATGGGCCAATCGAACACTACCGGGCAACTGTTCGATACGCTGCCGTTTACCGGTATTCAACTGGCCAGTGATGAGCGGATGTTGCCGGAGTCCCTGCGCGGTTATGCGCCGGATATCCGTGGCATTGCCCGCACCAACGCCCGCGTTACCGTGCGTCAGGGCGGCCAGGTGTTGTATGAAACTACGGTCACGCCGGGCGAATTTCTGATCAACGATCTGTACCCGACCGGTTACGGTGGGGATCTACAGGTCACTGTACGTGAGTCCGATGGTACCGAGCAGACTTTCAGCGTGCCTTATGCCTCGGTGGCTCAACTGCTGAGACCTGGGTCATCACGTTATTCGATCACCGCAGGTGAAGTCCGCAGCGATAACCTGCGTGAGAAACCGGCGCTGTATCAGGGCACCTATCAACTGGGGCTAACTAACGCCATCACCGGTTACGGTGGCCTGCAGGCCAGCCAGGATTACTACGCACTGCAGTTGGGTGCGGCGGTAGGCACGCCGATTGGTGCCTGGGCATTTGACGTTACGCAGGCGCGTACCCATTTGGGGAACGGCACCGACGCCAATGGCCGACATGAGGCGGATAATAGCCTGAGTGGGCAAAGTTATAAGGTGAGCTATAGCAAGCTGATCAGCGAAACCAACAGCAACCTGTCGTTGGCGGCGTACCGCTTCTCAACCGATGGCTTTATGGATTTTATGACCGCGATGCAGACTCGTGACGCGGTAGCAGAAGGGTTTTCGCCGGAGTCGATCTCGCGAGCCAAAAATCGCCTGACGGTGACCGCGGGACAAGGTCTGCCGGAGAACTGGGGCCAGTTGTATATCAGCGGCTCCTTGCAGAATTACTGGAACAAAGACGGCAGCGAGAAGCAGTACCAGGTGGGTTACAACAATCGCTACAAGGACCTGTCCTACGGCCTGAGCATTAACCGCAGTTTCTCCAGCCTGGGCACGGCGCAGACCAACTATCTGTTGAGCTTCAGCCTGCCGTTGGGGCGTAGCGACGAAACCCACACGCCACAGTTGCGGATGGATTTGTCGCATGACAGCAGCGGCCGTTATGGCCAGCAGGCTACGGTATCCGGCACTGCTGGAATGGATAATCAGTTCAGCTACGGCGTGACGGCGATGAATGCCAATCAGGGGATGGGCTCCAGCGGCTCGCTGAGCGGTAACTATCGTACCCCGGCCACGGCGTTGAGCGGTACTTACAGTACCGGTAAAGGTTATCAAAGCGCCTCTGCCGGGATGAACGGCACGGTGATCGCCCACTCTGGTGGAGTGACCTTTACGCCGTACACGTCCGACACCTTCGCGCTAGTGGAAGCCAAGGGTGCAGAGGGAGCGAAAGTTTCCTCATATCCGGGCGTTAGCATCGATTCACGGGGGTACGCGATAGTGCCATACCTGAATCCGTACCAGATGAACGAGATCAGTATCGATCCGAAAGGGACGGCGGCCGGTGTGGAGTTGGATAACACCAGCCAGAAAGTCGCGCCATATTCCGGTGCGGTAGTGAAGATGAAATATACAACTAAGCAGGGGACGCCAATTCTGGTGAACGCGACCTATCAAGGGGAGCCGGTACCGTTTGGGGCCGATATCTTTGATAGCAAAGGCAACAGCGTAGGCTCAGTGGGCCAGGGCGGGCAGCTGTATGCGCGTGTGTCGCAAGACAAGGGCCAGTTGCGAGTGAAATGGGGTGAAGGCGGTGAGATGCAATGCACCGTCAGCTATGTGCTGATGCCTGTAGCCAAGGGCCAGGCGCAGATACAGCAATTCAACTCTCCTTGTGCGGCGACGACATCAGCCGGTTCCCAGAGAGTGAAACTGGCGAACAATGATGCGATATCGGCTGTTAACCAAGGCTAGCCGTCCGGTATGACAGCTATTCGGCTGGTGAAGCCAAATAAATTATGTCGTGCAGATTATATAAAATATAGCAAGTGTGGCGCATACGGTTGTGCCAGAGGTGAAAGAATGAAGAGAATAATGCAGCGTACAATTGGGCTACTTTTGTTCATGGTAGCCAGCAACAGCGCCTGGGCGGTGGTAAACTGTACTGCGATAGGTGGTAGCTCCCGTACCGATATCGTTCAACTAACCCCTCCCGCGATTTCTGCAGGGGCAGATATTCCTGTCGGAACGGTAATTTATCAAGGGCGCTGGATTAGTGGTTCAACCGGTATCAGTGTGATGGACTGTACATCCACGTTGGACCCTGCCTCAATCTGGCTTAACGCTGCCTGGAGTATTGAGCAGGCGCCTATGCCGCTTTCCACTTGGTCAGGCAGCCCTTTCGGTGGCGCGGTATATGAGACCGGCATTCCAGGTATAGGCATTGCCATCTCCCGCAGCAATAATGGTGATGCGGCCAAGGTTGGCCAACCAAACTATCAGTTTCCCAACGATGTCGAGAGCCCGATAACTGGGGGGCATTATAAGCCTTATATGGCGAATAGGGTCATCTACGTCTCACTGATTAAAACCGGTGTTATTTCGCCTGGGAATCATACCTTGGATGCGTCGAAACTTCCGGTAGCCGGCCTGACTATTGTTAATCCGCTGTATCATGCCTCGACAACTGGATTGCCTATCACGGTTACCCGGGTTCAATTTCAGGGGCAATTAACGGTGTCGGCACAGACCTGTAGCACACCGCTGGTCGCTGTTGCAATGGGTGAATATGACATCGGAGAGTATTTTAACCGAATAGGTTCGACCACTCCTTGGCTTGATGCGTCAATTAGGCTGACCAATTGCCCAACCTTCTACGGTTTTTATAATGCTGATAACAGTACGCTGATGTTCGATTACACAACCGGCACCGGGCTTGTAGCCAACTCAACCAGTAACAGTATTGGTGTGCGATTAACCCCGGCAACTTCGGTGATCGATGCTGCCAATGGCGTGATGGAAATCGACTCGACGGTTCCAGGTGCGGCATCGGGCGTAGGCATCCAGCTCGGTTGGGGGGAGAGCAGCCAGGCGCCGACATTGTTTAATTTTTCAACTGAACAGGCTATGACGCTGCCGAAAGATGGCAGCCCGACCATTCGTGTCCCGCTGGCCGCCCGATATATTCAAACGGCTTCGGCACCGACGCCGGGCAAGGCGAATGGCAAAGTGACGTTTACCATTAATTACTATTGAGCAACGACAAGCTTGCCTCTCGGATTAATAAAGAAGGTTGACCCGTGGTTAGCGTAGCCACAAATTCCAACCTTATTCTATCTGTCATGGCCTACATAGATTGTGCGAAAGAGGATGTTACTCATGCAAATATCGATAGATAAAATATCAGGATTGTTGGTTGGAATAGTGCTAACGGTTATCTCTTGCCCTGTCTGGGCAACGTTTACTGCGACGCTCACTGGCGGTCAGCAAACTGTCATCGTTCCCTTGAGTCCACCGGTGATTTCTGCCGGTGTAGATGTACCGGTGGGAACGGTAATATATCAGGCAAGCCTGACGATGAAAGATACCTATATTGAAGGGAAATGGGGCACCTCCGATATCGGAAAATATTTGTATTATGCGACATCATTGAATTTAATCACTACGCCAAAGCCCCTCTCTGGCCTGGCAACCGGACCTTATGCTAATGGGGTGTATGAAACCGGTATCCCAGGTATCGGCGTGGCGATTATCACTGGCGTGTCAAATAGAGCGATAACCACGACCAAGCTTTATGCTGAGGGGCAGATTTTATTGGATTCATCGTTAGGTATAAAGATTACCTCTAGTGGTGCAAGCTCACCGAGAAGTATTGTATTGGTTAAAACAGGCCCTTTGGTACCAGGAAGTTACAGCATCAATGGTGCAAATTTTCCTACCGCTCGGGAGGGGATGGATCTTTCACCCACCAGCCACACTAATGCTGTAACGATCAGTGGGTTGCCATTATATTATTGGACCTTCAGTTTTCAAGGCAATATAACGGTATCGGCACAAACCTGCAGCACCCCTGATGTTTCCGTTAACTTGGGAAGTTACGATATAAGTGAACATTTTAGCACGGCGAATGCAACAACTCCTTGGGTTGATGCCTCAATTAACCTGACTAACTGCCCTAAATTCTACGGTTTTTATAATTCGACCAATGCACCGCTATTAATGGATTACAATACCGGGAGCAGTACCACTACCATCTCGCTGAATAACAGCGTAGGCGTGCGTCTAACCCCAACGACCACGGTACTGGATGCTGCCAATGGCATTATGGCTATCGACTCAACGGTATCCGGTGCTGCCAGCGGTGTAGGCATTCAACTTGGCTGGGGGGAGAGCGCCCAAGCGCCGACGCTGTTTAACTTCTCGGCGGAACAGAGCGTGACCTTGCCGAAAGATGGTAGTTCGACAATTCGAATTCCCTTGGCTGCCCGTTATATTAAAACGTCGGCGGTTCTGACGCCGGGCAAGGCGAATGGCAAAGTGGTATTTACCATTAACTATTATTGAATTGCGGCCTGTGGATAACATAACTCATGACTATACAAACGTTCCGCTCGCCAGATTTTAGTATCTGCTTGCTGTGATAACAATGAGATGGAGATTTATTTTTCATAAAGGAGTGCCATTGATATGTCTGGAAGAATTAATATAATTACCGATAATTATTATTTTTTTGTTGGGCTCAAGGCGTATTTGTATGCCGAGGGTAGAGTGATTAATCTAATGGCGCTCAATGAACTGAAAAACACCAGTGCTAGTAGCTTTGGCAAAGAGGATGTGCTGGTTTTTCATATGTTGAATTCAATGAGTGAAATGTCGTTCTTGATTGCTGTTGCCAAATTTCCGGGCAAAATAATTTTTTTGCCACGTGAAATGAAAATAAAATTCAACCTGGATTTTGGGCGGCATGTTGCCTTTGCAGAGGATGCTGATGTAGACGCAGTGTTTAATGAGTTAGTCAAGATAGTCGGTGGAGAGCTTCCCGTTGCTACTTTTCTCCAGGATAGCTTAACCCGCAGAGAGAAGGCCGTACTGCTGTCTATGATCGATGGCATGAATATGCAGGCCATCGGCCACAGCTTACGTATCTCAACCAAAACCGTGTATACCCACCGGCGCAATGCGCTGCATAAACTGGGGGTGCGTAACCTGTTTCAGGCGTGCCCTATAAAAACCAGCGTGCTCAATTCAGCCATTTTTGCCGGTTAAAACCCCGGCCAGCACCGATTGGGTACTGGCCGGGTTAACCTGCCCTATTTTGTTGGTGCCGGGCCGATGTTGTCATCGATACGCTTGAGCATATAAGGGAAGAACGGGTTGGAGGACAGACGCATCAGCGAATCCAGCCCGACCACCAGCACCGCCCGCTCGCCACGTGCGGCAAAGGTCCCCAGGCTGATGCCGTATTGATTGCGCGGTTCCGGGTAGCGCCCGTACAGGGAATCACTCAGCGGGAACGGCAACGCCACGTGCGACAGCGAGAAGATATCCGGCAAATAGGTGATACCGAGCGGAACGGTGGTCTCTGCCGTTTGCCCTGCGAGGATGGTACGCGCCTCGGTATCGGTAGTTTCCGGTGTCACGTTGGTGACGATGGTGGCCGTATAGTTACGCGGTGGCGGTGGCAGCAGCCGCGGCAGCGCGGTATAGGATGAGCTTCGGAGTAACGGCCCAAACGCTACCGCCTGGTTTAAATCAAATAACACCACCTCACTGCCGTTGGCGGGGAGATGGTTATACAGCGCTGTAATCACCGCACGGGTGCTGACAGTCGAGTCCATCACCGATTGGAACGTCAGAATCGGTGGCAATTCGCCCATTTTGCCATTGCGCGAATCGGCGGCAATCTGCTTTTGCAATGCCTGGGTTAGCTGGAAGGACTGGCGTGCCGCGTTCACCGGGAACGAATTGTATTTGAACGGGTTAAACTCCGGCACAATTCCCAGCCAGGCGGCTTTGGCAAACGCCGGGAAGATGGCAGGCCAACCGGCAATACCGGCAAAACGGGCAAAGCTGGTGACGCCGATCATCGGAGAAATCAGCACCACACGCTGGGGTTTGGTCAGCCGAGGGTCATCCAACGCATCTAACGTGTATTTCATCGCCAACGCGCCGCCGTTTGAGAAACCAACGATATGCAGCGGGACGTCGTCACCTGCCAGGCGCTTGGCTTCACGGATCGCCAAGCGGGTGGCCGCCATCCAATCCTGCCAATCCACATCGGTCAGTGCTCCCGGTACGGTGCCATGCGCCGGTAAACGAATACCGACCGCCACATAGCCATATTCACGGTAATTATCCGCGATATGCCGCAGACTGTAAGGGGTATCGGTCAAACCATGCAACAGCACGACAGCACCTTTCGGTTTGCCGTCCGGCATCATGATGTAGGAGCGGTTCCAGTCGGTGGGGAATTTCTCGGGATAGATCGGGCTGCCGGCATAGTAGCGGTTCAACGAGGTCTGCTGGCTGCTGTCCAGCTTGTCGGTCACATTCTGGCGGACCTCTTTGAAAATGGCGTCCTCGGCAGTCAGATAATCCGCCCAACTGGCCTTATCGATCTCATCGGCGCGCATTTCATTGGGGACAAAGGTATGCCAAAGCTGTAGTGATGGCCCACGCTGAGTTTCATAAACTCGCATGCCCAGTGCACCGACGATTAACACCACCAGCAGCAAGGCAATGCGTTTAATCCATTTGATAAACATCAGGTTTAACTCCGTTTTTTATTGTAATGGCCGAGCCGGAAAACTCGCTTTTACCCCGCAAGGGGAGTTCGTCCCTGAATTCTGTATCCTATCAGCAAGGGGGCCATGTTGCGGCCTGACACCTAAACCGTGAAGCAACTTGTTCCCTTTAGCGTGGTGATACGGTGGTGGTGCTGCCATTGGTCACCAGTGCGACGCGCTGCCCGTTATGGAACTGGGTTGAGCCCTGTGCCTGAACGACCACGATATTCACGCCATCATCCCGGCGCACTTCCAGTTCCACCCCGGCGCTGCGGTTCATGGCGCTTTGGATACCTGAGCCAGCAGCTGCGCCCCCAACGGCACCTGCCGCCGTTGCCAGATTGCGCCCTGTTCCCCCCCCCACGGTGTTACCCAGGAAGCCACCTACCACAGCCCCGCCGATGGCTCCAGCGGCGTTGTTGCCATCACCCCCCTGGATGGTGACCGGGCGCACGGAGACCAGTGTGCCATAAGTGACGAAGTTGGCCTGCCTGGCCTGTGCTGCTGTAAAGGTATCGCCGGAAGCGGTGCGATTAGCGTTACATCCGCTGAGAACGGCGGCAGCAAGAGCGACAACAATGATTGTTTTATTCATGAGATAACTCCGAGCAAGTTAAGTGCGCAAAGAGACAGTCGCTGTCTCATGCAAATAAGTATGGCAGGAACTTGATTTTATTCAGGTGATACGACAAAAAATTATATTCGGGCGTAAGAATAGAGATTAAGCGTTTTAGTATGCTGTTTTGCGTCAATTTCCCAAGGATATTCTCATTAATAAGTCTTAAATCAGTCTTATTAATTGTTCTTAAGGGAGAAATCAATGGCGGGGGTAGCCTGAGCAATCCTGGAATTGCGAAGAATTGGTGGGAGAAACCAGAACAGGTCTGGCGTTCTCCCGATTTTATCTGAGGGTAATGTTAGGGCTTAACGGCAGCCGCGTCCGCCGCCCATCCCAGCTCCGCCCATCCCACGGCCCATCATTGGCACGCCGGCCTTGGCCAGATCGGTATCCAGCGCCACGCGTTGTTGGTACAGGTTGTCACGCAATGCGGTAACTTCTTTGCTCACGGCCAAGACCTTTTGTTCATCCAAAGGCTTGCTGGTCAGAAGCGCCTGATATTCGTATTGCTTGGACATCAGCTGTTGGCGCAGATCGGCGGTTTTCGACTGGAACTCATCAAAGGCTTTCTGGCTGACGGCTTGCTGTTCAGGCGTCAAGTTCGCGCGGTTACCGTGCTGATAACCCATCCCCTGATGAGTTCCCTGTGCATTGGTCATGTTTGCGTGGTAACCATTTTGCGCCAGCGCAGTAGTGCTAACACCGGCTAGCAGGGCAACGGAGATAATGGCGGCGAAGGTGGTTTTAGTTAGCGTCATGATTGATTTCCTTTTGTTTAGGGTTCATGGATTCCATTTCTTTCATTGCAACCGTCGTGCCAGCTTCAGGCTGGCATGGGAATTGTATAGATCCAGGATCGCCTTTTGGGCTGGGCTAGCTCCAACCAACGGGTACCAGCCAAGGAGTGTCAGCATGCAGCGCGTTAAGTTTATGACAGTAATAAAAATAACTGACGGTAGAGGATGGCCGTTTGCTGGTCGCAATCCAGAGATAAAGTGGGTTATTTTTACTCGCCATACTGATAGTGTGGGTAATAATTACCCGCACGCTGGCGTGCCGGTTGCAGAGGAAGCCAATGGAATTTAAAACCAAATCGACGCTCTTACCTGCCTGGATAGCGATTGCTGCGGTCGCGTTACTGCTCGGCATTATCATCACCCTGGCCATTAAAGATCTGCAGCGTGGTCGTGAGGTGGAGATCCAAACGCTACGAGAAAAAAGCGCGGTGTTGATGAGCTCGTTTGAATCCGGTGCCCGTACCGGTATGGGGATGCGTTGGCGTCACGATCAGCGCCAAACCCTGTTGGAGGAGATGGCCTATCAGCCGAACGTGCTGTACATCGCCATTACCGATCGCTCTGGCCGCATCCTGGCGCACAGCGATCCGCAACGCGTTGGCCAGCAGCTGTATAGCCCGCAACAGATGGCTGAGCTGAAAGTCTCCAGCGATGCACAATGGCATATGACGGTTTTTGATGAGCCACAGGCTCAGCAGCAGAATGCTTTCGAAGCCTACCGTTGGTTTAAGCCGCTCAAACGTGGTAGCGGCCACGCCGGCCATATGATGAACCGATCGCGTATGCAGGAGGCTGCCGAGTTTCAGGATGATGAGCAGGCCGTCATTTTTGCGGCGTTAGACACCGTCGCGCTGGATGCCGCCCAGGCAAAGGATATGCGCAACACCTCGATTTTGCTGTCCATCCTGCTGTTGCTGGCGTTAGCCAGTGTGTTGGCGCTGTTCTGGGGGCGGCGTTATCAACGTTCCAGCCAGCAGTTGCAGGACTCAAGGGCCTTCTCCAGCGAAATTATCAGTAACTTGCCGATGGGCTTGATCACCACCAATGAGCAGCACCAGATCCGGGTGGTTAATCATGCGGCAGAAGTGATGTTGGGTTGTCGTGCCGCCGAGCTGTTTGGCCAGCCCAGCCATCAGGTGCTGCCCGCCGAATGGCAGCAACTGGCGCAGAAAAGTAGCCACGGCCAGCCGATTATCGAACAGGATATTGACTATCGGCTAGCTGGCGGGCAGAGCCTGCCGTTGAGCCTAAGCGTGGCGAATATTGTTAATCACAGCGGCCATTTTCTGGGCAACGTGTTTATCTTCCGCGATATGCGGGAAATTCGCCAACTGCAAGAGGAGATCCGCCGCAAAGAAAAGCTGGCGGCTATCGGCGATTTAGCGGCTGGCGTGGCCCACGAAATCCGCAATCCGCTTTCCTCCATCAAAGGCTTCGCCAAGTATTTTGCCGACCGTTCGCCTGCGGGTAGCGAACAGCATGAACTGGCCAAGGTGATGGCGAAAGAGGTCGATCGTCTCAACCGGGTGATCACCGAGTTACTGGCGCTGGTGCGCCCTGCCGATCTGCGTTTTCAGCGGGTGGCGATTAACGAGGTGATCGAACATTCGCTGCACCTGATCCGCCAGGATGCAGAGAGTAACAATATCGTCCTCCGTTCCCGTTGTGATGAAGCTTTGCCGCTGGTGGAGATCGACCCCGATCGCCTCACTCAGGTGTTGCTGAATCTCTATCTCAATGCCATCCAGGCGATTGGCTCGAAAGGCGTACTCGAGGTTGACGTTGAAGTGACCAAGGATGGGGCGATGCGCATTACCGTCAGCGACTCGGGTGCTGGTATCCCACCCGACGACCTTGGAAAAATCTTTAACCCTTACTTCACCACCAAGGCGACGGGCACAGGTCTGGGGCTAACCATGGTGCAGAAAGTGATCGAGGAGCATCAGGGGACGATCGCCGTGACCAGCGGCCAACCAACGGGCACACGCTTTACAATGGTGATCCCACTTAGTCACCAAACACTGCAGGGAGAGGCTCATGCAGACGCCTAATGCACATATTTTGCTGGTTGAGGACGATCTCAGCCACTGCACCATCCTCCAGGCGCTGATAAACGGCTGGGGTTACCGGGTCAGCGTGGCGCATAACGGCCGACAAGCGTTGGAGCAGGTCATGGCGCAACCGTTTGATCTGATCCTCAGCGACGTGCGGATGGCGGAAATGGACGGCATCGCGGCGCTGAAGGCCATCAAAAGCTATAACCCGGCGATCCCGATCCTGATCATGACTGCCTATTCCAACGTGGAGTCTGCCGTGGAAGCGATTAAGGCGGGGGCTTATGACTATCTGACCAAGCCTCTCGATTTCGATACGTTGCAGCTCACGCTGGCACGCGCGCTGGAGCATACCTCGTTAAAAAGCGAGAACCAAGATCTGAAGCAGCGCTTGCGGTTCGAACAGCAAAATTTTATTGGCCGCAGTGAACCGATGCGCAAACTGCTGGAAATGATCGCCATGATCGCCCCTTCCGAAGCAACGGTGTTGATCAGCGGCGAATCAGGCACTGGTAAGGAGCTGATAGCCCGGGCCGTACACGCCAATAGCCTGCGCAAGGATCGGCCATTGGTGAGCATCAACTGCGCCGCCTTGAGCGAATCTTTGTTGGAGTCGGAGCTGTTCGGTCATGAGAAAGGGGCATTTACCGGTGCCGACAAACGCCGGGAAGGGCGCTTTATGGAGGCTGACCAGGGCACGCTGTTCCTGGACGAAATTGGAGAAGTCTCGCCGTTGATGCAGGCGAAATTATTGCGGGCGATCCAGGAGCGGGAGATCCAGCGGGTGGGCAGTAATCAGACCCTGTCGGTGGATGTACGCCTGATCGCGGCAACTAATCGGGATCTGTTGGCGGACGTGGAGGCTGGCAGATTCCGCCAGGATCTCTACTATCGGCTGAATGTGGTGACGGTGGACAGCCCGCCGCTGAGGGCGCGCCGCGAAGACATTCCCCTGTTGGCGATGCACTTCCTAGCCAAATTTGCCGAGCGTAACCGTAAGACGGTCAAGGGATTCACCCCGTTGGCGATGGATATGCTGCTGAAATACCCCTGGCCGGGCAACGTGCGTGAGCTGGAGAACAGCGTTGAGCGTGGGGTGATCCTGCTGAGTGGGGACTTTATCAGTGAAAAAGAGCTGCCGCTGAGCGTCAGCCAGTGCGCCGATGTGCAGCCGGATCGCCAATGTGGCCAAGCGATCCAGCCGTTGGAGCAGGTAGAGAAACAGGCGATTTTGGCGGCGCTTGAACAAACTGCGGGCAACAAGACCGAGGCGGCCAAACAGCTCGGCATTACCCGTAAGACGCTGTTGGCCAAGTTACAGAAGTAGCTTCTGGCTTCTGTTCACACCCCCTCACCCTAACCCTCTCCCACAGGGAGAGGGGACCGATCGAGTCCCCACTGAATTACAGCAATTTGTCTTTATATTAAATAGTTACAGAATAACTTTGCCCCCTGCCACGCGCTCCGTTCAGCTCCCCCCCCCTTTTTTGAGAGAGGGTTGGGGTGAGGGGAGCTGCGATCTCCGGCTGACCATTGATTATCCAGACGGTGTCACAGATTGCTTCCCATACCTGATCACAACGCCGTATCAGCTCCCTCTCCCTGTGGGAGAGGGTTGGGGTGAGGGACGCAGCGACCCCCGGCTGACCAGTGATTATCCAGACGGTGTCACAGAGCGCTTCCCATACCTGATCACAACGCCGTATCAGCTCCCTCTCCCTGTGGGAGAGGGTTGGGGTGAGGGGAGCAGCGATCTCCGGCTGACCATTGATTATCCAGACGGTGTCACAGATCGCTTCCCATACCTGATCACAACGCCGTATCAGCTCCCTCTCCCTGTGGGAGAGGGTTGGGGTGAGGGACGCAGCGATCTCCGGCTGACCAGTGATTATCCAGACGGTGTCACAGAGCGCTTCCCATACCTGATCACAACGCCGTATCAGCTCCCTCTCCCTGTGGGAGAGGGTTGGGGTGAGGGGGCGGTTTCCGCTCGTAGTTCAGCCACCCGTTGCTGCACATCAGGCCACGGTTTTTGCTTGGCAAAGTCCTGCCGTAGATAGTTCAGTAGCGCGGCGATTTGCTCGTCGTTGAGGTTATAACGGAACGCAGGCATATAACCCAATTCGCCTTTGGCCGGATGCTGGATACCGGAAAGCACCACGCGGATGGCATTATCCGGGCTGCTGCTATACAGGTTGCTGTTCAGGACCAGGGAAGGGCGTACGCCCTGCATCTGCGCGCCTTTCTCCTGAGAGTGACAAGCCATGCAGGCCCCGGAGAAAATTCGGGCCCCCTGTGATGACAGCGGCTCTACCCTTTGCTCCGCTAATCGGCTGATCTCTGCGGTCTTACCGGGCAGGCTTTGATCCTGAGGATGGAAGGAACTCAGATAGGTAGCAATGGCCTGTAAATCTTCTGATGGCAACTGAGAAAGCCCCTCCTCGATCACTGGTGCCATCGGCCCTGCTGCCACGCCGTGGTTAGCCGAGTAGCCGGTTTGCATAAAGGTCACTAAATCTTGCTTGCTCCAGGCCAGCGGTAATTGATCGTTGGCCGTCAGAGCCGGAGCGGTCCATCCTTCTGCGACACCGCCGTTTAGATGTTCGCTGCCCCCTTGCTCCCCAAACAGAAAGTTTCGTGGTGAATGACAGGCGCTGCAATGGCCCAGCCCCTCCGTCAAATAGGCCCCCCGGTTCCACTCTTTACTCTGGCTTGCGTCTGGCTGCATGGCACCGGGCGTCAGATAGAGCCAGTTCCAGGTCACGATACCCTGACGGATATTGAAGGGGAAATGTAATGAGGTTTTCGGCGGCTGGTAGTGCACCGCTGGCTGCGTCATCAGGTAAGCGTACAGTGCCTTGAGATCTTCGTCGCTGGTGCGGGTAAAGGCGGTATAGGGGAAAGCCGGGTAGAGGTAATTGCCCTGGCGATCGACCCCGTGACGCATGGCGCGTTCAAAGGCGGGATAGGACCATCTGCCAATTCCTGTTTCCAGGTCGGGCGTAATATTGCTGGTATAGATGGTGCCGAACGGGATCTCCATCGCCAGCCCGCCGGTATTGCGTTCACCACCGGGGCGAGTGTGGCACACCGCACAATCGCCAAGAGCGGCTAGGCGCTCACCCTTTTCAATCTGCGCCTGGCTGAAATTGCGGGTATTCAGGGGCTCGGTTTGCACCATTTCTGGCTGCCAGGTGGCAATCCCACCTACCGCGACGATGATGGCAACGGCCAGCGCGCCCAGCCCGGCGATTTTCTTTATCTTGTGCATAATGTGTTACCTGTTTGCATGGCTGGAAGAGGTGGCAGTAGCTAAAGCCTTCAGGATCCGTTCCGGGGTGAAGGGGACTTCACGCAGTCTGACGCCCAGCGCATCAAATAACGCATTGGCGATGGCGGCAGCGCTAGGTACGGAGGCGGATTCACCGGCCCCCATCGGCGGCTCATGTGGGTTATCCAGCAGTTGGATATCCACCTCTGGTAGTTCGTCAAACCGCAGCAGAGGGTAACCGCCCCAATCCAGTGAGGTCACTCCGCTGCCGTCAAAGGTGACAAACTCTTTCAGGACCCGGCTGGCAGACTGGATGATGTTGCCATGCACCTGATGGCGCACCCCGGCCGGATTGACGATTTGCCCGCAGTCGTGGGCAACGTAGATCTTGTTCAGTTTGATCTGCCCGTTGCGGCGATTAACGCTGAGATCGCAGACCCAGGCCGCCCAGGCGGCACCAAAACCGGGGAATTTGCTGTGGAAGTAACGGGCATAGGCGAAACCTCGGCCATTGACCACTTCTTGATCCTCGTCCACTGGATTACGATGGGCGGGGCCATCCTGCCAGTTGGCCTGTTTTTTCAGCGCGTGGATCAACGTAATGGCGCGCGGATCGGTTAAATATTGCAGCCGGTAGGCGATCGGGTCCTGTTTGGCGAGGTAGGCCAATTCGTCGATCCAGCTTTCATGGGCAAACACGTTCGGCAGCGCCGACACGCCACGCATCCAGGAAGCCCGCACGATGGGGGCCGCATCTTCCGCAATTACCCGCATATGCGGATATTCATACTGAGGCACGGCGGTACGATCACCCATTTGCTGCACATCTGCCCGATTGGCGACCTTGCCGGTTAATACCAGCGGCAGGGTAACGGCGTTGTTGGAGGGATAGCTGGTTCTCAGCTCATAGGCGGCGACCTGATGATTGGCATCCAGCCCGCCACGTACGCGGATCAATTGCCCGGTACCTTTTGGCTCCCAACCCGCTTCCTGCTCGCGCATCAACTGCACCCTCACCGGCTTGCCAGTGGCATGCGACAGTAAGGCCGCATCTGCCGAAACGTCATCGGCACAGTTACGGCCATAACAGCCGGAAGCTTCCATGCGGTTGATGTGCACCTGTTCCAGCTCCCGGCCAAGCAATTTGGCAATGTCTTTGCGCAGGTCGTGGGGATTTTGCGTACCAGACCAGATTTCCACCTGATGCGCGTTTACCTCGGCCACGGCACAGGAAGGGCCGATGGAGGCATGTAAATGATAAGGCCAAACGTAGTCGACATTGACCTGCGTTGTGACTGCGGCAAGGGCGTCGGTGGTGCCCGGATCGTCGCGCAAAATTCGCTCGGCTTTCGGCATGGCTTCCAACGTAGCGTGCAGCTTGTCCAAAGACAGATCGGGTAACCCGGCCCAGGGCTGCCATTGCACCTTTAGTTGGCGCATGGCTGCGATCGCCTGTTCCTCACGCTCGGCTACGATGCCGATAAAGTCATTGATGACCACCAGTTTGACAATGCCGGGCAGGTGGGCGATGGATCCCCGATCGACGGAAATCATCGCTTTTCCCAACGGCGCGCTGCTGTCTGCTCCGGCATAAGGCGGGCGTACGACCCGGCCATGTAACATGCCAGGTAGGCGCATATCATGCACATAGGTCAGTTGGCCGCGAACCTTGGCCGGAATATCGACGCGCGCCACCGGTTTGCCTACATACTGGCCGCTTTGCGGACTTTTCAGCACCACATTGCTGTCCAACGGCAGATGCAGATCCTGCCCACGCGCCAGTTCGGCGTAGCTCAGGCGGGCTGAGGGGGCATCTGGGGCAAAGACGAAGCCATTGGCGGTTGTCAGCTGTGAGGCCGGGCGCTTGAAGGCCATAGCTGCCAGTTCCACCAGCAATTGCCGTACCTGCGCTGCTGCCTGACGCAAGGGAACCGAGGTTACCTGAATGGTGGCGCTGGCGATGGTTGGGCCTTGATCGGGCGTGCGATTGGTATCGCCCAGGATCAGCGTGACATCGTCGAAAGCCACGTCCAGTTCATCGGCGACAATCTGTGCCAGTGAGGTGCGTATGCCGGTGCCGAGATCGACGTGGCCGTTAAACGCGGTCACTTTGCCGTCGGCACTGAGGGCAATAAAGCTGCTGATACGGTCCAGGGGGATCGCTTTGCCTGCGGCGGCAGGGCTATCCGCCAACGCGTTGAAGGGTAACAGGCTGCTGACCATCACTACGCCACCCGCCTGAAGCAGGCGGCGACGGGTTATTTGCATCTCCATCATTGGGCACCGCGCTCGGCCAGTAGCCGCTTGGCCTGTTGCGCCGCAGCCAGAATTTCCAGATGGGTACCGCAGCGGCACAGGTTGAAGGCTAATTCGTTTTTGATCTGTTGCTCGCTGGCTTGCGGATCGCGTTCAAATAGCGCCACCAGCGTCATAATCATGCCGTTGGTGCAGTAGCCACACTGTGCGGCCTGTTCATCGATAAAGCCCTGTTGCACCGGGTGTAAATGGCCTTCCTGGCTTAGCCCTTCCAGCGTGGTGATCGTTTTCCCTTGTGCAGCAGACAGCGGGGTAGAACAAGAGCGGGCCGCAACGCCGTCGATCAGTACGGTACAGGCACCGCATTCACCCAGGCCACAGCCATATTTGGGGCCGTTGAGTTGTAAATCGTTGCGTAGGACATACAGCAGGGGAGTCTCTGGTGGGATATTGCTCAGTGCGACCAAACGGCCATTAACCTTAATTTCCATGTAAAACCCTATCCTTGGTGAGTTTAATTTTTTGTGAATTCTATGTTGATTACTGGGTGGGTGTTTGATCAAAAGAGGGATTTTTAATGATTCGCAGAATAAATATTGAAACAGGGCGTGATGTAATGCATTGATACTCAAGAAGAGTTATAAGCAGCGGCGAGCCAATGTCGCCGCTAGGGTGATAGGGTATCTAGGCGTTAAGCAAGAAACTCGACCTTGCCGCCGTCAAGATGGTACATGCTGCCTACAATCTTGATTTTTCCTTCCTCTTCCAGCTTTTTCAGCACCGGGCTGTTTTTGCGGATATCGGCAATGGTCATCTCGACGTTGGTTTTGGCCACGGCATCGACAAATTCATAGTTGCTACCGCTACGTTCGCCTTTAAATTCGGTCTTGTCGATGGCCGGCTTGATCTTGTTGAGCAGCCCGGTCAGGTTACCCAGTTCGACGTTTTCGATGGCCCCTTTTACCGCCCCGCAGGCGGTGTGTCCCATCACCAGCACCACTTTGGCTCCGGCAGCGGCACAGGCAAACTCCATGCTGCCCAGAATGTCGTCATTCTGGATATTACCGGCAACGCGTGCGTTAAAGGTTTCACCAATGCCGACGTCAAACAGGAGTTCCGCCGGGGCGCGTGAGTCAATGCAGCTTAAAATGACCGCCGCCGGGAACTGCCCCTGAGCGCTGGCCTGCTTCTGGGCGACATAGTCATGCTGCTGCATTTTGCCTTCACGAAAGCGCATATTGCCTTGTTTAAAGCTGGCGATGATGTCGTCCGGCGTCATTTTATCGCGCTGTTCTTTGGTCATCGCGGCGGCAAAGGCCACTGACGGCGCAGTGAAACCGGCAATGCCGGTCATGGCTAATACTGAAAGGGCTGCGGTACGTTTTAGCAGGGCACGGCGTGGCGGTTCTTGATCGGGGAGCTTACTCATATACGTTATTCCTCGTGTGCTGTGTTGGAGAGAAAACACATTGATTGCGCCAGTTCCCAGGGGCAATGAAACAACCTGGCGTAGTGGCGTTGAACGGGTATCGCCTTGATAAAGGTAAGCACTACTAAGTGTATATGTGACCTTGCTTTTTAGCTGGGTATTTTGTGAACAAAATGAGGCCGCCGGGGACCAGATTCCTGTTTGTTCGCGCCAGACAATGGCTTAACATAGCGACAACTTTTTTTGCCTGGCCTATATGGATATCCGATGCGTCATCTGGTTACGCTTTTACCCCTGATCCCTTTGCTGGCTGCCTGTAGCAGTGAGCCTAAACCTTCCGAGCAACTGGCCCCCCCAGATAGCCTGGTGCAGAGTGGCTTTGTGCTTGAACCGGAGCATGCCATTCATCCGCTGGGCGGCGACTTTGCCGATAATCCGGCGACGGCGCGCTTTATCGACAAGATGGTGCAGGAGCACGGCTTTGAGCGCCAGCAGTTGCATGACGTGCTAGCCCAGGCCAAGCAACTGGACTGGGTGGTGGCTCTGATGGATAAGCAGGCACCGGCAGGTAAGCCATCGACCACGCCAAACGGCGCTTGGATCCGCTATCGCAACAAGTTCCTGACGCCGGACAACGTGCAGAACGGGGTGGTATTCTGGAATAAATATGAGGCGGATCTCCAGCGCGCCTATCAGGTTTACGGTGTACCGCCAGAAATTATCGTGGGCATCATCGGGGTAGAAACTCGCTGGGGCCGGGTGATGGGCAAAACGCGCATTATCGATGCGTTGGCGACGCTGTCGTTTAACTACCCACGCCGTGCTGACTACTTTAGCGGTGAATTGGCCACCTTCTTGCTGATGGCGCGTGCCGAAGGTGACGATCCGCTTTCCCTGCGCGGCTCCTACGCCGGTGCGATGGGCTACGGCCAGTTTATGCCTTCGTCGTTCAAGAGCTATGCGGTTGACTTTAACGGTGACGGCCATATCAACCTGTGGGATCCGGTGGATGCCATCGGCAGCGTGGCCAACTACTTCAAAGCTCATGGCTGGACGCGTGGGGCAACGGTGGCGGTGCCGGCTAATGGCCAGGCTCCTGGTTTAGAGACTGGTTTTAAAACCAACTATTCGGTCGCTACGCTGGCCGCGGCGGGCTTGACGCCGCAAGGTTCGTTGGAAGGTAATCAGCAGGTCAGCCTGCTGCGACTGGATATGGGCAACCGTTACCAATACTGGTACGGCTTGCCGAACTTCTATGCTATCACCCGCTATAACCACAGCGTGCATTATTCGATGGCGGTGTGGCAGTTGGGTGAAGCGGTGGGCAGGGCTCGGCGCGGGCAGTGAGTTTTTCTGATTTTTGAGCGAGTTTCAGGCGTAAAAAAACCCGATGG
>NZ_JBKABN010000032.1:0-65125 GCF_046269175.1 Serratia sp. J2
AATGTGCCACGATTTCTCTCCTACGTCTGACATCAACTCCCTAATGTTTCAAAGGCATACCAAACTAAAACAGCAAGTCTAGTGTTCTTCCTGCGTTACAGAAAATCCCCTTACCTGAGCGCAACGCCGACCTGGCTCCCTCTCCTTGGGGAGAGGGTTGGGGTGAGGGAGAGAACACATCACCCTCAAAAAAATCATTAACATCAACATTATTCAAAAAAACGCACGGTATTTTTATATTTCAGCCAGTTAAACTGATGCTGAATTCTGGAATGTAAATTTATTGTGATATTCGTTAATAAATTAACGATCGCAAATTGACCTACTATTCCTCTGAGTTACTCTGCCATGACAGTCTCTAACCATCACGCACAGGGAACGGTCATGTCAGAAAATAACTTCGATTACATCATTGTTGGCGCAGGCTCCGCGGGTTGCGTGTTGGCAGCCCAGCTCATCCGCCGTACCCAGGCCCGCATCCTGCTGCTGGAAGCCGGCGGCGACGACAATAATCTGTTTATCAAAATGCCCGCCGGGGTTGCCAAGATCATCGCCAAGAAAAGCTGGCCGTATGAAACCGAGCCAGAGCCGCACGCCAATAACCGCCGCATGCAGATCGCCCAGGGCAAAGTGCTGGGCGGCAGTAGCTCGGTAAACGGTATGATCTATCTGCGCGGCCAACCGCAGGATTACGACGACTGGGCGCAACAGTATGGCTGTACCGGCTGGAGCTATCAGGACGTGCTGCCCTACTTCAAACGCGCCGAAGCCAATGAAAGCCTGGCGGATGAGTATCACGGCAACGAAGGGCTGCTGCCGGTCAGCGAGAACCGTTACCGCCATCCGCTCAGCATGGCGTTTATCCGCGCGGGTCAGGAGTTGGATCTGCCCTACCGCAACGACTTTAACGGTGAAAGCCAGCACGGCGTAGGGTTCTACCAGACCACCACCCACAACGGTGAACGCGCCAGCACCTCCCGCACCTATCTGCAAGCCGTACGCGATAACTCGCGGCTAGTGGTGAAACTCAACGCGCTGGTACACCGCGTCACCTTCGAAAACAACGTGGCAACTGGAGTAGTCTACAGCCTGAACGGTGGCAATGAGATCGTCGCCCACGCCAGCCAGGAAGTGATCCTCAGCGCCGGGGCGGTTGGCTCACCGAAGCTCCTGATGTTGTCCGGCATCGGCCCGCGTGAACATCTGGAGCAGTTGGGCATTACGCCACTGGCCGATCTGCCGGTGGGCAAAAACTTCCACGATCACCTGCATATGTCGATTAACGTCAGCACCCGCGAACCTGTCAGCCTGTTCGGTGCCGATCGGGGCTTGCAGGCGCTGCGCCACGGTGCCGAGTGGCTAGCCTTTCGCAGCGGCGTCTTGACCTCTAACGTACTGGAGGGGGCCGCCTTCGCCGATTCCCAAGGCAATGGCAGGCCAGACGTGCAGGTACATTTCCTGCCGATACTCGACAGTTGGGACGACGTGCCCGGCGAACCGCTACCGGCGATCCACGGCATGTCGCTCAAGGTCGGTTATCTGCAACCCAAAGCGCGTGGCCAGGTGCAGTTACGCAGCCGTAACCCCGCCGATCCCGTCAAGCTACAGGCCAACTATCTTGGTCATCCAGACGATCTGGCGGGCAGCATTCGCGCGGTGAAATTTGGCCTGCGCTTCCTGGAGACCGCCTCTCTCAAGCCGCTGATTAAAGATCTGCTGATGCCACAACCGGCGTGGGTAAACGATGAGGCGCAGATGGAGGAGTTTGTGCGCAACTTCTGCAAGACGGTCTATCACCCGGTGGGCAGTTGCCGTATGGGGCAAAACACGGAGGACTCGGTGACCGACTTGCAGCTACGAGTGCATGGCTTTGAGCGACTGCGGGTGGTCGACTGTTCGGTGATGCCGCAGGTCACCAGCGGTAACACCAATGCCCCCACCATTATGCTGGCCGAGAAGGCGGTGGATTTGATACTGGGAACCGAATAGGCCCCTCACCCCGACCCTCTCCCACAGGGAGAGGGAGCTGATAGCCCCTGCTCAGTTTGGAAATGAAGGAGTCACCTTGGCAACCGCTATCGCCCCTTCAACCAAGGTGAGTTAGCCGGCGCTCATGCAGAATCACTACATTTACAGCCCAACTCGATCGGTCCCCTCGCCCTGTGGGAGAGGGCTAAAGTGAGGGGGATGGCACGCCGCTGTGGAAGCGGAACTCGGTGTCCGGTGAGCGGATCAGCTCCGCCTCCAACTGGCCAAAAAACGCCACGCGTTCGCTGATATCGCCGCCGGCGATCTGCTCTGCCAGCGTCAGGTAATCCTGATAATGGCGGGCTTCAGAGCGCAGCAGCGAAACATAAAACCGGTTCAGCTCATCGTCCAGGAACGGGGCCAGCTTGGCGAAGCGTTCGCAGGAGCGGGCCTCGATATACGCGCCGCAGATCAGCTTATCGATCAGAGTGGCCGGATCGTGAGTACGCACCTCGCGGATCATGCTTTTGGCATAGCGGCTGGCGGTGATCTTTCTATAAGGGATCTGCCGGGCCTGCATGATCTCCAGCACCTGCGAGAAGTGATGCAACTCCTCTTTGATCAGCAACACCATCTTGTCGACCAAATCCTGGCCATAGGCCGAGCCATTCTTCGGCAGGATCTTCCTGGTAAACGCGCTCTGGCGGAACAGCTCTTCCGGCACTTCCTGCGCCTCGTGCACAAACGCCTCATAGGGCCTGAGCAATGCCAGCAGGGCATCACCACTCTCTTTATCGGCCACGTAGCGGCGGATCAGCCACATGCCGGTCTGCGCCGCTTTCAGCTCGCATACCAGGTGGTCGGTCAGCAACAGGGGCAGGTTTTCCGGGCGGCGGGCCGCTTCGATCCAGCCATCCGGGGTTTCACAGTGCAGGAAGTTTAAAATCGGGGATAACAGAGATTGGTATTTCATCGGGTTCTATCAGGGGCCAGCTTGCGCCAGCCCGCAGGATTTAATTAATGACGTTTGCCGTCGTCGTCTTCATCGATAAAGTCGCCGTCTTCTTCATCGTCGTCGCCTTCTTCACCGTTCGGATCTTCATAGTAGGTGCCCCAACCGTCGTAATTGACACCGCATTTTTCTGCCAGTGCCACCAGTTGTTCTACCTGGCTGTCGATCAGCTCGGCATTCAGCGCAACTTCGCTGATCACGTCACAACACATCACCATGGAGCCATCTTCCACTTCCAGCTCTTCGGCATCGGTCACTTCGTAGCCCAACTTGAAGGCTTCCACGGCGGCCTGCTCCAGAACTTCAAACTTTTCGGCAGAGAAATGGTGCTCGATAGTGTAGAGCGCATCCGGATCGCTGCCGTCTTCCAGCAGTTCTTCGATGATCAGGCGGGTTTCTTCACGTTGTTCTTCCAGCAATTCGCGGTTTGCCATGCCTCTATCCTCAATAAAATGGGCTTCGTTACTTCTATTTTCACACACCGCTGGCACCGCTGCCACGATAAACGTGAAAGATTTCTGCTTCGGGGTTGAAATTGAATATTCATACATATAAAGTGAATTTAAATTCAATCAAACGATAGGGATTTACGGAGATGAGCCAGATGAACCCGTTCTACAGTCGTCACTTTTTGAGATTAATGGATTTTACCCCCAGTGAGATCCAGTCCTTGTTGCAGTTGGCCGCCGATTTGAAGCTGGCCAAGAAGCAAGGCCAGGAAACCCGCCATCTGCAAGGCAAGAACATTGCGCTCATCTTCGAAAAAGACTCTACCCGTACCCGATGCTCTTTCGAAGTTGCCGCATTCGATCAGGGCGCTCAGGTGACCTACCTTGGCCCAAGCGGCAGCCAGATCGGCCATAAAGAGTCGATGAAAGACACCGCACGCGTGCTGGGCCGGATGTACGACGGTATTCAATATCGTGGTTTTGGCCAGTGCCTGGTGGAAACCTTGGCAGAACACGCTGGTGTGCCAGTGTGGAATGGCTTGACCAACGAGTTCCACCCCACCCAGCTGCTGGCAGATCTGCTCACCGTGCGTGAACACCTGCCAGGGAAAGCGTTGAGCGAGGTGAAATTCGCCTACATTGGCGATGCACGTAACAATATGGGCAATACCCTGCTGGAAGCCGCCGCACTGGTAGGCATGGATCTGCGGTTGGTCGCGCCGAAGGCCTGTTGGCCGCAGGCCGAGCTGGTTGCAGAATGCCAGGCGCTCGCACAGCAGACCGGCGGCAAAATCACCCTGACGGAAGATATTGCCGAAGGCGTACAGGGTGCCGATTTCCTGTATACCGACGTTTGGGTTTCCATGGGGGAAGCCAAAGAAGTCTGGCAGGAGCGGATTGCGCTGCTCAGGCCGTATCAGGTGAATATGGCAATGGTGAAACTAACCGGCAACCCACAGGTGAAATTCCTGCACTGTCTGCCAGCATTCCACGACGATCAAACCACGCTGGGTAAACAGATGGCCGAACAGTACGGCATGCACGGCGGTATGGAAGTGACCAACGAGGTGTTCGAGTCAGAGCACAGCATCGTGTTTGATCAGGCAGAGAACCGCCTGCACACCATTAAGGCGGTGATGGTCGCCACGTTAAGCAAAACCTTGTAAATCACCCTCTCAAAAAACCCTTCTAATAGAAGGGTTTCTTCTGGTTAATCCCCCCTTCTGGTTCTATAGTCTTTTTCGTCATATCAAATAACTTCTTGGCCTTTGCCTGTTTTTTACCAACGTTCTACCGTGGCATTCTGGCGGCAGAAATGCCGTAAAAAACTAATGAGAACAACCTCTTCTCCGTTCTGGTTTACCGGCACATTTAAGGGAAAACGTCTATGAAAGCCAAAGTCTTGCCGCTGTTTATTCTTGCCGCCCTCTCCACGACCGCACTGGCTGCCACGCCGCCAAATACGCTGGTAGTGGTGCAGTCACTGGACGATATCGTCAGCCTGGATCCGGCGGAGGCCAATGAACTTTCCAGCATTCAGACCGTCCCAAGCCTCTATCAGCGTCTGGTGCAGGCCGATCGTGACAATCCGGCCAAGGTGATCCCGGTGCTGGCGGAAAGTTGGCAGGATGATGCCGCCGCCAAGACCCTGACGGTCAAGCTGCGCCCACAGGCAGCGTTTTCCTCCGGTAACCCGTTGACTGCAGACGACGTGATTTTTTCTTATACCCGCGCAGTGAAGATGAACAAGTCACCGGCGTTTATCCTCAACGTGCTCGGCTGGCAGCCAGACAATATCGAACAACAGCTGAAAAAGATCGACGATCATACCGTGCAACTGAGCTGGACGGCAGACGTCAGCCCGGCGGTTGCCCTGAATATCCTCTCGACGCCGATCGCCTCAATCGTCGACAGCAAAGCCGTGCAGCCTAACGTGAAGGGTGATGACTTCGGCAACGCCTGGTTGAAGATGCACTCTGCGGGCAGCGGCCCGTTCAAGATGCGGGTTTACCAGCCACATCAGGCGATCGTGCTGGACGCCAACCCAACTTCACCGGGCGATAAGCCACTGCTGAGCAATATCATCATCAAGAACGTGCCAGACCCAAGCGCGCGCCGCCTGCTGATCCAGCAAGGGGATGCCGACGTGGCGCGTGAACTCGGCCCGGATCAAACCGCCGCGCTGAAAAGCCAGGCGGGTGTGAAGGTGCTGGAAATCCCTTCCGCCGAGCAAAACTATCTGGTGTTCAACACCGGTAATACCGCCAACCCGCTGCTGAAGAACCCGGCCTTCTGGGAAGCGGCTCGCTATCTGGTGGATTATCAGGGCATCACCAAAGATCTGCTGAAAGGGCAATACTTCGTCCATCAGAGCTTCCTGCCGGTCGGCCTGCCGGGGGCGCTGGAGGATAACCCGTTCAGCTTCGATCCGGCCAAGGCCAAGGCGATCCTGGAAAAAGCCGGGATCACCAACGCCAGCCTGACGCTGGACGTGGAAAACAAACCGCCGTTTATCACCATCGCCCAGTCGTTACAGGCCAGCTTTGCCCAAGGTGGCGTGAAGCTCGATCTGTTGCCTGCCGCCGGTAGCCAGGTCTATGCCCGCGTACGCGCCAAGCAGCATCAGGCGGCGATCCGCCTGTGGATCCCGGATTACTTCGATGCGCACTCCAATGCCAGCGCTTTCGCCTATAACGACGGCAAAAGCAGCACGGTGGCCGGGCTGAACAGTTGGCAGATCCCTGAGCTAAGCAAACAAACGCTGGCAGCGGTCGCAGAGGCCGATCCGGCCAAACGCACTGCGCTCTATACCGCTATGCAACAGGAATTGCAGCGCAGTTCACCGTATGTGTTTATCGATCAGGCCAAAACGCAGGTGGTGCTGCGCGATAACGTCAAAGGCTATCAACAGGGCCTGAATGCAGATATGGTCTATTACGATCGCGTTAGCAAATAATCAGGATTGCCATGTCGGTAGCAATAAAATCTACGCCGGGAAGCCGTTCCCGGCGTCGTCTTTGGGGATTGGCGCAGGGGCTGCTCACGCTGGCGCTGACCCTGTTCGGCCTATTGTTGATCACCTTCCTGCTGTCTGCCTTGTCGCCGGTGGATCGCGTGTTGCAGATCGTCGGCGATCACGCCAGCGCCGCCACCTATGAGCAGGTAAAACAGCAGCTTGGCCTGGATCGCTCGTTGCCGGTGCAGTTCTGGCACTATCTGGAGCGGCTGGCCCATGGCGATCTCGGCACCGCCAGCGCCACCGGCCAACCGGTATTGCAGGATCTGCTGCATGCCTTCCCGGCCACGTTGGAATTGGCCACGCTGTCGTTGGTGATTGGAGCCCCGCTCGGCGTGCTGGCTGGCGTATTGTGCGCGCGTTTTGCCGGCAGCAAGCTGGACATCGGCGTGCGCTTTATTACCCTGCTCGGCAATTCGGTGCCCATCTTCTGGCTGGGGCTGCTGATGCTATTGCTTTTCTACGCCAAGCTACAGTGGAGCGCCGGGCCGGGGCGGTTGGACGATGTCTACCAATACACCGTCGAGGCCAAAACCGGCTTCGCGCTGATCGACACCTGGCTTTCCGGCGATGCGGGGGCCGTGCGCAATGCGTTGGCACACCTGGTGCTGCCGGTTTGCCTGCTGGCCTATTATTCGTTGGCCAGCATTACCCGCCTGACCCGCTCCGCCTGCCTGAGCGAATTGAATAAAGAGTACATCACCCTGGCGCGTGCCAAAGGGGCCAGCGAAATGCGCATCATGTTCCACCACGTGCTGCCCAACATCAGCGGCACCCTGCTGACGGTGATCGCGCTTGCCTATACCAGCATGCTGGAGGGAGCGGTTCTGACCGAAACCGTGTTCTCCTGGCCGGGCATTGGCCGCTATCTGACCACCGCGCTGTTTGCCGGGGACACCACCGCCATCATGGGCGGCACGCTGCTGATCGGCCTGTGCTTTGTGATTATCAACAATCTCACCGACCTGCTGGTGCGCTTGCTCGATCCGAGGGCGCGCCAATGACCATGACGCTGCTTAAACGCTCACCTTCCGCCACCTGCGGAGCCACCATCCTGCTGTTACTGGTGCTGATAGCGCTGTTTGCGCCTTGGTTGGCACCGGTCGATCCCAACTGGCAGAACGCTGCCAACCGCCTATTGCCGCCGGGAGCTGGCCATTGGCTCGGCACCGACAGCTATGGCCGCGACGTCCTTTCCCGCCTGATCTACGGCACCCGACCAACCCTTGGGCTGGTGCTGCTGGTCACCGCAATCACCCTGCCGCTCGGCCTGCTGATTGGCGTGCTATCCGGCTACTACGGCGGCTGGCTGGAGCGCGTGCTGATGCGCTTTACCGACGTGGTCATGTCGATGCCACGGCTGATCCTGGCCTTCGCCTTTGTGGCGATGCTCGGCCCTGGGCTGGTTAATGGCGCGCTGGCGTTGGCGCTCACCACCTGGCCCGCCTATGCCCGCCAGGCCAGAGCCGAGATCCAACTACTGCGTAAAAGCGACTACCTGGCCGCCGCCGAGATGATGGGCATTCAGGGGCCGCGCCTGCTATGGGGCCATATTCTGCCCATGTGCCTGCCCTCTGCCGTCGTCCGGCTAGCATTGGATCTGGCGGGGATTATTCTGGCCGCCGCCGGTCTGGGATTCCTGGGGCTGGGTGCCCGACCGCCGATGGCGGAATGGGGATCGATGGTAGCCGACGGGATGCAGGTGATCTTCGATCAGTGGTGGATCGCCGCGATCCCTGGCTGTGCGATCCTGATCAGCAGCCTGGCGTTTAACCTGCTGGGCGACGGCCTGCGCGACTTACTGGATCCGCATCATGACTGAACCACTGCTGACTGCACAGAACCTGAATATCGAATTTAACGGCCACAAGGTGGTGGATAGCCTTTCTTTCAGCATTGGCCGGGAGAAAGTGGCGCTGGTGGGGGAATCAGGTTCCGGCAAATCCATGACCGCCCGCGCCCTGATGGGGCTGGTACGTAAGCCGGGCATCGTCACCGCCGATAAGCTGCACTATCGTGAGACAGATTTACTAAAGCTTCAGCCACGTCAATGGAACGAGGTACGCGGCGCCAAAATCGCCATGGTGCTGCAAGATCCGCGCTACGCATTGAATCCGGTGCGCAGCATCGGTAAGCAGATCGAAGAATCCCTGGTGCTGCATAACGCACTGACTCGGGCCGATCGCCATGAGCGAGTGCTGAACTCACTGGCCGCCGTCGGCTTGCCGGAAAGCCTCTATCACAGCTACCCCGGCCAGCTTTCCGGCGGTATGGGGCAACGCGCGATGTTGGCGATTGCGCTGGTCAACGATCCGCAACTGCTGATCGCCGATGAGCCAACCTCGGCGCTGGATGCCAGATTACGTAATCAGATCCTCGATCTGATCGTCGAACAAACCACGCGGCGTAACATGGGGCTGTTGCTGATCAGCCATGATCTGCCGCTGGTGGCTGAACGTTGCGACCGGGTATTGGTGATGTATCAGGGCAAGCTGGTGGATCAGGGGATCGCGGCCAACCTGCCGCTAGCCACCCATCCTTACACCCGCACGCTGTGGGCCTGCCGCCCCAATGCCAGCACCTACGGCCAGGATCTTCCGGTGCTGGATCGCAGCATCGATTTTACCCGGAGCGAACATGGCGCTGATTGACATTGAAAATTTGCAGGTCAGCTTCCCGCAGGGCAACGGCCATAAGATCGCCGTGGAGTCAGTGAGCTTTGGCGTTGAGGCGGGGGAAACCTTCAGCCTGATTGGCGCTTCCGGCTGTGGCAAATCCACCGTGCTGCGCGTGCTGGCAGGTTTGCAACGTGAATGGCGTGGAGAAATACGCTTGCTCGGCCAGCCTCTGCAACCACAGCAACGCTTCACCGGCCAATTACGCCGCGACGTGCAGATGGTGTTTCAAGATCCCTATGCTTCGTTACATCCGCAGCATCAGATTGCCCGTACGCTGGGTGAGCCGTTGAAGATCCACGGTGAGAAACACATTACGGCGCGGATCGACGAAGCCTTGCGGCAGGTAGGGCTGAGCGCGGCCACGGCACAGCGCTATCCCCACCAGCTTTCAGGCGGCCAACGCCAGCGCGTCGCTATCGCCCGTGCCCTGCTGTTGCGGCCTAAGCTGCTGCTCTTGGATGAACCCACCTCGGCGCTGGATATGTCGGTGCAGGCGGAGATCCTCAACCTGCTCAACCACCTCAAACGCGAGCATGGCATGACCTACTTGCTGGTCAGCCATGACGGTGACGTGATTGCCCACATGTCCGAACGCGCCGCCCTGATGGAGAACGGCCACATCGTGCAGCATTACGACCGGGCTGCCTTACAGGCCGGTGAGCATATGCGGGATTAAGCGCTAGCAGGAACGTGGCCAAACAACCAGACACCGAGTGCCACTCGCAGCGGTAATCGCCAAGCCAATCGATTGCGAAATCGCAAAAAGTGGTGTTTTTACCCTTGCAGAGAAAAAAAGCGCGAGTATAATGCGCGACAATTTGCCAGGAGAAAGCATGAAAAACGACCTTTGTTTTGTTCGCCACACTCGACAAAACCGCCAGCCAATCGGCGGGCAACTGCCGTTATTTCCCCTGTTGCATGAACCATCATTTAAAGCCCCTCGTTGAGGGGCTTTTTTTTGTCCAAAGCATTGCTATTACATTGAAAAGCCCCGCGCCAAGGGCCCGAGTCGAGGAGAGTGAACATGGCCAATCCGCTGTATCGCAAGAACATCATCTCTATTAACGATCTCAGCCGTGAAGATCTGGAGCTGGTGCTCAGCACCGCCGCCAGCCTGAAAGCTAACCCGCAGCCGGAGCTGCTCAAACACCTGGTGATCGCCAGCTGCTTCTTTGAAGCGTCTACGCGTACCCGCCTGTCGTTTGAGACCGCGATCCAGCGCCTGGGGGCTTCGGTGGTCGGTTTCTCCGACAGCAGCAACACCTCCCTCGGCAAAAAGGGCGAAACGCTGGCCGATACCATCTCGGTGATCAGCACCTACGTTGATGCCATCGTGATGCGCCATCCGCAGGAAGGCGCATCACGCCTGGCCGCTGAATTCTCTGGCGGTATCCCAGTGTTGAACGCCGGTGACGGCTCGAACCAGCACCCGACCCAAACGCTGCTGGATCTGTTCACCATCCAGGAAACCCAGGGCCGCCTGAGCAATATCAATATCGCCATGGTCGGCGACCTGAAATATGGCCGCACCGTGCACTCGCTCACCCAGGCGCTGGCAAAATATGAAGGAAACCACTTCTTCTTCATCGCGCCAGACGCTTTGGCAATGCCTAGCTATATCCTGAAGATGCTGGACGAAAAAGGCATCTCCTACAGCCGCCACAACAGCATTGAAGAAGTGGTGCCGGAACTGGATATTCTGTATATGACCCGCGTACAGAAAGAGCGCCTGGACCCGTCCGAATACGCCAACGTGAAGGCGCAGTTCATCCTGCGAGCTTCTGACTTGGCCGGTGCTCGGGACAACATGAAGGTGCTGCATCCGCTGCCGCGCATTGATGAGATTGCCATTGAGGTGGACAAGACACCGTATGCCCACTATTTCCAACAGGCAGGCAACGGTATTTACGCCCGTCAGGCGCTGTTGGCACTGGTTTTAAACGCAGATTTGGCTCTTTAAGGGGGAACCGTCATGACTCACGATAACAAACTCCAGGTTGAAGCGATCAAGTGCGGCACGGTGATCGACCATATTCCGGCGCAAATCGGCTTTAAGCTGCTCTCACTGTTCAAACTGACCGCCACCGATCAGCGCATCACCATCGGCCTGAACCTGCCCTCCAAAGAGCTGGGCCGCAAGGATTTGATCAAGATCGAGAACACCTTCCTGACCGAGCAGCAGGCCAACCAGCTGGCGATGTACGCGCCCAAGGCTACGGTCAACCGTATCGATAACTATGAAGTAGTGCGCAAGCTGACGCTCAGCCTGCCGGATCATATCGACGGCGTGCTGACCTGCCCGAACAGCAACTGCATCAGCCGCAGCGAGCCGGTGGCCTCCAGTTTCAGCGTCAAATCCCATGCAGGGGAAGTGCACCTCAAGTGCCGTTACTGCGAGAAAGAGTTCGATCATCAGGTGGTTCTACAGACCGACTAAAATCCTCCGTTTTACCAGGGTATGCCGCTGTTAATCTGGCGGGTACCCTTTATAATGGTGCGTCGTAGGGGCGCTGCATGCTGCGTCCATGTGAGTTTACGGCGGGCCGACTCGCCGTTTGAACAACAACAGGATATCAGGAGAAAAAATGTCACGTAATATCAGCACTGAACTCGCGCCAGCCGCCATTGGTCCTTACGTGCAGGGCGTTGACCTGGGCAGCATGATCATCACCTCCGGCCAGATCCCGGTCGATCCAAAAACCGGTGCCGTACCCGATGACGTTGCCGCTCAGGCTCGCCAGTCATTGGCCAACGTGAAGGCGATCGTGGAAGCCGCAGGCCTGAAAGTGGGCGACATCGTTAAAACCACCGTTTTCGTCAAAGATCTCAACGATTTCGCTACCGTTAACGCGGCCTACGAAGCGTTCTTCACCGAGCACAACGCCTCGTTCCCAGCGCGTTCTTGCGTTGAAGTGGCACGTTTGCCAAAAGACGTGAAAATCGAGATCGAAGCCATCGCCGTTCGCCGTTAATCGGCAACCCGGTGCGATCGAATGCGGCCAGCCTTTGCTGGCCGTTTGTTTTTTCGTCATCATCAATCTGAAACATTCATCCGCAAAATCACTCTCGTTCAAAGCCACGGGTTAGATGGGTTCTACCAACTCGCCAAATGTTCTAGCTTGACCAAGGTGCATTCTCCCTCACCCCAACCCTCTCCCCAAGGAGAGGGAGCCAGTTCAGTGCTATTGTCAGGTGTAGGAGTCAATCTGTGACATGTTCCGTCCTCTTCCCAAGGTGAGTCAGTGTTGTAGTCGAGTGCGGGAGTCAAATTGTGGCTCGTTTAGAGCTGTCGCTATCGTCGGGCACAAAGCCCAATCTGTGGCACGGTAGGTCCCCTCTCCCTGTGGGAGAGGGTTAGGGTGAGGGGTCACTTCAGACGCGCAAATCCCGCTTCCAAATCGGCGATCAGGTCATCAATATTCTCAAAACCAATATGAACGCGCACTAACGTGCCGGTAAAGTCCACCTTGGCCGCCGGACGAATTTCGTTCAGTTCTTCCGGCTGGTTGGCCAGGATCAGCGATTCAAACCCACCCCACGAATAGGCCATGCTGAAGTGTTCAAAATGGTCCAGATAGTGGGCAACCTGCTCGTTCGTCAACCGTGCTTTCAGCACAAAAGAGAATAACCCGCAGCTACCGCTGAAATCCCGCTGGAAGAACTCATGCCCTTTGCAAGAAGGCAGCGCCGGGTGGTTGACCCGCTCCACCTCTGGCCGTGCTGCCAGCCATTCGGCAATGGCGATGCTGCTGATCTCGTGCTGCTTGAGACGCACACCCAGCGTTCTCAGCCCACGGCTGCCGTTATAGGCGGTATCCGCGTCGGCCATTTGCCCCATCAGGTAGGAGTTTTCACGCAGTGGGTCCCAGCAACGGGCATTCGACACCGCGGTACCCAGCATCGCGTCTGAATGGCCGATGATATATTTGGTTCCGGCCTGAATAGAGATATCCACGCCATAATCCAGTGCCTTGAACAGAATGCCCGCCGCCCAGGTGTTATCAATCATGATGACGATATCTGGGTTCACCGCCCGGGCCGCCTTCACCATTGCCGGTACGTCCTGGACCTCCATGGTGATCGAGCTTGGAGATTCAAGGAACAGCACTTTGGTATTGGGCTGGATCAGCTCGGCGATCCCGGCACCGATCAGCGGGTCGTAATAGGTGGTTGCCACGCCCAGCTTGCTCAGGATTTTGTTGCAGAAATCCTGCGTCGGCTCATAGGCGGCTCCGGTCATCAGGATATGGTCGCCACTGGCAACAAACGCCAGGATAGCATTGGTGACAGCCGCCGCCCCACAAGGGTAAAGCGAGCAGCCTACCCCGCCTTCCAGCTCGGCCATCGCATCCTGGAATGAGAAATGCGTCAGGGTGCCGCGACGTCCGTAGAATAACTCCCCTTTGGCACGGTTGGCGGTGGCAAACTTTTTGGCCTTCACCGTATCGAAGGTTAAGGAAGAGGCGCGTTGGATCACCGGGTTGACCGATCCTTGGGTGAATCGAGGCTTACGGCCAGCGGTGACCAGGGCGGTTTCTATTTTTTTAGATGTCATAACAATTTGCCTGCTTTTATCGTTAATCAGGTGCGTAGGGCTATGCAGCAACCCTTACGCGATTTTTTCTGCTATATCCGTAATACCTGCGTTTTCAGAGACCGGCTGCGGCTTTTTGCCCGCAAAGCGCTCAACAATTTGTGCGGCATTGAGATCGTGTATGACGTTGATCAGCGTGGCCGGGGCGTCGGTTATGGTGCCCAGAACCACCAGCATCGGGATGGTTTCTAACGGCAGCCCCAGCGTGGTGACAATGAAAATCTCACCCAGGAAAGCCCCGCCGGGGACGCCACCCACGATAATCGCCGACAGCACGGAAATCAGCATCGTCAGGAAGAATGTCTCTATCGTGAAATCCAGCCCCAGCACCGCGAAAATAAACACGATCTTCAGGGCCGCAATCATCGCCACGCCGCCCTTATTCAGGTTTACCAGCAGTGGCAGGGAGATGTCCACGATTTCCGGATTGATCCCCATCGCTTTGGCAGCGCGGATATTGGCTGGCAAGGTGCCCAAAGAGGAACAGGTGCCCAGAGCGGTGGCCGAAGGCTCGATGGCGTTACGCCAGAAGGCACGTATCGCAGGCATGCCGCCGCCGATCCACGAGTAAAAAATGGAGCCAAAAACGTAGTACAGTAGCGTTGCAGCAAAGAACAGACCGATGGCTCTGGCAAAGGTGACCAGCAACTGTGAGTCTTGGCTGGCCATGGTGGAAGCAAAATAGCAGCCCAGCCCGATGGGTGCCCCCTTCATGATGATCGACACAATCTTCATGATGATGGTGTTGAGATCGTTGAGTGAATTGGACACCCGCTTGCCCTGCTCACCCGACTGGCCGATAGCGATGCCGGCAATCACGGACATGATAATCAGCGCCAGGATGTTGGATTTCGACAGTAGCCCGACGAAGTCGTTGGTGGTCACCATGCTGACAAAATCCATACCTCCACCACCGGCATTAAACTTCTCCGCCAGTTCGATGGTGACCCCCTGCGCGGGGTTGAACAGCGTGGCCAAACCGACGATACCGGCCGCAGGTATCAGCGCCATCACAATGGAAACGGCAAAAATCACCCCCATGATGCGCCCGAGCTTTTTCAGGTCGGTCATGCTGGCGATCGAGGACATGACGCTGACACTGACCAACGGCACGATAATCATAAACAGCAGGTTAAGGAATATCTTACCGATTGCCTGTAATTTCAACGCAATATCGGGCGCGTAAATACCGACTATCCCCCCGAGCGTTAAGGCAAATAGCAGAATAAATGATGATTTGTAGGGTTCTAAACGTTTCCACATATTCAATTCCTTATTTTTATCTTTTTTGTTCATGTGACTTAAGTCACTTTTTTATTTTTCTCTACAGTAATTTGTGACTTGTGTGAGACAGGTCACCCCTTGGTGTTTAGTTGTGATCCGGTACGGTACAGCGTATTCTGCTATTAATAATGGCATCTTGTTCGCAGCGATGTAATAGCGCATTCGTACCGTTTAATGAAATCACTCGTGAATTAAAGGAAAAAATGAGCAGCCCAGCGTCGTTAAAGCAACTGGAAGTTCTGGTCAAAATTGTGGAATGTGGTGGGCTGTCGGAGGCTGCCGCACACCTGAACGTCTCACCCTCGGCGGTCAGCAAGAGCTTGTCACAGCTAGAAAGTCAGTTGGGCACCACCTTAATCAAGAGAACCACGCGCAGCTTTACGCTCACCGAACCTGGCCAATACTTATACAATCGTGCAACGCAACTGTTGCTGGACTTTAATGAATCGCTCAACACCACCGCCGGTTACTATAATCACCCCAACGGTGAATTACGGATAACCTGCTCTATGGCTTTTGGTTATTCCCATTTGGCAACGTTGGCGAATCATTTTCGTGAGCGTTGCCCCGATGTTGATTTATATATTAACCTTAACGACAACTTTGTTAACCTTAATGAAACCAACTTTGATATCGCATTGCGCATTTCTTCGGAGCCGCCTATTAATTATGCAATGCGTAAATTAGCCACGGTTAATTGGGCCTATTGCGCCAGCCCGAAATATCTCGAGAATTACGGTACGCCGCATTCCATTCAGGATTTACCCCATCATCAGTGCCTGATTTACCCTGGCTTGACCCCGGTATGGAAAACCCTTGATGAACAGGGCGTCGCCCACCACTTGAAGACACGTACCCCGATCCAGGCCAACAGCAGCCTGGTACTGTTGAAATCAGTGCTGGAAAACCAAGGCATTGCCTATCTGCCCACTTATCTGTTGGGCGATTTGATTGAGCAAGGTGCCCTGGTTCCGCTGGCGCTGGACGACAAACTGACTCACCCGACCCACGGCCTGTATGCCCTGTATTTTCCCAGCCGCTACAGCAACCCCAAGGTGCGTGCCTTTATCGATTTCCTGCTGGAGCAACTACAGCCGGTGCCCATCTGGGATAGTTGGTTGGCGCAGTCTTAACCACGCCATCCCTGCCCGGTTACCGCACCGCCACTGCGCGCAACAGCGTTTCCAGCGGGTATACCGCCGCAATCACCACTTCATCCCGGATCTGTGCTGCCGCGTCCAGCTGTTGCTGGGCCTGTTCCGCCTCGGCTTTACTCAAAGGCTTTCCTTGCTGATAACGTTCCAATAGCATCAAGCCCAGATCGGCCAGCGCGCCGACATCCTGCGCCACCGGAGCCAAATCCTTCATCACCACGTTACCGGCTATCACCTGCTTCACCGGTGCACCGTTACGTTGCCAGCGTTGTAGCCGTTCACGGATCGCCTCCGCCGCCGCCCGATGGTTCTTGTCTTTAAGCAGCAACGCCACTTGCTTATCGAGATCGCGTACCGCCGCACTTTCCGGGGGAATGGCATCAGCAAAGCGGTTAAGTGGCTCAAATTGATGGTAATTACCTGCCTTGAACTTCAGGTGCTGACGGGTGTAATACTGCCCCGGCTCCACCGCTTCGGCCAAGATCTGCAATGGGGTGATATCTACGCTGTTAGCCAAACGGGTAAACTCACGCGCCGTTTCAGCATGCTGTTGCAGGCCAACAGACACCACCGACCAGGCATCTATCGCTGCCAGGCGTTGGTACATATTATCCTCGTTGGTCACATCCTTGGCCGACCACATACGTTCCGCCACGGCAAAGGTTCTTGGCCACAGCTTGAGATCGAGCACCGGTGCGCGGATGTTTTCCGCCCAGAAGGCGGCTTCGCCCCCCAGAATATTGGCCTGATGCTGTTCATCCGGCACCACTGGCATCACACCCGCCGGGATCGCCGTCAATTTGCTGCCGCTGGTTGGATAGCGCACGTTGCCCACCAACGTGTAACCGCTCAGTTGATCCTGCTGCAGAGTAAATACCGGACGCGTGTCGCCCATCCAGGTATCAATGCGGAAGGTCACCTGTTCTGGAGTGCGCCATTCGATGTCCCGCACTGCACGCCGCGATTTGTCTTTGAAATCGATAAAACCACGCCATCCTTGCTTGCCTTCGATCAGCGTGAAGGTGCCTTCCACCGGGCTCCCCTTGAAACGCGGCATGCTGAATTGCCAGCTCTGCGCCTGCTCCCCCGCCTGCACGTTGGTATCTACCCCCAGCGGCTGCGGCAAAATTTCATTGCGATAGTGATAGGCGGTGCTGTGCGGCTGATCGAGATAGAAACCGGTGGAAAGAATGCCTTGGTAGCCGTCCTGTGCACTGGCCCCCAAAGAATCTGGCCCACGCCAGGATTGGATCACGATGGTACGCGGCAAGGTAGGATGGTAAATCTCATCCCAACCCACCATACGGCGCTGATGTTGTTCAAGGATTTTTTCCAGCTTCTGGTTGAAGAAAGCCTGCAACGCATGGGCATCCGCCAGCTGGTTCTGCTGCATAAACGCCTGGATGGTTTTTGACGCTTTCCACTGGGTGGCATCCACCTCATCGCCACCGATATGCAGATAAGGATCCGGGAAGATCGCCACCAGTTCGCCGATGATGCTGTCGACAAACTGATAAACCTTGTCGTTCGAAGGATCGAGCGTCGGCTTGTGGACCCCCCAATGGCGTTCCATTTGATACGGCCCCGGCGCACTAAGCAGCTCTGGATACGCCACGGCAATGGTAGAAGCATGACCCGGCAGATCGATTTCTGGCACCACGCGGATGCCCCGCGCCGTGGCGTAGGCAACGACCTGCTTCATCTGTTCACGGGTGTAGAAATGACCGTCACTGGCCAGTTGCTGTAGCTTTGGATAGTGTTCGGAAGCAAAGCGCCAACCCTGATCGTCGGTCAGATGCCAGTGGAATACGTTGAGTTTGGCCGCCGCCATCCCATCAAGCTGCCGCAGAATATCCTCCACCGGCAGGAAATGGCGCGCCGAATCCAGCAGCACGCCTCGCCAAGGAAAACGCGGAACGTCGGTAATGTTCACCAACGGCATAAAGGTGTTTTCGCCATCGGTCTGCACCAGTTGCAGCAGTGTTTCCATACCGCGTAATGCACCGAAGCGTGTGTTGGCCGTCAGCGTGGCACCCTGCGGAGTGACCTTGAGCTGGTAGCTTTCATCGCTGTCCGGCAGCGGCTGGGCTGCAACCTGATGTTTGATGATGATGTTGATCGTTGCCGCTTGGTTTTTCTCGTCCTGTGGGGCCAACGTCCAGCCGGTTTGGCGTTCCAGGCGATCGCGCCAGCGAGCCTGCGCTTCGCTCAAATCGTCCCCCTGAACGTTGAACGATAAGCGGTAATCCAGCACCAGCTTGCCCTGCGGCTGAGCTAACTCAACCTGCTGCGGCCAGGGCATCAGCGGCAGATCGCCAGCCGGTTGAGCTAGTGCATTGAGGGAAAAGAATAGAGAAGAAGCCAGTAGCGTATAACTGAAGGGTTTGTGCATCGGAAATTCCTCAGAGGAAAAAATCAATCTAGCCAAGGAAGTAGATAAAGACTGAGCTGGGGAGAGATGTCCAACCGCAGGGGCAAAACGGTGCGATGGATCACAGATTGGTTGGAGTTGGTGAGAATCACCATGTTGCTCAATTTGTAGGGGCGCCGCATGCTGCGCCCGTTTAACTGTCTCTGCCTAATCGGCTAATGCCCCCTATTTTGTATCAGCCACCACACAACCAATGACAATCGGCACTTCCTGCTTATCAACGTAAAATACTGGTCATACATACAGTTTATCGTTGTATGTTTCCTGGTTCGACAGTACAAGAACTCCGATACTTGTCCACCCGTTAGGGGGGCTAAGTGGTGCTGTTAGCTATCAGAATACAGGCTTGTTAAAGAGGAAGTAATCATGGCTGAAGAAAAGAAAAATGCTCAAGTGCTTGGCGGTGTTAATGACGACATTACTGAACTGAAATCACTGACCACACTCCGTAAACGCGTTATCAGTGACGGTGAGATCGTGACCAAATCGGCAAATGGTTTCCGCCTGGCAAACGGCAATACTGGAGTGATGCTGCGTAATGACGGGCAAGCTTTTTATGTGCTAACTACACCAAGCGGTCAGGCTCAGGACGGGCAGTGGAACACTCTGCGTCCTTTCGCTTTTAATCTCTCGACCGGTAGGGTGTCTCTGTCTAACGGCGTCGATGTATCGGGTGGCGCAATGGTATCTCATAACGCTGGTATTGGCGCAGTGAATACCGGTCCTACCCCCTTAATCAGTGGACAGACATATGGCGCACCAGCTGTATATACGAATTTCAACACCGGCAATGTGACCACCACCATGATGATGGGTTCCCGTGTCATTCCTGGAAAAGAAGATACCGGGTTACTTTCCTACCGTGACTTATCGGGGCGTTGGAATGAAATTCATGTAAGAGCCAATAGCGAACTGTCAGCTGGGCGATTGGAAAAAAGTGATCCCGATGGATGGATCGTCGCCAAGGGCAATAAGAATGTAAATAACAATGCAGACCGAACCACCTACGGATTACGTCTTCAAGGGCAAGGGAGCCTATTTGCAGAACTTTGCCATTACGAACGAATTGGTCAACACCATCTGATGGGGCTTCGTGTTGCCAATGGTGGAGGCGATGGCTGGTATGAGTTCCGGGACAAAGGTAATGCCTACACCAACGGCGCCTGGCACAGTAGCTCAGATGCCCGTATGAAAACGGACATCGTAAAGATTGATGGTGCACTGGATAAGCTAGAAAAAATCAGCGGCTATACCTACTTGAAACAAGGCGTTCCGGAAGCCGGGGTAATTGCACAGGAAGTAGAAAGTATCTTACCTCAGTCCGTGACTACGACAGAACTGAAACTAAATGACGGCAGCTTTCTGAAAGATGCACGTGGAATTAATATCAATGGTGTAGTCGCTCTGCTCATTGAGGCGCTAAAAGAAGAAGGCGAAGCCAGACGTGAACTGGAATTTCGATTGGTGTCGTTGGAAAAAGAAATTACCAGCAAAAAAGCTGATAAATAAAATAGCTTCTAACATTGAGTATATTACTTATGACCGACTACAACAAAATAGATCCGTTTGAGCGGCAGGTGATGGAATCTCTGGGATATCGTTGGGTAACGCGAGATGAGGGTTCATGGCAAAAAGGTGAGATTAATGGTGATACCATTACTGTTACTGCGTGGCACGGGCCACCTCCAACGACTCCTAAGATAACTGAAAAACCTCATCTCTGGGATCAGAAAATATCTGACATGAACCAATCAAAAACAGATATATTTGATGATGATGTTATCGTCCCAGTCAGTGAAGGAGCAAAAGACATCTCACGAAAGGAATCTGATGAGAAAGTACAATACTTATCAAACATTGAAAGAGATATTAAATCCGGTCTAAAAACCATCACGGAAGATATTAGAAAAATTGAATTGCAAAATATAGAAAGGCAAAGCACATCATCTGAGCTTGAAAAGAGTAAATATCAACTAACTCTTGCCAAGCTTAAGCTCGAGCAAAAAAACCAACAAATTTTATGTGATGAAATAAAGAAAAGACGTGTTCATGAGGAATACCTAAAGCTAAATAATGAAGAGCATTTCTATGCTCGCGAAAAGCCCTCGTCGGTAGCACAACAAAAAAAAGAAAACAGAGTAAAAATGGGTGAAAAACTTGCTGAAGAGCGAGCTATTCAAGAACAAATTGAGAAGGACAAACAAGCTTTACCTCTATTGGAAAGTGACGTCCGAGTAAAAGAACAAAATGTTAACCGTTTGACAGAGGAAGCCAAGGCAAGGGCTGAGGTAGAAGCAGAGGCCAAGGCGAAACTAGCGGCACTAATGACCCGTGCGGGTGTGAATCCAACTCCAACATATACGCAGGAAATGGTTAAATCGGCTCAGGCTTCACTTGTTGCTGCCGGGGGTATGGTACTGAATCGTGCCCCAGGGATGCTACAATTGACAGCTGCCGCAGAGGGAGTTCTAACCACGGCGAGTGAACTAGCAGGCTCGGTCGCTGGTGCCTTATGGAGAGGAGCCGCAGAACTGAGTAGGATAGCCACCGTCAGCACGCTTGGAGCGACAGTTGGTACTCTGGTTATCGGATTCTGGCCAAAGGAAGTGGGGCTGGGCAGCGATCAGGTTCTTGGCCGCGACATGGAGCTGTTTGCTGCTCAGGCCCAACTGTTTGCCGCAGGAAAAGTCAACATTACTCCTGAAATGACGTCGGTCAACTTGCCCGTGCGTGGTTTACTGGTAACAGAGAACGGGCGACAAAACGTTAGTTTGGTTAAAACGGGCATAGCTGGCGTATCTGCAAACGTGCCAGTATTGAGGGCAGTGCGTGATGAAAAAACCGGGCTAGATAAGATCACGCTTCCGGCTGTAGCTGGAGCGCCGTCGCGGACGATCCTGATTAATCCTGTTCCAGTTGGACCAACAGCACCTTCCAATACTGGAAACAGTTTACCAATACCAGTCACGCCAGTGCATACAGGGACGACAATAAAACAGGCCGACAGTATCGTCACCACCACCTTCCCGGCGGAAGATATCAAAGGACTGCGAGATTTCATCTATTGGCAGCCTGATGCCACAGGAAGCGGTGTTGAGCCGATTTATGTGATGTTGAGTGCGCCTCCAAAATCAGTTGTACATAATCACAAGCACTATCCACCGAAAGGAGTACCTTGGAAGGATATCGTCAGAACTACAGCTAACAAAGGCAAAGCTAAATTTAAGCCCGATGTAAATATTCCTAGAATTGATATCGATGTATGGAGCACAGGCCAAACAACAAAAACACATCCTGATTGGAAAGTTAAGCAGTATGACCATATAATTGGCGCTTATGATGGGAAGGAAACTCAATGGGTTGTTATTAAAGAATCACAGGGAGTTATCCACTCCCACCCAATATCGGAGCATAAAGTTAAGGAGCTTATGAAATGAATATCAGCCGTTCAACAATTGATTTCAAAGGTGGAAAAGTCACTGATGATACGTTATACATAACGAATTTTGATGATCCTAATAGCTATATTGACCAGGACGTGTTGCTAGTGGAGTATGCTAATAATTTTTTCGTCGATGTGACATTCCATGATAGCAGCAATGATTTAAGCGTTTATGTAATCTCTGGTATTGATTGGGACAACCCAATTTACACAAAAAGCATAGGGCGTCATGATAAAATAGGGTTAATAGCTTCAATTAAAGAAGCTGTTGATATCGCAGTCAAAGGTAAGTAAACCCGGCTTCTTGGTAATGTCCCAATAAATAATGATGCCCAACAAACACATGTTTGTTGGGCATTTGCATTTAGCTAGCTCTAGAACGCTCTACTGCCAGCCATACCGGCGTACAAACCAGCCTTTCACACACTGGGGCAGCACCATGTAGCCAGCCAGGATCAGCACCAGCCAAGGGAAGTAGCTCAGTGGCAACGCCTGCAACTGCAGGAAGCCCGCCAGCGGCGAGAAGGTCAGGCCGATACCGACGGCGATCACCGCCAACGTCATCACGCACAGCGGCCAAGATGGGCGGCTCTGGATAAACGGAATTTTGCGCGTACGGATCATATGGACGATCAGCGTCTGCGACAACAGCCCTTCCACAAACCAGCCGGACTGGAACAGCGTCTGCATTTCCGGCGTATTAGCCTTGAACACGTACCACATCAGGCAGAAGGTCAGCACATCGAAGATCGAGCTGATCGGCCCGAAGAACACCATAAAGCGCCCCAGATCGCCGGAGTTCCAACGCTGTGGCTTAGTGATCTGATCGTCATCAACGTTGTCGAACGGAATGGCAATCTGTGAAATATCGTACAGCAGGTTCTGGATCAACAGATGCAGCGGCAACATCGGCAGGAAAGGTAAAAAGGCGCTGGCGATCAGCACGCTAAAGACGTTACCGAAGTTGGAGCTGGCCGTCATCTTGATGTATTTCAGCATGTTGGCAAACGTACGGCGGCCTTCAATGACCCCCTGTTCCAGCACCAGCAGGCTTTTTTCCAACAGGATGATATCCGCCGCTTCCTTGGCGATATCCACCGCAGAATCGACCGAAATACCAATATCCGCCGCACGCAGCGCCGGAGCATCGTTGATACCGTCCCCCATAAAGCCCACCACGTGGCCCTGCTTACGCAGCAGTTGAACGATGCGTTCTTTGTGCAGCGGCGTCAGCTTGGCAAACACCGTGGTACGCGCCGCCGCGGCGACCAGCGTGGCGTCGTCCATCAGTTCGATCTCGCTGCCACGCAGGATATGCTCCGCATCCAGCCCCACGTCCTTACACACCTTGGCGGCGACCAGCTCGTTGTCACCGGTGAGGATTTTGACGGTGACGCCATTCTTTTTCAGCGCAGCCAATGCCGGTGCGGTGCTCTCCTTCGGTGGATCGAGGAAGGCGATATAACCTTCGAGGATCAGATCCGACTCATCCGCTACGCCATACTCATGATCCGTCGCTGGCAGGATCTTGTTGGCCACCGCCACCACGCGCAGCCCTTGCTGGTTGAGCTCGTCGGTCACACGGCGGATGCGCGCCAGTAGCGCTTCGCTGAGCGGGATCACCTCATCTTCCTGGCGCACGTGGCTACAGATCGACAGCATCTCTTCCAGTGCGCCCTTGCAGATCAGCTCGTGGTATTGCGCCTCTTTCGCTACTACCACCGACATGCGGCGGCGTTCGAAATCGAACGGGATCTCGTCCACTTTGCGGTAATGCTGCAACGCGTCCGGCTGTTGGCTTTCGTCGGCACAGGTCAGCACCGCCACATCCAGCAGGTTTTTCAACCCGGTCTGGTAGAAGCTGTTCAGCCAGGCATAGCGCAGCACCCGATCACTGTTGGCGCCAAACACGTCGGTATGGCGTTCCAGCACAATTTTGTCTTGGGTCAGCGTGCCGGTTTTATCGGTGCACAGAATATCCATCGCGCCAAAGTTCTGGATCGCATCCAGACGTTTGACGATCACTTTCTGCCGTGACAGCTTGACTGCACCTTTCGCCAGGGTTGAGGTGACGATCATCGGCAGCATTTCCGGCGTCAGCCCCACCGCGACTGAGAGCGCAAACAGCGCCGCTTCCCACCAATCGCCTTTGGTGTAGCCGTTAATCAGCAGCACGATCGGCGTCATCACCAACATAAAGCGTATCAGCAGCCAGCTCACTTTGCTGATACCGGCCTGGAAGGCGTTGGGCTGCTCATCCAGGCTGGTCACCCGCTGCGCCAACTGGCCGAAGTAGGTTTCGCTACCGGTGCCGATCACCATGGCCAGCGCAGTGCCGCTGACGACGTTGGTCCCCATGAAGCACAGGTTTTGGCACTCCAACGGATCGCTCACCTGATCGCGGAGATCGGCCACTTTTTCTACCGGCAGCGACTCACCGGTCAGTGCCGCCTGGCTGATAAACAGATCTTTGGCAGACAGCAACCGCAGATCCGCCGGGATCATATCCCCAGCCGACAGCTTGATAATATCGCCCGGCACCAGCTGCGAGATCGGCAGTTCACTGTGCTCGCTTTTACCGGTATGTGCATCGCTGCGGTATACCGTTGCGGTGTTGCTGACCATCGCCTTCAGCGCATCCGCCGCCTTGTTGGAGCGGGCTTCCTGAATAAAGTGCAGCAGCGTGGAGATCAGCACCATCAAGCCGATCACCAGCGCGCCGATCAGATCCTCGGTGGCGTACGAAATCAGCCCCAGCACGGTAAGCAGCAGGTTGAACGGGTTGCGGTAGCAATGCCACAGATGCTTCCACCAGCTTTCAGCCTGCTGGTTTTCAATCGTGTTACTGCCAAACTGGCTGCGGGCGGTTTCTGCTTCCTGCTCGGTGATGCCTTCCGGGTGGCTGTTAAAACGCTCATACAGTTGCATAGAGCTGGCGGCGGCACATTCCAGGCGTTGTTGCGTCAAACTGACAGGCAGCTCATGCGCTACACCGCTGACGCTTTCCAACAAAGCATCGCGCCGAATCAAACGGCGTGGCAAATTGCGGCTGAGCAGACCCAGCAGCTGACGGGGGATATGTTTAAATTTCATCGTTCGCACCTCGTCGCCCAGCGCCTCACGGCAATGGGTGAACGGCGGATCGGCCCGCTGGCACGATTTTCAGACACGCCAAAAATCATCCGCCGGAGCAGATCACTGATTTTCAATCACAACAGAGGCGAACTATCGAGCAAGTGCCGCTGCTTACCTAAACCGGCAAAACAGCAACGCAGAGCGGAGAGGTTTTACCGGGAAACCGAATGAGTAGTGTCGGGGCTCGGATCAGGATCCATTCAGGGATTAACCTCAGGTCTAACAAAAAGTGGGGACGGCAGTTGCGGCCATTCCGCTACGCATCACTATAGGCTATGCACCGAGATCCGCGCGATAAAATGCGCTATGGTGGCGAGCATAAGTGGGATGTTGTAAGTTTAAGCCTCATAACCTAAACGATAAGTAAACCATGCAAAACCGGCTGACAATCAAGGATATCGCCCGCCTGAGCGGGGTAGGCAAGTCTACCGTCTCACGCGTGATGAATAACGAAGGCAGCGTAAGCCCGCAAACCCGTGAACGGGTCGAAGCGGTGATCCGCAGCCAGGGTTTTACCCCGTCAAAATCGGCGCGCGCCATGCGTGGCCAGAGCGATAAAGTAGTCGCCATTATCGTTTCCCGTCTGGATTCCCCTTCGGAAAATCAGGCCGTGCGCACCATGCTGCCGCTGCTGTATCAGCAGGGGTTCGATCCGATCGTGATGGAAAGCCAGTTTGAAACTCGGCTGGTGGAGGAACACCTCAACGTACTGCGTCAGCGTAACGTCGACGGCGTGATCCTGTTCGGCTTTACAGGTCTGACTGCCGACATGCTCAAGCCGTGGCAGGAAAAGATGGTGGTGGTCGCCCGCAAATATCCGGGGATCTCCTCGGTTTGTTATGACGATGAAGGTGCCGTGCAGTTGCTGATGCAGCGCTTACGCAAGCAGGGCCACAGCCATATCAGCTACCTTGGCGTGCAGGAGTCCGATGCCACCACCGGGATGCGTCGCCATCAGGCCTATCTGGATACCTGTCGCGAACAGAAAATCTCGCCGGTCGTGGCACTGGGAGAACTGAGCTACCAGAGTGGTTTCCAACAGGCCGCCAACGTGATTGAACCGCAAACCACCGCGTTGGTCTGCGCCTCCGATACTATCGCACTAGGCGCGATGAAATACCTGCAACAGCAACAAATTACGCCAATCCAGGTGTGCGCCATCGGTAACACGCCGATGCTCAACTTCTTGTTCCCAGAGACGTTCTCCGTTGAATTGGGCTATGGCACCGCTGGGCAGCAGGCCGCCCTTCAGCTGCTAGGCCAGTTGAGTGGTGAACTGAGCATCCGCCAAATCATTATCCCCTGCAAACTTGCCTGACGGGCAAGCTCACTTCTGAACGGGGCAGCGTACGGCTGCCCCGTGTTGTAGCCGGAGTTCATTGTGACGCGACTTGAGGCTTTATTGTTCGTTTTGTGATCCTTACCGCAAGTTGGGAACGTTCCCATTTAATAAAAACGGCCTAGTGGCTAAGCTTAAAAACATCAATACCTCTAAGCCTCACTGATAACAAAGGTGCCATAATGAGCAAAGTTCAGCAGCAGGACATCGATCGCCTGATCGTGCTGGTGGGTGGCCGCGAGAATATCGCCACCGTCAGCCACTGCATTACCCGCCTGCGTTTCGTCCTTAACGATCCCGCCAAGGCCAAGCCAAAAGAGATTGAGCAGTTACGCATGGTCAAAGGCTGCTTCACCAACGCCGGGCAATTTCAGGTGGTGATCGGCCCCGAAGTCGGTGATTACTATCAGGCGTTAATCGCTGCCACCGGCATCAACGAAGCTGATAAAGAACAGGCCAAACTGGCCGCCCGCCAGAACATGACCTGGTTCGAACGCGGCATCTCCCACTTCGCCGAGATCTTCTTCCCGCTGCTGCCAGCCCTGATCAGCGGCGGTTTGATCCTGGGTTTCCGCAACGTGATCGGCGATATCCCGATGTCCGGCGGCCAAACACTGGCTCAGATGCACCCAGCCTGGAAAACCATTTACGACTTCCTGTGGCTACTGGGCGAAGCCATCTTTATGTTCCTGCCGGTGGCCATCTGTTGGTCAACGGTGAAGAAGATGGGCGGTACCCCGGTGCTTGGCATCGTGATGGGGATCACCCTGGTCTCTCCCCAACTGATGAACTCCTACCTGCTCGGCCAGCAAGTGCCGGAAGTATGGAACTTTGGCTGGTTCACCATTGAGAAAGTGGGCTATCAGGCGCAGGTGATCCCGTCGATCCTCGCCGGTATGGCGCTGGGTTGGATCGAAACCCGTCTGAAAAAGATCGTGCCGGATTATCTGTATCTGGTGGTGGTGCCGGTGGTTTCTTTACTGCTGGCCGTGTTCCTGGCACACACGCTGATCGGTCCGTTTGGCCGCATGATCGGTGATGGCGTCGCCTGGGCGGTGAAGTGGGTAATGACCGGTAGCTTCGCCCCGATCGGCGCCGCGCTGTTTGGCTTCCTGTATGCGCCGTTGGTGATCACCGGGGTGCATCAGACCACGCTGGCGATCGATATGCAGATGATCCAAAGCATGGGTGGCACGCCAGTCTGGCCACTGATTGCCCTGTCCAATATCGCGCAAGCCTCGGCGGTGCTGGGCATCATCATCGTTAGCCGCAAGGCCAACGAACGTGAGATTTCCGTACCGGCCGCCATCTCCGCCTACCTCGGCGTTACCGAACCGGCCATGTACGGTATCAACCTGAAATACCGTTTTCCCATGCTGTGCGCGATGATCGGTTCCGCCTTCGCGGGCTTGATTTGTGGCCTGACCGGCGTGATGGCTAACGGCATCGGCGTGGGTGGCCTGCCGGGTATCCTGTCTATCCAACCGCAGTTCTGGCTGATCTACTCCGTAGCTATCCTGGTAGCCGTGGTGATCCCGCTGCTGCTGACCATGATGGTTTACAAACGCAAAGCCAGCCGCGGCGAGTTACCGGTTTAAACTGAAAGGTACTTTTTTATGAGCAATGTAATTCCCTGGTGGCAGAACGGCGTTATTTATCAAATCTATCCGAAGAGCTTCCAGGACAGCACCGGTAACGGCTATGGCGATCTGGCCGGGGTGACCCAACGGCTGGACTATTTGCAGGAGCTGGGTGTCGATGCCATTTGGCTAACGCCGGTCTATGTCTCACCCCAGGTCGATAATGGCTACGACGTCGCCGATTACTGCGCCATCGATCCGGCTTACGGCACCATGGCCGACTTCGAACACCTGGTGGCGCAGGCCCACCAGCGCAGTATCCGTATCGTGATGGATATGGTGTTTAACCACACCTCCACCGAGCACCCGTGGTTTAAGGCCGCGCAGGATCCTGCCAGCCCACTACGCCAGTTCTACATCTGGCGCGATGGCGAAGGTGATGCCCTACCCAACAACTGGCGTTCCAAGTTTGGCGGCAACGCCTGGCAATGGCACGCCGACAGCGGCCAATACTACCTGCACCTGTTTGCTACCGAGCAGGCCGACCTGAACTGGGAACACCCGCCGGTGCGCGAAGAGTTGAAGAAAGTGTGCCAGTTCTGGGCAGACAAAGGCGTGGATGGGCTGCGCCTTGACGTAATCAACCTGGTCTCCAAGCAGCAGGACTTCCCAAGCGATAGCCAGGGCGATGGCCGCCGTTTCTACACCGACGGCCCGCGCATTCACGAGTTTTTGCAGGAGATGAGCCGCGACGTGTTCCAGCCACGCGGCCTGATGACCGTGGGCGAGATGTCTTCAACTTCCCTGGAGCACTGCCAACAGTATGCGGCGCAAAGCGGTGCCGAACTGTCGATGACCTTCAACTTCCACCACCTGAAAGTCGACTATGCCAACGGGCAGAAGTGGACGCTGGCCGAGCCGGATTACGTCGAGTTGAAGCAGATTTTCCACCACTGGCAGCAAGGCATGCATAACCGTGCCTGGAACGCGCTGTTCTGGTGTAATCACGACCAGCCGCGCATCGTTTCGCGCTTTGGCGACGAGGGCAAGCTGCGAGTAACCTCTGCCAAGATGCTGGCGATGGTGCTGCACGGTATGCAGGGCACGCCGTATATCTATCAGGGTGAAGAGATCGGCATGACCAATCCGGGCTTCCAGCAGATCGAAAGCTATCGCGATGTGGAAAGCCTGAATATGTACGCCGAACTGCAGGCTCAGGGAAGAAACGAAGACGAACTGTTGGCTATTCTGGCCAGCAAATCACGGGACAATGGTCGTACGCCGATGCAGTGGGACGCAACAACCCACGCAGGCTTCACCACCGGTACGCCTTGGATCGCCTGTGCAGAGAACTACCCGCAGATTAATGCCACGGCGGCATTGGCCGATCGGGATTCGGTGTTTTACGCTTATCGCCATCTGATCGCCCTGCGCAAGCAGTATCCGTTGCTGACTCACGGTGACTATCAGGATCTGGCCCCGGCTCACCCGGCATTGTGGTGTTATCAACGTAGCTGGAATGGACAACGGTTGCTGGTCGTTGCGAACCTGAGCCGCGAACCGTTGGCATGGGATGCCGCTGGCGTTGAATTTTCTGAACTGTGGCGCCCACTGATAAGCAACTACATGGATGCTGCAGAACAGCCACGGGCCGGAGTTTTGCGGCCTTTCGAGGCGAGTTGGTGGCTGCTGGAGTCCTGATTGGTCGACGGGAGTTGTTTGCTACAATCCATACATAATTGTTTTAAAAACAATGATTTTGCATGGATCGAACAATGAAATTGGCGCTGGGAACACTTTCTCTGTTACTCAGCGCCAGGCAGGGGTCAACAAGCAGCGGATCACACCGCGACGCTCTGCCGTTGAATCATATATTTAACACCAAGTAACTGACCTTTATTATTCCCCGTATAAATAAGTCACCCAGTACAATTATTCATGCTTTCACTTAACTTCCTTAAATTTCTTCCTGAATCATTACTACGCTATTTCAGGCACAAAATGATCTGCATCCAAGATCAAAATGTGAAGGATATCCCAAATCGTAAATAGATTTATTTCACGCTGTAAAAAAAACATGCAATAATAGGAAAAAATTAGCTTAAAAAAATAACTACATAATAAATATAACAATTTTAATTAAATCACCAGACTGATTTTTTCCATCTGCCTTTTTACCTCTCGTGAAATGGAGCACTTTTATGACCATCAAAAGGAAGTCGATATTTATAGTCAGTGGTTTATTAGCCGCCGGATTGACCGGCTGTGACAATAATGACACCAAGATTACTCCGAGCAATCAGGCGGAGCTGGAGAGCAGAAATATTCCCACGCTTACCGTCGACGGGCTGAAATTTAAAGATCTGAATAAAAACGGCCAGCTAGACCCTTATGAAGACTGGCGTCTTGATAGCGCCACCCGCGCCCGCGACCTGACCGCCCGCATGAACGTGGAAGAAAAAGCCGGTGCCATGATGCATGGCACCATCGGCCTCAATGGTGCTGGCCGCGTCGATATCAGCGCCGCCGAAGAAGATGTTAACCAGCGCTTCGTCAACACCTTCATTACCCGTATGGCGGGCGATCCACAGCATATTTCCGCCGATAACAATGCGCTGCAGGAAATGGCCGAGAAGTCTCGCCTCGGTATCCCGGTGACCATCAGTACCGACCCGCGCAACCACTTCGTTAACGATCCTAATGCCACCAGCGTCGCGGCAGGCAGCTTCTCACAATGGCCAGAACCGCTCGGCCTGGCGGCAATCGATGATACGGCACTGTCCAAAACCTTTGGTGATATTGCCCGTCAGGAGTACCGGGCCGTTGGCATCCATATGGCGTTATCACCGCAGGCTGACCTTGCCACCGAACCGCGCTGGGGCCGTATCAACGGTACCTTCGGCGAGGATAACCAACTCGCCAAACGCCAGGTGCAAGCTTATATCGAAGGCTTCCAGCATGGTGATAAAGGCTTGACCCAAGACAGCGTCATCACCGTGGTAAAACACTTTGCCGGTGGCGGTCCACAGCTTGGCGGGTTGGATCCACACAACATCTTTGGCAAAGAGCAGGTTTACCCAGGCGAGAATCTGGAATACCACCTGGTACCGTTCGAAGGGGCGTTTGCCGCCAATGTGGCCTCGGTGATGCCCTATTACGGCCAACCGATCAACCTGTGGTACAAGGATCAGCTGATTGAAGAAGTGGGTTTTGGCTTTAATAAGCAGGTGTTGACCGAGATGCTGCGTGGCCGCTTTGGTTTCACCGGTGTAGTGCTGAGTGACTGGGGCATCCTGGAAAGCTGCGAAGGTAAATGCGCCACCGGTATCAGCGATGCCGACATCGCCGCCGGAGTCTCGCCTTGGGCTGCCGGGATCGGCATGTCGTGGGGCGTTGAGAACCTCACCCGCCAGGAACGTGTAGTGAAAGCGGTGGAAGCCGGGATCGATCAGTTCGGTGGTACCAGCGATCCCAGCGATCTGATAGAAGCCATCAACCAGCAACAGCTGCCGATCGCCACCATCGACGCTTCCGTCACACGTATTTTGCAGCAAAAGTTTGAGCTAGGGCTGTTTGAGAAACCTTACGTGGACGAAGCCAAAGCGGTGAACATTGTCGGCAACGCGGAGTTCCAGCAGAAAGGGGATGATGCACAGCGCCGTGCGCAGATCCTGTTGCAGAATAATAATTCCCTGTTGCCATTGGCGCTGAGCGGCAAGAAGGTGTTCCTGCATAACGTCAACGCTACCGTGGCGGCACGTTATGGGTTGGAAGTCGTCGCTACGCCGGAGGAGGCGGAGATCGCCATCCTGCGAGTAGATACACCGCATCAGAACGATCCGCACTACCCGTTTGGCGTTTCGGTCAACTTCGGCCAACTGGGCTTTGACGATGCCGATACCGTGGTGCTGGATCAGAAAGCTGGCACTTACAGCGGCAGTGAAGACTATCAGTTGATCAAACAGGTGAAGGCGCTCAACATTCCAACGGTGATTTCCGTTTACCTCGATCGCCCGGCGATCCTGACCAACATCGTGGATAAAACCGACGTATTGCTGGCCAACTTCGGCGCATCCGATGAGGCGGTGCTGGATGTGATCACCGGCAAGAGCAAGGCTCAGGGTAAGTTACCGTTTGAGCTGCCATCCAGCTGGCAGGCGGTGCTGGATCAGAAAGAGGACGTGCCGCACGATTCTGTCGATCCGCTGTTCCCAATCGGCGCAGGTATTCTGTAATACGGCCCCTCACCCCAACCCTCTCCCAAAGGGAGAGGGAGTAGCCCGAGCTCGGTTGCCACACCTACCACCGAGCAGCAAACTTCGGTGTTAAGTGTTCACGATGTCCCCGAACTTAAAAACTCTGTACCAGTTTCACTACCTTCGTCGCTTCCTGTGCCAACACTTCATCACTCATATCAAATACGCCCTGCACCAGGTGTGGCGGCAGGTAATCCATGCCAGTCAGGTTAGCGACGGCGTTAAATGGCCGCAGCAGGTCGGCCACCGGATAGCGGTTATACCCTGCCGGTGAATAGGCCTGCGCATTGCCCCCGGTGCTGACCACCAGTTGCAAAGGCTTACCTTGCAGTTGGGTACCTTCGCTGCCATAGGCGAAACCGTGGGTTAATACCGCATCCTGCCATTCGCTGAGGATCGCCGGTGAGCTGTACCAATAGAACGGAAACAGCATCACCACCACATCGTGCGCCTGCAACAGTTCCTGCTCGCGGGCCACATCAATCTGGTAGTCAGGGTAAACGCGCATCAGTTCATGCACGGTGACGTTAGGTAAAGGACGCAGCGCCTCGATCAGCGCCTTATTGATACGGGAATCGTCAGGGAAACGGTGAGCGGCCAACACTAAAATACGCGACATGGGGAAATCCTTGTGTATCGAAAGTAAGCCATTTTTTCATTTCCTGCGTTTCCGGTGTAGTCTGTAAACAGTCACATTAACTTCAACCTAAAGTATCAACCACTATGTCGCTGCCGATTGACGTGCACCGCCTGTTGCCGGCGTTTCTCAGCGCCGCTCAAACACAAAACTTCTCCGCCGCTGCACGCCAGCTGGGCGTGACCCCGGCAGCGATCAGCAAAAATATCCGCGTGCTGGAAGAGAAGCTGGCGCTGCGGCTGTTCCAACGCAACACCCACAGCGTGGTACTGACTGACGAAGGCAAAGCCCTGCTGGAGCAGGTGGCTCCGCTATGGCAAGCGCTGACCGCCACGCTGGAGCTGGCCGGGGGCGCACAACTCCCTCCTGCCGGTAGCGTTCGCGTCAGCATGATCCCAGGCTTTGGCCGCCAGGTACTGATGCCGCTGATCCCTGAGTTTTTACAACGCTACCCGATGATCGATCTGGATCTGTCGCTGGATGCCCGGGTGGTGAATCTCGTCGGTGAAGGTTTTGAGGTGGGCATCGGCAGCCAGGTCGATCCCGATAGCCGGCTGGTGGCACGCCCGCTCTACCCGATGCAGATGCTATTGGTCGCCTCCCCCGGTTACCTTGCCCAACATGGCACACCGCAGGTGTCGGAAGATCTGCTGCAACATAGCTGCCTGCTGCACCGCAATCCTGCCACCGGGCGAAATGTAAAATGGCCACTGGCACACAAAACGCTGGATCTGCATGGCCGCCTGACTGCCAGCAGCCCGGAGATGTTGCTAGATTCCGCGCTGGCCGGGCTGGGCATAGCTTGCCTGTCGCGCTGGTATGTGGAACAACATTTTGCCCAGGGAACCTTACTGCCAGTGCTGCAAGATCACTGGCCAAAACCCACGCAAATCTGGCTCTACTATGCCTCGGCAGATCTGCCACCACGGGTGCGCGTCTGGGTCGATTTTTTACTGGCGCATTTTCGCCGCTAATCGGCATGATGCGATCGCAATCACGCTTTAACGATCTTTCGGATAATCGGCATTTTCCATTCAAGCCGCTGATAGCAAGGGTTACAAATATTCCTGTAACGGGTAACTGTACAGGGTTCAAACTGCTCCCCCCATTCTTTGACCCACGTCAAAAAAAGCGGCACCACACCCATATATAGTGCCCATAGAGATTCAATCAACTATATGTAGTAGTTATCCACAATATCATCCACACCCTCCGCAGCCCTTGCGCCCTGCGGTTTTGCCCTGTGGATAAGCCGACGCTCCCCCATGGGGACAGGAGTTACAACGTGAAACCAGTAGTGATTAAACGGGACGGTTGCCAGGTATCTTTTGACGAGATGCTGATCAAGCAGGCCATCGAGCGGGCCGCTTTGGCCGCTGACGTTGTCGATGCCGACTACTGTGCTACCGTCGCCCGCGTGGTCGCTCAACAGATGGAAAACCGACCGCGTGTCGACATCCACGAAATCCAGCAGGCGGTAGAAAACCAGCTGATGTCTGGCCCGTATAAGCAACTGGCACGTACCTACATCGAATATCGCCACGATCGTGACGTCTCGCGTGAGCTGCGCGGGCGGTTGAATCAGGAAATTCGTGGTCTGGTGGAACAAAGCAACGTCGCGCTGCTCAATGAGAACGCCAATAAAGACAGCAAGGTGATCCCTACCCAGCGCGATCTGCTGGCTGGTATCGTTGCCAAGCACTACGCCAAACAGCATATCCTGCCGCGCGACGTGGTGCTGGCGCATGAGCGCGGCGAAATCCACTATCACGATCTCGACTACTCACCGTTCTTCCCGATGTTCAACTGTATGCTGATCGATCTGAAAGGCATGCTGACCAACGGCTTCAAGATGGGTAACGCCGAGATCGAGCCGCCGAAGTCGATCTCCACCGCCACTGCCGTGACCGCGCAAATCATCGCCCAGGTCGCCAGCCACATTTATGGCGGCACCACCATTAACCGAATCGATGAGATCCTGGCCCCCTTCGTTACCGAGAGCTTCCACAAGCATCAGCAGGTAGCGCAGCAGTGGCAGATCCCGGACGTGGCTGGCTATGCGATGACCCGCACCGAGAAAGAGTGCTACGACGCCTTCCAGTCTCTGGAATACGAAGTCAATACCCTGCACACCGCCAACGGCCAGACGCCGTTTGTCACCTTCGGTTTCGGCCTGGGCACCAGTTGGGAATCGCGCATGATCCAGCAGTCGATCCTGAAAAATCGTATCGCCGGGCTGGGTAAAAACCGTAAAACCGCCGTGTTCCCGAAACTGGTCTTCGCTATCCGCGACGGCCTGAATCACAAATTTGGTGACGCCAACTACGACATCAAACAGTTGGCATTGGAATGTGCCAGCAAACGCATGTATCCGGACATTCTCAATTACGATCAGGTGGTCAAGGTCACCGGTTCGTTTAAAACGCCGATGGGTTGCCGCAGCTTCCTTGGCACCTATGAAGAGAACGGCGAGCAGATCCACGATGGCCGCAACAATATCGGCGTGATCAGCCTGAACCTGCCGCGTATTGCTCTGGAAGCTCAGGGTAACGAAGAGCGCTTCTGGCAGTTGCTGGATGAGCGTCTACTGCTGGCCAAGAAAGCCCTGATGACCCGCATTGCCCGCCTGGAAGGCATCAAGGCCCGCGTGGCACCGATCCTGTATATGGAAGGAGCCTGCGGCGTAAGGTTGAAGGCCGACGACAATATCGCGGAGATCTTCAAGAACGGCCGCGCCTCGATTTCGCTGGGCTACATCGGCGTGCATGAAACCATCAACGCACTGTTTGGCGCAGAAAAACACGTGTACGACGACGAGAAACTGCGCGCCAAAGCTATCGCCATCGTTGAGCGCCTGAAAAACGCCACCGAAAGCTGGAAAGAAGAAACCGGCTACGGCTTCAGCCTATACAGCACACCAAGTGAGAACCTGTGCGATCGCTTCTGCCGCCTGGATACCAGCGAGTTTGGCGTAGTCGCTGGGGTGACAGACAAGGGTTATTACACCAACAGTTTCCACCTCGACGTGGAGAAAAAGGTTAACCCGTACGACAAGCTGGACTTCGAGGCACCGTATCCACCTTTGGCCAACGGCGGTTTCATCTGTTACGGCGAATACCCAAACCTGCAGCACAACCTGAAGGCGCTGGAAGACGTGTGGGATTACAGCTACACCCGCGTGCCTTATTACGGCACCAACACGCCGATCGATGAATGCTACGAGTGTGGCTACACCGGTGAGTTCTCCTGCACCAGCAAGGGCTTCACCTGCCCGAAATGTGGCAACCATGATTCGGCAAAAGTGTCGGTGACCCGCCGCGTGTGTGGTTATCTGGGCAGCCCGGATGCCCGGCCGTTCAACGCCGGTAAGCAGGAAGAGGTGAAACGTCGGGTGAAACACCTGGGCAATGGGCAGATCGGCTAACTATCGCGAATGACCCCTCACCCTAACCCTCTCCCACAGGGAGAGGGGACCGAATGTGCCACTCTTAACGACAGCATTCGTCCTCAACATAGTCTAGCTACAGATTAACTTCTGCATCTAAGCACAACATCGGGCCAGTTCCCTCTTACTAAAGGAGAGGCTTGAGATGAGTGGATGTGTCACAGGTGACTTCCATACCTGACCACCGCACCGTACCAGCTCCCTCTCCCTGTGGGAGAGGGTTGGGGTGAGGGGCAATATAAAAGAACGCAATACTATGAATTTTCACCAGTATTATCCTATCGACGTGGTCAACGGCCCCGGCACCCGCTGCACGCTGTTTGTCGCAGGCTGCGTGCACCAATGCCCCGGTTGCTATAACAAAAGCACCTGGCGGTTGAACTCCGGCCTGCCGTTTACCCAGCAGATGGAAGACCAAATCATTTCCGATCTCAATGACACGCGTATTCCACGCCAAGGGTTGTCGCTGTCCGGTGGCGATCCGCTGCACCCGGCCAACGTCGCCGCCGTATTGCAGTTGGTCAAGCGAGTACACGCCGAATGCCCCGGCAAAGATATCTGGCTGTGGACCGGTTATAAGCTGGATGAACTGGATAGCGAGCAGATGCAGATCGTCGATCGGATTAACGTGTTGATAGACGGCAAGTTTGTGCAGGATTTAAAAGACCCGGCGCTGATCTGGCGCGGTAGCGCTAATCAGGTGGTGCACAAGCTGCGCTAGTTTGTCCGGTTTGGTGCAGCGTACGCTGCGCCCCCTTCTTCCCTTTCAAAATATCACCCCGTCCTAACCCCACACACCATCATCTCCCTGTCCCAAATAGTTCATCAGTTCGCCACCTACGCGTCACCTGATTGTCATCTGCCCCCGGCAACATTAGCCCAACTTTGTTACCGAGTGCCGATCATGAATGCTATCGCCGCTTTTTCGCTTTCTCCCCCAACCGAAGTGCCGAGGTATTAGCTATGACGCACTTATCTAGACATCCGACCAGTTATCCCACCCGATATCAGCAGATCGCCGCCCAGCTGGAGCAGGAGCTGTGCAGCCAATATCGCTGTGGAGATTACCTGCCATCAGAACAACAGCTTGCCGAGCGTTTTGAGGTCAATCGCCACACGCTGCGCCGCGCCGTAGACGAGCTGGTAGAGCGCGGTTGGCTGCAGCGCCGCCACGGCATCGGCATTCTGGTGCTGCTACGCCCGTATAACTATCCGCTGCACGCCAATACCCGCTTCAGCCAGAACCTGTTCGAGCAGGGCAGCCACCCCACCAGTGAGCGCTTACTTGCTGTTTTACGCCCGTGCAATGGGCATATCGCCAGCGCGCTCAACCGTGAAGAGGGGGAAACTATTATCCACTTACGCACCCTGCGCCGGGTGAACGGCGTTCCTCTCAGCGTGATCGACCACTATCTGCCCGATCTGGACTGGTGGCCCGCCTTACAACAGTTCCACAGCGGTTCGCTGCATGAGTTTATCCAACAGCAGATCCACCAGCCGCTGACACGCCGCCAAACCCGCATCAGCGCACGACGTGCCCAGGCCAAAGAGAGCCGCCTGCTGGAGATCGCCACCCATGCCCCCTTGCTATGCGTGCGCACCCTAAATACCTGTATCGGCAGCGATTTGGTGGCGGAATACTCCGTCAGCCTGGCGCGCGCCGACATGATCGAACTGACGATGGAGCACTGAATGCAATCCTTACAGCAGAGACAACGCTGGATGTCGGTCCTGGCGCATAGCCAACCCGCCCAGTTGCGCAGCCACTGGCAGGCGCTGAACCTCAACCCAAGCTACCAGCGCCTGCGCGCCCCTGAAATTGGCCTGACACAGCTGCTAGGACGGATGGGAGCGACCGGCCGCCGCTTTGTGTTGGGCGATATGACCGTAACCCGCGCCGTGGTGCAGTTGGAAAACGGTGCCCAAGGCTACAGCTACGTAACCGGGCGTGACAAAGAGCATGCCGAACTCTGTGCGCTGATCGACGCCTTGCTACAACAACCCGCCAACCATGAATTGCTACAGCTTCAACTGATCGAGCCCCTGGCCGCACTGCAACAGGAGCAGCGCCAACTGCGCGCCCGTGCCGTAGCTGCCAGCCGGGTAGACTTCTTTACGCTGGTGCGAGGGGATTAAACCATGACGTTATTAGCCGGCTTTGACCAGCCGATTGAGCAATCCCAGTCTGCTTTCCGTTTGATTTTAAAGGCGTTGAGTGAACCTGGCGTGATTGTTGAACTGCCTGGTTGCCCGACATGGGGTGCGCTGAACGCCGCCAGCACCGCCGTGATACTGACGCTGGCGGATCAGGAAACCCCGCTTCAGCTCTGCTCCACACTAAATAGTGAGCAAGTGCTAACTAACATTCGTTTTCATACCGGTGCTCCGCTGGCTACCCGGCAGGAAGATATCCAACTTGCGGTATGGGATGACCAGTTACGGCCTGCCGAACTAAGCGCTTTACCCCACGGCAGTGAAGTCTCACCGGAGTTCGGTGCCACGTTGGTAGTGCAAATTGCCGCATTGGCAGGCAGCCACACACTGCGCCTTTCCGGCCCCGGCATTGAAAAACAACGGGAAATCTCCCCGCCGTTGCCAGCTGCACTACGGGCTTATCTACTCGAACGGCCTCAGCGCTTCCCGCTGGGCCTGGACATTATCTTGACCTGCGGTGAGCGCCTGATGGCGCTACCAAGAACCACCCGCGTGGAGGAGTGCTGATGTACGTTGCGGTGAAAGGGGGCGAAAAGGCCATCGAGGCTGCCCATCAATTACAGGAAAATCTGCGCCGGGGTGACGAAACTGTCCCAGCGCTCAGTGCAGAGCAAATCGGTGAACAGCTTGGCCTGGCGGTTGACCGGGTAATGACGGAGGGCGGTATTTACGATCGCCAACTGGCTGCACTGGCCATCAAACAGGCCAGCGGCGATCTGGTAGAGGCTATTTTCCTACTGCGCGCCTATCGTACCACCCTGCCGCGCCTGGCCGTCAGCGAACCGCTGGTTAGCGAGAACATGCGGCTTGAGCGGCGCATCTCAGCGGTTTACAAAGACTTGCCTGGCGGCCAGGTGCTCGGCCCGACCTACGACTATACCCACCGCCTGCTGGATTTTGCGCTGTTGGCCAACGGTGAAACACCTCCGGCACCACAGGCCGATGAGCCGCTACCAGAGAGCTGCGCCCACGTGTTCGACCTGCTTAATCAGCAACGGTTGGCGCTGGCAGAAGAAGATGACGGCAGCACTCCGGACGATATTACCCGCAACCCGCCGGTCTATCCCTGCTCCCGCTCGGCGCGCTTACAGCAATTGGTGCGTGGCGATGAGGGCTTTCTGTTGGCACTGAGCTACTCCACCCAGCGCGGCTATGGTCGTAACCATCCGTTCGCTGGAGAGATCCGCAGCGGTTACGTTACCGTGGAGATCGTGCCGGAAGAGTTGGGTTTCGCCGTCGATATCGGCGAGATCCTGCTGACTGAGTGCGAGATGGTGAACGGTTTTGTCGACCCGCAGGACCGGCCACCGCACTTCACCCGTGGCTATGGGCTGGTATTTGGCCGCTCGGAACGTAAAGCCATGGCGATGGCGCTGGTGGATCGCGCCCTGCAAACCGCCGAGTACGGCGAAGACGTTGCGGGCCCGGCGCAGGACGAAGAGTTTGTGCTGGCGCATGCCGATAACGTGGAGGCCGCCGGTTTTGTCTCCCACCTCAAGCTGCCGCACTACGTCGATTTCCAGGCTGAACTGGAGCTGCTTAAACGCCTGCAGCAGGAATTTGCCGCTCTTCAGGAGAATCGCCATGAGTGAAGTATTGACCGGCTATAACCTCGGTTATCTGGATGAACAAACCAAGCGCATGATCCGCCGCGCCATCCTCAAGGCGGTGGCGATCCCCGGTTATCAGGTGCCGTTTGGTGGCCGTGAGATGCCGATGCCTTATGGTTGGGGCACCGGTGGCATCCAGATCACCGCCAGCATCATTGGCCGTGCCGACGTGCTGAAGGTTATCGACCAAGGTGCCGACGACACCACCAACGCGGTCTCTATCCGCCGTTTCTTCCAGCGCGTAGCCGGGGTTGCTACCACCGAGCGCACGCCAGAAGCTACGCTGATCCAGACCCGCCACCGTATTCCGGAAACGCCCTTACAGGCGGATCAAATCCTGATTTATCAGGTGCCCATCCCCGAGCCACTGCGCTTTATCGAACCGCGTGAGACCGAGACGCGCAAGATGCACGCGCTGGAAGAGTACGGTGTGATGCAGGTGAAGCTGTATGAAGATATCGCCCGCTACGGCCATATCGCCACCACCTATGCCTATCCGGTGAAGGTTAACGATCGCTATGTGATGGACCCTTCGCCGATCCCAAAATTCGATAACCCGAAGATGCACATGATGCCCGCATTGCAGTTGTTCGGGGCCGGGCGTGAAAAACGCATTTACGCCCTGCCGCCGTTTACCAAGGTGGAAAGCCTGGACTTTGACGACCATCCGTTCAGCGTGCAGCAGTGGGAAGAACCTTGCGCTCTATGCGGTTCGCACCACAGCTATCTGGATGAGGTGGTACTCGACGACCAGGGCAGCCGAATGTTCGTCTGTTCAGACACCGATTTCTGCCAGCAACAACTCAACCAAGAGGTATCGCACTGATGACTTCCGCTCCATTGAGTGCCACGCCGTTGCTGACGGTCGACAACCTCACCCACCTTTACGCGCCGGGCAAGGGTTTCAGCAACGTGTCATTCGATATTTATCCCGGTGAAGTGCTGGGCATCGTCGGCGAATCCGGCTCGGGTAAAACCACGCTGCTCAAGTCGATCTCCGCCCGGCTGGCCCCGCAACAGGGGCAGATCCTTTACCGCCCACAACCGGGACAACAGCAGGATCTGTACGCGATGGCAGAAAGCGATCGCCGCCGTCTGCTGCGCACCGACTGGGGAGTGGTCCATCAGCATCCGCTCGATGGTCTGCGGCCACAGGTGTCTGCTGGTGGCAACATCGGTGAGCGCCTGATGGCGATCGGCCAGCGCCATTACGGTGATATTCGCCAGCAGGCCAAACAGTGGCTGGAAGACGTGGAGATCCCGGTTTCTCGTCTGGATGATCTGCCCACCACCTTCTCCGGCGGTATGCAGCAGCGCTTGCAGATCGCCCGCAATCTGGTGACCCATCCCAAGCTGGTGTTTATGGATGAGCCGACCGGCGGGCTGGACGTTTCCGTGCAGGCGCGCCTGCTGGATCTGCTGCGCAATCTGGTGGTGGAAATGCAGCTGGCGGCGGTGATCGTCACTCACGATCTGGGGGTCGCACGCCTGCTGGCCCACCGTTTGCTGGTGATGAAGGAAGGTGAAGTGGTGGAAAGCGGTCTGACCGATCGGGTGCTGGACGACCCGCACCATCCGTACACCCAACTGCTGGTCTCTTCGGTTCTGTCGTAACGTAGGTGAGATAATGACAATTAAAATCCGGGTTGAACACCTGAGTAAAACCTTTGTCCTGCACCAACAGCACGGCACCCGCCTGCCGGTTTTGCAGGATGCCAACCTGACCGTCAGCAGCGGCGAATGCGTGGTGCTGCATGGCCACTCTGGCAGCGGGAAATCCACCCTGCTGCGCTCGCTGTATGCCAACTATCTGCCAGACAGCGGCAAAATCTGGATCCATCACCAAAACGACTGGCTGGAGCTGGTTCAGGCCGAAGCTCGTCAGATCCTGTCGGTGCGCCGCCACACCATAGGATGGGTCAGTCAGTTTCTACGGGTGATACCCCGCATCAGCGCGCTGGAAGTGGTGATGCAGCCGCTGCTGGAATCCGGCGTTGAGCGTAGCGAATGCCGTGAACGCGCCGAAGCCCTACTCAGCCAGCTCAACGTGCCACAGCGCCTCTGGCAATTGGCCCCTTCGACCTTCTCCGGTGGTGAGCAACAGCGGGTGAATATCGCCCGTGGCTTTATCAAGGATTACCCCATCCTGCTGCTTGACGAGCCTACCGCCTCCCTCGACAGTCGCAACAGCGCGGCGGTGGTAAACCTGATCGAACAGGCCAAACAGCGTGGCGCAGCCATCGTCGGTATTTTCCACGACGAAGGCACCCGTCAGCAGGTGGCAGACCGTTTACATACCATGCAGGCCCCACAGGTTCTGGAGACGCCATGATTATCAATAACGTCAAGCTGGTGCTGGAACACCAGATCGTTGCAGGTTCACTGGAAATGACCGATGGCGTGATCCGCAGCTTTGCCGATACCCCAAGCCAGCTACCGCAGGCGCTGGATGGTGAAGGCGGCTGGTTGCTGCCCGGGTTGATTGAACTGCATACCGACAATCTGGACAAGTTTTTCACTCCGCGCCCCAACGTGGACTGGCCAGCGCATTCGGCCATGAGCAGCCACGACGCGCTGATGGTCGCCAACGGCATCACCACGGTGCTGGATGCGGTGGCGATCGGTGACGTGCGCGACGGTGGGCACCGGCTGGAAAACCTGCAAAAAATGATCGACGCGGTGATCTACAGCCAGCGAGCCGGAGTGAACCGGGCCGAACACCGGCTCCACCTGCGCTGCGAGCTGCCCCATAGCAGCACCCTGCCACTGTTCGAACAGCTGATGGATAAACCAGGCGTGTCCTTGGTGTCGCTGATGGACCATTCGCCAGGCCAGCGACAGTTCGCTTCCCGTGAGAAATACCGTGAATACTACCAGGGAAAATATCACCTCAATGACCAGCAGATGAGCGAGTTTGAGGTAGAGCAGATCGGTCTGTCCGAACGCTGGGCCACACCGAACCGCGAGGCGATCGCCGCCCACTGCCGGGCACGCAATATCGCCCTGGCCAGCCACGACGACGCCACCGCCGAACACGTCAGCGAATCCAGTGCGCTAGGCAGTGTGATTGCCGAATTCCCGACCACCGAAGCGGCAGCCCGGGCTTCACATCAGCAAGGTTTGCAGGTGCTGATGGGCGCGCCGAATATCGTGCGCGGGGGCTCACACTCCGGCAACGTTGCGGCACATCATCTAGCGGCCCTTGGCGTGCTGGATATCCTCTCTTCCGATTATTACCCTGCCAGCCTGTTGGATGCGGCGTTTCGTCTGGCAAACGACGATCGCAACGCGTTCAGCCTGCCGCAGGCGGTACAACTGATCACCCGCAACCCTGCACGGGCGTTGGGCTTGAAGGATCGTGGCCTGATCGCCGAGGGGTTGCGCGCAGATCTGGTATTAGCCAGGCCGCACGGCGAGCATATCTACGTGCAAAACGTCTGGCGCCAGGGCAAGCAGGTGTTCTGATGGCCTATCTCATCTACCTGATGGGCCCGTCCGGAGCAGGCAAGGACAGCCTGCTCGAACGGTTACGGGCCGCCACCGGTGCCGGGCCGCTGGTGGCGCACCGTTACATCACCCGCCCGGCCAATGCTGGCTGCGAGAACCATATCGCCCTGAGCGAACAGGAGTTTCTGCGCCGCCGCGCCAAAGGATTATTCGCCCTGGACTGGCAGGCGCACGAACACCATTACGCCTTTGGTATCGAGGTCGATCTGTGGTTATTGCAAGGGATCGACGTGGTGGTCAACGGATCCCGCGCTCATCTGCCACAGGCGCTACAACGCTACGGTGCCCAACTGCTGCCGGTCTGCCTACAGGTATCCCCACCGGTGTTGCGTAAAAGGCTGGAACAGCGCGGGCGGGAAAACGCGATACAGATCGAGCAACGGCTGGCGCGGGCGGCTGACTATCAGCAGACCCTACCGATTGGCTGCCACCTGTTGGATAACAATGGCGATCTCGGACATACCCTCGACGCATTGCTGGCCTTAACCGAAAAACAACCACAGGACACGCTGTCATGAGGTGAGCAGTCAAGTTTGAGCACAGTGACGCCCCTCACCCTAACCCTCTCCCAAAAGGAGAGGGGACAGAACGTGCCACAAATTAACTTCCGAACCTGTCTTCAGCTCCGTATCGGTTGGGATTGATGGAGCGCTCAATGCACCAAAACGGCACCGTACCAGCTCCCTCTCCCTTTGGGTGAGGGGAGATCCATACCGTCAACAAGAGGAAACCAACATGCAACTGACCTTTCTTGGTACCGGCGGGGCACAACAGGTGCCCGCCTTTGGCTGCGAATGCCTGGTGTGCCAACGGGCGCGGCGTGAACCGGCATTTCGGCGGCGACCGTGCAGTGCGATGATCAAATTTGAAGGGGAAACGACGTTGTTGGACGCGGGATTGAGCTCGTTGGAAAGGCGTTTTGCGGCGGGGGAAATTCAACGTTTTTTACTGACACATTACCACATGGATCACGTTCAGGGGTTATTTCCTTTGCGCTGGGGGTGTGGAAATGCGATCCCGGTCTATGGCCCGGCAGATGAACAGGGCTGTGACGACTTGTTCAAACACCCCGGTATTCTGGCATTCCAACCCCCGCTACATCCCTTTGAAACGGTTGAACTAGGCGGGCTAAATGTCACGCCGTTGCCGTTAATCCACTCCAAACTCACCCACGGCTATCTGATCCAGGCGGCAGGCAAAACCCTGGCATACCTGACCGACACCGTCGGCCTGCCGCCAGAAACCACACGCTACCTGCAACAGGTCACTCTCGATTTACTGGTGTTGGATTGCAGCCTGCCGCCGCAGCCACAGACACCGCGTAATCACAACGATCTGCCCCGTGCGCAGGAGATCCAGCAACGCTTGCAACCACGGCGTACGCTGCTGACGCACATCAGCCATCACCTCGATTTATGGTTGATGGCCAACGAACTGCCGCCCGGCATGGAGCTGGCATTCGATAATCTCTGCGTTGAGCTATAAACGGTGCGAGCAGTGCAACTGGTCGGATTCTAAAATCTTGACCCCGCTGCCTGGGCTGAAGGCCTGTGTCAGCAACGTTTGCGCCACGTCTTTGGCGGCAACGCCCTTCCATTTGCCTGGCAGCAGGCCAAACAACGGTTGACTGAGTCGCTCCAGCAAACGCGGCTCAGCACGAGAACCGAACAACATTGAAGGGCGTACCAACGTCAGGCGTGGCCAGTTCTGCTCACGCAGCGCCTGCTCCATCTGCCCTTTGGTGCGGTTATACAAGAATACAGAGCCTGGATTAGCCCCAATAGCGCTCACTACCAGGCAATGCTGTGCACCAAGGCGCTGCCCGGTCAGGGCCGTTTCAACCACTAACTGATAGTCGACGTGGCGGAATGCCTCTGCGCTACCAGCCTGACTGCGCGTGGTACCCAGGCAGCAGAATACCGCATCCACCGGCTGTGTCAGTTGCGTCAACAACTCGTGTAGATCGCTCCCGACCGGGTTATGCAATTTGGTGTGTGGCGGCAGCGCCTTACGCGTAGGAGCAATTACCGAAGTGACCTGACTATCTGCCAACAGCAGACGCAACAGTTCACTCCCCACCAGCCCGCTGGCGCCTGTGATCAGTACCCGTGCCATATGATTTCCCCCTCACCTCTGTATGCTCAAGGCACAAAACTGCCCGTGGAGACTCTCTGGGTCCCTTACTGCGCCGCTTTCACCTCAGCGACGTACGTCGGTAAATCCCAGGTTCCGCCCGCATGGATTAAACGGCACAGGCCGGTGGTGGCCTCGTTGCTTTGACGGAACGCCGTGCCATCCCATACCCAACTGGCGGTAGCCCAGCAATCACCCAATCCACGCCCCTTTTGCCCCATTGAGATTATCCCTTCATCATAGCCAGAGCCGGAATTGGTCACCAATACCGGGGCCTGCTTCAGGGCACTGTCGATCACCCAATAGCCGTAACCTTCGTTATAGGCCGCCCGCCAACACACGGCGGTTATCAGGGCATGATCATTGCCGAGCGGGGTCAGCGTGATGCCATCCTCGCTTGCGCCGTCATTATCCTGTGGGGACTGCATGCGGTCGCAATCATCCGGTTTCAGCGTCGCCAGCAGTTTGGGAGTCAGCGCGGCGATCTCGGGTGCCGTAAGCGGGCGTTCTTCCGCCTTGGGCACCTTCACTGCCTGGATCACCGGGGCAGGAATAGCGGCTGGCACGCTGCTTTCCGGCTTGTCGCCTTTTTTAGTCAGGGCACCAGGCGTGCCGATACGCCCCTGCACATCATCCATCTTCAATAAGGTGGCCGAAGCCCCATCGCCTGACAGCACGAAAGGTGCGGGGCCGCCTTTAAATTCAACCGTGCCGCTGCCTTTGATTGCGCCGATCAGTGCCAGAGTCTGGCTTGCTGACAGGTTCCAGTTTCCATCCTTGGTCGGTTTGAGCGCCCCCGCCGCCTTGCCGTTGATCCACAACGTCAGCTTTGCCACCGGGGCTGAGTCACCCCCTTCGTAATCCGCCAAGGTCACTTCCCCCGTTGGGACGGTGCCAGGGCCAGCAATGCGCGTGAGCAGCACCGAGCCGTTCGAATCGCTTGGCTCATCTTCATTAGCGTAGCCCGCCGCGCGACAGGTATTGGTGTTGTCACAGGCCAGTTCCCAGTTCTTATGGCCAAAGGAAACGCCGCTGTCTTGCGCCATCGCCGGGGAAACCAATGCCGCCAGTAGCGATAATGCGGCTATCTCGGTGTTTTTCATGCCATCGATCCTTAATATTCAGCTGGTTTGTCAACGTGCCCAGTGCAGTTTTTTGCCAAAGCCCAGGGTGTTATCGGTCATCTTCACTTCCTGCAACGCGATCTGCCAAATAGGCGCTTTCATCACCTTGGCCACCGGGAAGCGTTTGCAGTAGCGTGTTCGGGCAAGTTCAGCCTCGTCTCCCGCCAACAGAGTGATTTCCCCCGCATATTGTACCCCTTTGATCAACGCAATGGTCTTGGGCTGGGGGGCAATAGTGCCAACCACCCGGTTGTTCCTTTGCATCAGTTCGCCGTGGCGGGTATGCGGCTCGGTCATCAGCCATAGCGCCATGCGCTCGGCATCGAATACGTAAAAGCAGTTGGCGCACCACATTGCCGTGCCATCACCGGCACACAGCGTGAGCACATGCTGCTTACTGAGAAAACGGATAATGTGCAGCCGATCTTCGCTCTGATTCAACGTAAGTTCTCCTTTTCACCTCCGCCATCTTACCCGCAGATTTGAAGGCAGTCACAATTAGCGACAAATTATGCCCAACATAAAACTAGCATATTCATTGGCAATCCATGCATCTTTATGCAAGATAAACCTGAGCGCAGTAATAACAAATAAAAAACATCCTAGCTCTATTCCTGCTATTACCTGTTTATATTAAAGGCGGTTTTCAGGGGTTGAGTTAGCCTAAGCCAAATTTATCCAGTCCGCTGGCTCCATTTGTAGCAATTGCTTCACATATGCCTTCGCTGCAGAATTCATAGCTATTCACTTCGATGCATAGAAATTGAATAGTTAAGTATAAATCGCATAATTAACGTGATCTGCATCACTTTATTTCCGCATTTAGGGGATAAAATAGCGCCAAGTCCGAAACCCATAGGTAGATGGAAAATGGAAAACAACAACAGAAAGATGGCTCACATCCGACGAACTACACATATTATGATGATGGCTCACCGCAGCTGCTTTAGCTTTGCCTTTTTTAACTTCAGATAAACTCCCTCCTCTGCGTTCTTATTGCGTCTTGCAGTCAGACCTATGCCAACGATCATTCCCTGCGCCTGACGGCGACGGTATCGCTATGTTTTTGTTCAAAACAGAGTGGATCCGGCATAATTGCAACCTCGTTTAAGAACCCAAAAAAGATTTCGTCAAAATAAACTCGTAACCTAATTATGTTCGATGAACATGATTATGCTCACGCATACCTTTATTTTAACGAAAATACTTCCTGGCAAAGACCTTATTTGCCGGCGGGATATTTTCGCCTGAAGAATGATAAAAATGAACAAACTAAAAATTGCAGCGAACCAAAAAACTCTCTCTTGTTTTGAAACCACACGTGAAATTAGCGATGTGCACCACAGCGACTTTAATGACGTAGCCGCCATCGTGCTTTCCGTGCAAGACGTACAGCAAGGCCTGGTGGCACAGCTGGAAGAAACCGGTTTAAACATCCCGATCTTTGTCGCCGTCTGCTGTGAAGAAGAACTGGATAACGCCGTATTACCGGCGCTGAACGGCGTTTTTGAACTCTGTGGTAAGAACACCCAGTTCTACGGCAAGCAACTGGAAGCCGCAGCGGTAAAATATGAAAGCGAGCTGCTACCGCCGTTCTTTAATACCCTGACCCAATATGTAGAGATGGGTAACGCCACCTTCGCCTGCCCAGGCCATCAGGGCGGTGAGTTCTTCCGCAAGCATCCCGCTGGCCGCCAGTTCTTTGATTTCTATGGCGAAACGCTGTTCCGCTCCGATATGTGCAACGCCGACGTTAAGCTGGGCGATCTGCTAATCCACGAAGGCGCGCCTTGCGATGCACAAAAACACGCCGCCAAGGTGTTCAACGCCGATAAAACCTATTTCGTGTTGAATGGGACTTCGGCTTCCAACAAAGTAGTGACCAACGCTCTACTGAGCCGTGGCGATCTGGTGCTGTTCGACCGTAACAACCATAAGTCCAACCACCATGGCGCGCTGATCCAGGCCGGGGCAACGCCGGTATATCTCGAAACAGCACGTAACCCATTCGGCTTTATCGGCGGCATCGATGCTCACTGTTTTGAAGAAGACTATCTGCGCCAGCAAATCCGTGAAACTGCACCGGAACGCGCTAACGACGCTCGCCCATTCCGCCTCGCGATTATCCAACTGGGTACCTACGACGGCACGATCTATAACGCCCGCCAGGTCGTCGACAAGATTGGCCACCTGTGTGACTACATCCTGTTTGACTCTGCCTGGGTCGGCTATGAGCAGTTCATCCCAATGATGAAAGACTGCTCGCCACTGCTGCTGGAGCTGAACGAAAACGATCCAGGGATCATCGTTACCCAGTCGGTACACAAACAGCAGGCCGGCTTCTCACAAACTTCGCAGATCCATAAAAAAGACAAGCACATCAAAGGACAAGATCGTTACTGCAACCATAAACGTTTCAATAACGCCTTTATGTTGCACGCGTCCACCAGCCCATTCTACCCGCTGTTTGCCGCACTGGATGTGAACGCTAAAATGCATGAAGGCAAGAGCGGCCAGCGCCTGTGGAAAGAGTGTGTGCGCATCGGCATTGAGTCGCGCAAAATGCTGTTGGACACCTGCACCATGATCAAACCTTTCGTACCGGAGCAAATCGACGGTAAACCTTGGCAATCCTACAGCACTGAAGCCATGGCCAACGACCTACGCTTCTTCAACTTTATCCCTGGCGAAAAATGGCATGCCTTCGAGGGTTATGAAGAATCACAATACTTTGTGGATCCCTGCAAACTGCTGTTGACCACGCCGGGCATAGATACCGCCAGCGGCGAGTATAGCAGCTTCGGTATCCCAGCCACCATTCTGGCTAACTACCTGCGCGAAAACGGTATTGTGCCCGAAAAATGCGACCTGAACTCCATCCTGTTCTTGCTCACCCCGGCGGAAGATATCGCCAAAATGCAGCATCTGGTGGCGCTGATTGCCCGCTTCGAAAAACACGTCGAACAAGACTCCTTGCTGAGTGAAGTCCTGCCGACCGTGTACAAGAACAACGAAAAACGTTACCAGAACTACACCCTGCGCCAGCTGTGCCAAGAGATGCACGATCTCTACGTCAGCTACAATGTGAAAGAATTGCAGAAGGAAATGTTCCGTAAGAGCCATTTCCCACGCGTCGCCATGGATCCACAAACCGCCAATACCGAATTCGTACGTGGCAAGGTGGAACTGGTTTCTCTCGCTAAAGCCGAAGGCCGCATTGCCGCTGAAGGGGCATTACCTTACCCACCGGGCGTGCTGTGCGTAGTCCCGGGCGAAATCTGGGGAGGCTCTGCTCAACGCTATTTCCTGGCACTGGAAGAAGGGATTAATTTATTACCTGGATTCGCTCCTGAATTACAAGGCGTGTATATCCTGCAGGATGAAGATGGCTGGAACCGGGCTTACGGCTATGTCATGAAAGCGTAATTAACTTTACCGGAGGCGGCATATTTCCTTGCCGCCAGACATATTTAGCTATTCCCCAAATTTCAAAAAGAATCCATACCCTATGGATATCAAGTTGCAGCTAGGCGACAAGCTATCTCATCCCCAGGAGCTTACGTTTTTGTACGTGACTGGGGTGAGATAGCGTAGGTAACAACGCTGCAGCTTGAAAGACGACGGGTATAATTTGAGGAATATAAGAGCGAGAATAATCATGAGCAAATCCAATAATAAGATGGGGGTTGTGCAATTAACGATCCTGACAGCGGTCAATATGATGGGGTCCGGCATAATTATGCTGCCAACCAAGCTGGCCGAAGTGGGGACAATCTCCATCGTTTCCTGGTTGGTGACTGCCGTAGGCTCGATGGCCTTGGCCTATGCGTTTGCCAAATGCGGCATGTTCAGCCGTAAATCCGGCGGGATGGGCGGCTATGCCGAGTACGCTTTCGGTAAATCTGGCAACTTTATGGCCAACTACACCTATGGCGTTTCGCTGCTGATCGCCAATATCGCCATCGCCATTTCTGCCGTGGGTTATGGCACCGAGCTGTTTGGGGTTGCCCTGACACCCTTGGGCATCTGTATTGCCACTATCGCAGTGCTGTGGCTGGCTACGGTTGCCAACTTCGGTGGCGCACGCATCACCGGGCAGATCAGCGGGATCACCGTCTGGGGGGTGATTATTCCGGTAGTCGGTATCTCGATTATCGGTTGGTATTGGTTCAGTGGCACCGCTTATCTCGCGGCCTGGAACCCGCATGCGGTGCCAACCTTTGAAGCCATCGGGTCTTCTATCTCGATGACTCTGTGGGCTTTCCTCGGTCTTGAATCTGCCTGTGCCAATACCGATGTGGTAGAAAACCCGGAACGTAACGTACCTATCGCCGTACTCGGTGGCACACTGGGTGCCGCAGTGATCTACATTGTTTCCACCAACGTGATCGCCGGTATCGTGCCAAATATGGAACTGGCTAACTCCACCGCGCCGTTTGGCCTGGCGTTCTCACATATGTTCAACCCAACGGTCGGTAAAATCATCATGGCGTTGATGATCATGTCTTGCGTGGGTTCGCTGCTGGGCTGGCAGTTCACTATCGCCCAGGTATTCAAATCCTCTGCCGACAGCGGCTTCTTCCCGAAAATCTTCTCTAAAGTCAGTAAATCAGATGCGCCAGTGAAAGGCATGCTGACCATCGTGATTATTCAGAGCGTGATGTCGCTGATGACCATCAGCCCGTCACTGAATAAGCAGTTTAACGTGCTGGTTAACCTGGCCGTAGTGACCAATATTATTCCGTATATCCTGTCGATGGCCGCGCTGATTATTATCCAGAAAGTAGCCAAAGTACCGGAGAACAAGGCGCGTATTGCCAACGTGATTGCCGTGATTGGGGCGCTGTATAGCTTCTATGCGCTTTACAGTTCCGGTGAAGAGGCAATGATGTGGGGCGCAATTGCTACATTCTTCGGTTGGACTTTGTACGGGTTGGTTTCACCTCGCTTTGAGATGACTGAGAAGAAGGTGTGAGAGTTGATAACAGAGGGCGCTGCATGCAGCGCCCATAAAGTTTATGTCTAAATGGGCACTTCGATGCCCATTTTGCTAACTCAAATCCGCCCCATTGCTGGCGATCACCTTCTTATACCAGTAAAACGATTTCTTTCTGGTTCTGGCCAAGGTGCCATTGCCTTGGTCATCGCGGTCCACATAGACAAAGCCATAGCGCTTACTCATTTCCCCGGTAGAGGCAGAAACCAGATCGATGCAGCCCCAGGAGGTGTAACCCATCACCGGGATACCATCCTCAATAGCGTCCGCCATGGCTTTGATATGCTCACGCAAATAGCTGATGCGGTATTCGTCGTCGATCTCGCCCTGCGGGTTGATTTCGTCCTTCGCTCCCAGGCCGTTCTCCACCAGGAACAGCGGTTTCTGGTAACGGTCATACATCATATTCATGGTGATGCGCAGGCCCAGTGGATCGATACCCCAGCCCCATTCACTGGCCTGGATATGCGGGTTTTTCAGCGATTTGACGATATTGGCCGCGCTGCTGTTGTGCTCATTCATATCAGCCGAGGCACAGCGGGAGGCGTAATAGCTGAAGGAGACAAAATCAACGCTGTTTTTGAGGATCTCACTGTCGCCTGGCTCCATTGCTATAGTGATACCCTTTTCCTTAAACAGGCGCTTGGTGTATGACGGGTAAGCGCCGCGAGCCTGAACGTCGATGAAGAACAGGTTCTCGCGATCTTTCTCCAGCGCAGCCCAGACGTCTTCGGGTTTACAGGACCAAGGGTAGAAATTGCCCCCCGCCAGCATGCAACCAACCTGATTGTGCGGGTTAACCTCATGGGCAATTTTGGTCGCTAACGCACTGGCCAACAGTTCATGATGCGCAGCTTGATATTTCACCTGCTCCTGATTATCGCCTGGCTCGAACACCAGCCCCGCGCCGGAGAACGGGCTGTGCAGCAGAATATTGATTTCATTAAATGTCAGCCAGTATTTCACCAGCCCATCAAAGGCCTCAAAACAGGTGCGGGCGTAGTGCGTGAAGAACTCCACCATTTTCCTGTTGCGCCACGAACCGTATTCCCGCACCAGATGCATCGGCACATCAAAGTGGCACAGCGTGACCAGCGGTTCGATGCCGTGCTTTTTGCACTCGGTGAAAACGTCGCGGTAGAAAGCAATCCCTTCCTCATTCGGCACCGTTTCGTCCCCGTTAGGGAAAAGACGGCTCCAGGCGATCGAAGTACGGAATACGCTGAACCCCATCTCTGCCATCAGGGCAATGTCATCTTTATAGCGATGATAAAAATCAATGCCGACATGACTAGGGTAGAACTCGTCTTCCCGCAGCTCAAAGCGCTTTTCCTGGCCCAGTTTTACCGCCAGCCGATCTTTGCCATGAGGGATCATATCAACCGTGGTCAGCCCTTTGCCGCCCACAAGATAAGCGCCTTCGGCCTGGTTAGCCGCTAGTGCACCACCCCATAAAAAGTCTGCGGGGAAAACAGATGCTGGCATAAGATACCTCTTCTCAAATATGCATTTTTACAACAGGTTATACGGATAACGCGGGCGCTGATTTAGCTTTTTCACTTTCCGCCTCTTCGGTGACCGGGATATCTTCAAAGCCCAGCAACAGCGTAAGGATGAAGGAAAGCACCACCGCCAAAATCATCACGCCAAACACCCAGACAATGGTCATTGGGTTGGCCGGATCAAAGAACTGCACGCTGGTAAACAGGCCCGGAGAGGCCATCGAGTGGCTCGCCAATCCGGCAATTCCGGCCACGCCGCCGCAGACAAAACCACTGATCAGCGCCGCGATAAGCGGACGCTTCAAGCGTATAGCCACCCCGTAAAGCGCGGGTTCTGAAATCCCGGCCACAATCGCCGATGCCGCAGCGGCCAGCGCCGTTTGACGCAGCTCCGGGTTTTTGGTCCGCCAGGCAACCGCCAACGATGAACCGCCCAGCGAGAGGTTGGCACCAATTTCAGAGGGCATCACCATGCCTTCTTTGCCGGTTTCCGCGATGGTTTGAATGATGGTTGGCGTAAATACGCGGTGCATCCCGGTCATGACCAGCAGCGGCCAAAGCCCCCCCATAATCGCTACAGATAGCCACCCCAAGTAGCTGTGAATGGTGTACACCAGCGCGGAAATGCCACTACCAATCCAGATGCCCAGCGGGCCAATCAACAAGATGGCAATCGGCGCAGAGATCAGCACGATCAGCATCGGTTTGAGGAAGTTTTTCGTCACGGCTGGCGTGATGCGATCGACCCATCTTTCAATGTAGGAGAGCAACCAGGTCATGAACAACGCCGGGATCACCGTGTAGGTGTATTTCACCGCAGTGACAGGTATGCCCATAAATTCAACCTGTTGGCCCTGCGCGGCTTTCGCCATCAGATCGATAAATGCGGGATGAACCAATACCCCGGCAATCGCAATCGCCAGCGACATATTGGTTTTGAATTTTACCGCTGCGGAAGCGGCAACCATCACCGGCAGGAAAAAGAACGCCCCGTCGCCAATAACGTTGAGGATAATCAGCGTCGAGGAGCCTTTGCCGAACACGCCGGTCATATCGAGGATCATGGCGAGCAGTTTCACCATCGAGCCGCCGATAATGGCCGGGATCAGCGGTGACATAGTGCCAATCAGCGCGTCCAGGATCCCCGCACCGATACGTTTGAGAGTGATTTTGCTCTTTTCCGGCGCCGGTGGCTGGGCTACCGCCCCTTCGGGCAACAGTTTCAATACTTCGGCATAGGCCTGTGAAACGGTGTTGCCAATGATCACCTGACACTGATTTTCGCTTCTTACCACACCCAGTACGCCACCAATTGCCTTCAGCCTGGCGGCATCGACGAGGGTGTCGTCGTTGAGCACAAAGCGTAAACGCGTCATGCAATGAGTCACCGCCGCGACGTTACTCGCTCCCCCAACTGCATCCACTATCGATCTTGATACTGCCGCATAATTCTTAGACATGAGGACAACTCTCATAGATAGGTAACCGGTTTCACACAAGAGTGTTGATATTAAGATTGCAGATCAACCTATAAATTTTTTTATTGTCTATTTTGTGATAATGATCGACATGAATGGGTTCGAGAAACTGCAAAGGGTCTGCTCTAATGCGATTGAATGTGTAGAATGGGGATAATTGTTAAAAGCCGGGAAAAACCAATGTCTACCATGCAGGAAGTGGCAAAAAAAGCAGGCGTCTCAAAAGCCACTGTTTCGCGCGTTCTTTCCGGCAAAGGGTACGTCAGCGAAGCCACCAAAGATCAGGTGTTTAAAGCCATCGAAGAAGCGGGTTATCGTCCCAATCTACTGGCGAGAAATCTGGCCACCAATAAATCCCAGTGCATTGGCCTGGTGGTCACCAACACCCTCTATAACGGCAGTTATTTCAGCGAGATACTTTCCCAGGCGGCGCAAAAGCTGGAGGACAACGGTCGCCAGTTGATTTTGGTGGACGGCAAACACAGTGCCGCAGAGGAGCAAGAGGCGATCCAATTCCTGCTCGATTTACGCTGCGACGCCATCATCATCTACCCGCGTTTCTTAACCATCGAAGCGATGGACGACATCATTGAGCAGCACAAACAACCCATCATGGTGGTTAACCGTAGGCTGAGAAAACATCACAGCCACTGCATCTGCTGCGACCACAAAGGAGCCAGCTTTAAGGCAACAAAATACCTGATTGAGCAGGGCCACCGGAATATCGCCTTTATTACCGGCTCACTGGATTCGCCAACGGCGATTGAGCGATTATCCGGTTATAAAGAAGCCTTGAATCAATATGATATCGAGCTTGATGATAAACTCATCTTTAAAGGAAAGTGGACACCAGCCAGCGGTGCGGCAGCGATGGAGTCCTTGCTCAAGGATAAAATCACGTTTAGTGCAGTACTGGCCAGCAATGATGATATGGCCATTGGTGCCATCAAGAAATTGAACGAGGCGGGCATTGCCGTCCCCAATGAGGTCTCCGTGATCGGCTTCGATAATATCCCAACGGCTCCCTATCTCTCCCCGGCGTTATCCAGCGTTAAAGACCCGGTGAGCGATATGATGAGCGAAGTGATCGACCGGCTGATTGCAATGCTAGACGGCGGCTATCTGTCGAAGGACAACGTTTTTACTTCGGAGCTGCTGGTTAGAGATTCTGTTGCTAAGGGACCTTTTTGGGAGCAGTGAGCTAGCGGGCACAGCATCCGGAGCCCACGCGCACGGGTTATTTCAACCTCGTCCTATACCAACAGCGTAATTGCCGCCGCTTATTGATCCCCTTTGATCAGCACAATGGTCTTGGGCAAAGGCAAAATTGTGTCAACCGCCCGACCAATCTGCCGCATCAGGATGCCGTGGTGGGTATGCGGCTCGGTCAATAGCCTCAGCGACATGCCCTCATCATCGAAAACGTAAAAGCATTTGACGCACCAATTATCCAGACAAACACCAGCACGGAGGCAATTGTAATCTAATAATTAATAACATATAACAATAATCCTCCAGATAAAGTTGATTAAAAAAATCCAGACTCGAAAAACCGAAGTGTTACGGATTGAATTTCAGTGAAATTATTCTATTTTCTATATAGTTAAAGTATAGATCTTAAGCGCAAATCTGCTTTTCATACGAAAAAAACACCATAAATCGGCCGCATCAGTACAAATGACCATAAATTATGATATTTAAGTGCGAAAAATAAAAACAACCCCAACAATAAGTTTAAAGCCCTGTATTTATAGAGCTATGTGCCGCCAACCCATAAAAATAAGAATTTACTTAAAAAAATTAAGACTTTTCAGTGTTTGGGTTATTTATTTTCCCAGGCTTAGTGACTTACATTCCCAAGGTAAACCAGAAATATTAATGGGAGCAAAAAACAGAGAGCACAAGGTATTAGCAAGGTAATTGACATAATTAAACAACCAAACTATCTTATGCGCCGAGCTTGGTACTTAATCACCAATTATTAATAACCGAATCGAGTCGTGACTCAGATTTATTGATAGTGATGAATAGTCAGATAGCAACCAATGATCTTACCGTGCATTTCCGCTGAATTCGGAAAACAAATTGTTCTGCAGGTCGGTCGTTTGATATGTGGCGAAGATTAAGATTATGTCGTTCTATCCGTTGGGTATATTTCTTGCTCACCATGTGGCTTGTTGCGCTCAACAGTACCTTAAAAACCAGCCAAGCATCTGTCATATAAATGGCAATATTAAATTTGCTTAACGGGACCAACAATCGTTGCCGGGGCTAGGCATTTCTCAGGCCAAAAAATTGGGCCAGAGCACGTTTGCGGATACGGTCATAAACGTAGAACAACCAACGGAGATTGCCTTTGCACCGCACGTAAGGCAACCGTTCATCGCCATATTAAAAATGGCTTGGAGTGTCTGGTTTAGCACCGGAATAACTAAAGTTGAGCTGAAAAAGCTTTAGGCAGCGCTTGCAAATGTAACGTTGGGCACCCGATGCTGAATGTCCGTTACATTCTTACACCATGGGTTTTATTGCACTAAGGGCAGACCACATCAACTTTTGCCATGGTTTACATCCAAAGCGCAGAGCATACGCGATCAGTAAGTCTGCATCACGGCCAAGAAGTAAAACAGCGTTCATGATGCTGTGACGGGATCTATTTGTCGAAATTCATGAAAAATCAATATGGTAATTATATTTTCTAAGGATATGAAAAAATGAAAAAAACAGCTATCAGTCTTTCTCTGTTAGTGGCAATGGGTCTCGCTACTGTTGGTGCTCAGGCGGCTTCCACCGGCACGATTATGTTCAATGGCGAACTCACAGATACCACCTGTGACGTGGATGTCAATGGTCAGGGTGCAGACGCGACGGTAACACTGCCGACGGTTAGTGTGAACCAATTAGCTGCCAGCGGTGATACTACCGGCCGTACCTCGTTCAACATGAACCTGTCTAAATGCGTTATCGGCACCACGGGCGGCCACTCCAAAGTATCAACATTTTTCCAAGCGGGTAGCACAGTTGATCTCGCGACTGGTCGCCTGAAAAACGTCGGCGGTACCGCGACTAACGTCGGCCTGCAGTTGTTGGATGTGTCTGGCAACTATGCTGCTATTAACATCGGTAATACCGATCAGGTTAACGATACCGCTTACGTAGATATCAACGGCGATGGTACCGCACTGCTGCCGTATGCCGTTCAATACTTCGCAAGCGCTCAGACCACCCCAGGTACGGTAACCAGTAGCGTCATTTATAACCTGCAATACAAATAAGGTCTTACTTTGCGGTTTTCGGGGGGAGGTTTCCCCCCGCTTTAAAGGAGGTGGAAGATGTTACCGCAATCGATTCGCGCCATGCGCTTTTGGGGGCTGTGCTTTTTGGTGTTCGTTTCATGGCCGAGCTTGGCGAATATAATCGTCAGCGGCACGCGCGTTGTTTACGCGGGAAATGAAAAAGAGGTGACAGTCAAGTTATCCAATACGGGAAATATGCCGGTACTGGTTCAGAGTTGGATTGACAACGGGGATATTGATGCCAAGCCGGACCTTATTCAGGTGCCGTTTATCCTAACGCCGCCGATTAATCGCATTAACCCGAATAAAAGCCAGACGTTGAGGATGAGCTATACCGGGACGCCAGTGCTGCCGGAAAACAAGGAGTCTGTCTACTGGCTCAACGTGTTGGAAATTCCTGCGTTAAAAGAAACGGCTGCCGCTAATCGTCTACAGGTGGCGTTTCGTACCCGGATAAAAATCTTCTATCGCCCGGCGGCCATTGCCGACAGAGTGGCCGCGTCACTGGCTGCAGAGAAACTGGCCTGGTCCGTTGAAGGCGGGCAGTTGAAAGCGACCAACTCATCACCCTACTTCGTCTCACTGGTTTCCATCACGGTAAAGCAGGGGGGCCGACAGAGCGGTATTGCAGGGGAAATGGTACCTCCTCAAGGAAGTTACCTTTTTAAATTTAAAGAGCAGTCCCTGATTCGGTCTGGCGCAGTCATTTCCTACGAGTACATCAATGATTGGGGCGCTGTGAAAATGGTGGATTCCCCTCTGTAGCACGTAAATCTCAGGACTAATAATAATTCAGTAAACAGGAATGTTTCATAATGCGTCATCAATTTAGCTATTCGCTGCTTGCTACGGCGGTCATGGTCGCCATGATGACCACCGTAAAGGCCAATACCGTTCTGCCAAAGAAGGTAGCTGGTATCAATGTGGACAGGGAAGATTCCGTCCGTTTTGATCCGGTTTTTCTCAATACTTCAGAGACGGTAAAAGTAGATTTATCTCGCTTTGAGCTTGGCGATTCTGCATCACCGGGAAGCTGGCCGACAGATATTTACGTTAATGATGAGCGGGTGGCGCATGAACATGTGCTGTTTGTCGAACAAGCAGATAAGCGGGTGATACCCTGCTTGTCGCGGGACATTCTGAAGAAGATCAATCTAAATTATGGCCAACTGCCAGCCTCGTTTAACGAGGCGCTAGCCCAGGGGCAAGAATGTCTCCTGTTAGAGCAGTTGCTCCCTCAATCTCGGGTGGCATATGACTCCGGCTCACAACAGTTGGATATCAGTATTCCCCAAGCCATGATGAGCAACACGGCGCGTGGCTATGTGAGCCCTGAACTGTGGGATAATGGTATTCCAGCTATTCTGCTAGGTTATAATGCCAGCACCTATACTAGCCGCACACAGGGTAAAAGTTACACCTCGTCGTACGCGGGTATCAATGCCGGTATGAATATCGGTGCCTGGTATTTTCGCCATGATGGCAACTATAACTGGCAGGAGCGTGTTGGCGGTCACTATCAATCGGTGAATAACTACGTTCAGCGCGACGTTCCTGCGATCATGGGCCGGGTACGCCTGGGCGAAACCTCCACCGGTGGCCAGCTGTTTGACAGCTTACCGTTCCGAGGAATGGAGCTGGTGAGCGACGACCGGATGTTGCCACAGTCGCGGCGTGGCTATGCGCCGGATATCCGTGGAATGGCGCGCACCAACGCGCGGGTGAGCGTACGTCAGAGCGGCAGGTTGCTTTATGAGACCACGGTGTCGCCGGGGGCGTTCGTGATTAACGATCTGTACCCCACCGGATACGGTGGCAATCTGGATGTGACTGTCACTGAAGCGGACGGTAGTGTGCAGACCTTCCAGGTGCCATATGCTTCGGTAGCACAGCTGCTGCGCCCAGGAGAGCATCGCTATGATATTGTGGCCGGTGAGCTCAACGATCCCGCCATGTCGTACCGACCGACACTGTATCAGGCGACCTATCAGCGCGGATTAACCAATATTCTGACCGGTTACGCAGGTATCCAGGGCGGTGGGGCGAACTATTACGCTCTGCTACTGGGTGCGGCCGTCAGTACGCCGATAGGCGCAATTTCCGCCGACGTTACCCAGGCTCGAGCACATCTGAAAAGCACGGATAGTCCGGCTAACGGTGGGCAGAGTTATCAGCTCAGCTACAGCAAATACCTGCCGGATACCGACAGTAACCTGACGATTGCGGCGTATCGCTTCTCGACATCCGGTTACTACGACTATCTGACAGCCATGCGCGCCTTGAATGAAGAGAAACTCGGTGGTACGGCGGCAAACATCTGGCGGCCGAAAAACCGGTTCAACATCACGATGAACCAGGGACTGCCTGCCGGTTGGGGCCAGGTTTACCTGACCGGCTATACCCAAGACTACTGGAACCACACTAACTCGGACCTGCAATACCAGTTGGGGTACAGCAATAGCTTGGGGCTGGTCAGCTTCAGCCTGAGTGCCGGACGAGTGAGGAATATGCGTGGGAGCACGGAGAATAACTGGTTATTCAATATGTCGATGCCGTTGGGGGATTACAGCCGCAAACACGTTCCGATGTTAAGCGCCAGCCTGAATAAAAGCAGTGACGGCAGGATGGGGGAACAGGTTGGCGTATCTGGTACCTATGGTGATGACTATCAGTATAACTACGGCGCAACTGCAACCAATTATAACCGCAGCATCGGTAGCAGTGTAACGATGAATGGCGGCTGGCGTTCACCGTACACCAGCCTGGTAGGCAGCTACGGCGCGGGCAAAAACTATCAGAATATGTCGGCCGGAGCCAACGGCACACTGATCGCCTGGCCAGGCGGCGCGGTAATGACGCCGTATACCGGCGATACCTTTGCGGTTGTGGAAGCGAAAAATGCCAAAGGGGCAAAGGTTGGCGGTTACCCTGGGCTTAAAATTGACCCGTGGGGGCATGCGGCCATTCCTTATCTGAACCCCTATGAGATGAATGAAATCACCATCGATCCGAAAGGGTTGTCGCAGGAAGTTGAACTCACCAACACCACCGAAAAGGTGGCGCCTTATGCCGGTGCGATCAGCAAGGTGGTGTTTAAAACCCGCAAAGGTATCCCGCTGTTGATCAATGCTCGGCAGAAAAATAGCGATCCTGTCCCGTTCGGCGCGGAGGTGTTTGATGACCAGGGGAATAACGTCGGCAATGTGGGGCAGATGGGGCAAGCTTACGTCAGGGTAGAGAAAAATAGCGGGCAGTTGACCGTTAAATGGGGCAGCGAGGCGGAGCAGCAATGCCGGGTAAGTTACAGCGTCGCCAGCGAAACCACGGTGGAATTTAAACGTTTAAGTGCAGTTTGTCATTAACTCCAGGTAGCCAGTATGAAATCCAGACTTATTGCCAGTATTTTTATTGCGGGGGTTTCCTGCGTTTCTAAGGGGTATGCCAACACGCTAATATGTAAGCTTTTTACCGGGTTCCCCGGTGAAAATGCAGTGTTAAATATCGCCGGGACCATTTCAGTGGGTGAAGATGTACCGGTGGGGACAGTATTATATAAGGCCACCTATAAAGCTGCTGTCCCCAGCGGGGTGCATTGTGTATCCCAAGAAAGCTATACTGGACAACAGATAAAATTGCCTTTTGTCGATGATGTGTCATCAGCGCCACTACCGATTGTGCCGGGGGTGCTTAACCCTGTGGGGGGAATCGTTTACCAAACAAACGTACCTGGGATTGGCGTATCACTTAGTGATTATGCTAAATACCCGCATCAACTTTCCAACAATGGTTTTCCTGGTGAGATTGGGGGGGGCGGGACTATTTCGGGAGGTTATATGCAAGTATATATTACCTTGATTAAAACCGGGAACTTTGACGCTGGGTCCGTGAACGGAATAACTTTCCCTACGGCTTCGCGTACGTATACTATACCAACAGAGGAGCCGCAACATACATTCAAGGGATTCCCAATACAGACGAATAGTTTACGTTTTTCAGGGCAGATCCAGGTCGTGAAGAGCACATGTAAAGTCGTTACTGAAAATATTGTTGTTCCTCTGGGCAATTATAAGGTTAGCCAGTTTAATCGTAAGGGGAGCGCTACGGAGTGGAAAGATGCCTCAATCAAGTTAGTTGGCTGCTCCAACGCCAGTCCGGCCTATTACTCAAATAAGAATACCTCCATAGCCATTACCGGAGGGGGGACTTTACCGCTCGGGGTTAAAGATGTGAGCAATCGGATAACCTTTATGATTTCACCGGCCGCAGGGGTCATAGATGCTAGTACAGGGTTGATACAACTAACCTCTTCTTCAAATAGTGCCAGTGGCATTGGTATTCAGATTGGTTACAGTGGTAGTGGGACGGTCAGAGTGTTAAAGCTATCTGCAGAGACCGATTTTACGCCACCGGTTATGCAAGCGACCATGCAGATACCCCTGCTTGCCCGCTATTATCAAACGGAAAACACGGTGACGCCAGGCGTGGCTAATGGGGCAGTGGTGTATACGATTAACTATTTATAGTCCCTGACCAGGAGGAAACGATCAGGAGTACTCTACGCTAGCGGGTCATGACGCAGACTTGCTACTCACGTTTGCTCTGCACTTTGGATGTAACCCATGGTGTAAGATGTAACGGACATTCAACATCCGGTGCCCAACGTTACATTAGCAAGCTCTGCTCCATGCCTTCAACTCAACTTTAACTACTCCGGTGCCAAACCAGACACACACCAAGCCATTGTTAATATGGCAATGAAAGGCTCCGGATGTCGCAATACCGTACGAGTTCTCGGCATGAGCCTCAATACCGTTTTGTGGCACTTAAAAAATTCGCCAAAACAGGTAGCTGAGAATAGCGACCGGCTTTGTTAATGGAATGGTCGCCCCCTACATCTTGTACCACACTGGTACGATAAATCGTCACTACTTGAGCGGAGCGGCCATCATGAACGTTAACACTATCGGCATCGATTTGGCAAAAGAGGTTTTCCAGGTCCACGGAATTGACGAACACGGCAAGCGGTTGTTCAACAAGCAACTCAAACGAGCACAAATGCTTTCCTTTTTTGCCAACATCTCTGGACTGCCCCCACAACCGTAGACATTTCCTGTCCTCACGACGAGGCCTGTTCGAAGGCCTCCGGACTGACGCCGCCGAGATGACTGTGGCACCGGGTACAGTACGTTTAAGCTGCGCTTTCAGCTTGAGGATCTCCGTTCTGGCCTCCAGTAAATCCTGGGCCTGATGTCCGCTGTTATCAGGTTTTACTGAACGCAGCCATTTATAAAGACTGTGTGCCGACACGCCAAGGCGGTCTGAAACGTCGACAACGGAATAGCCCCGCTCAGTGATCTGGCTTCCTTAAATTCAGGAGTGAATCGTGGTGTGCCCATAGACTCCTCCTATGCTCAAAATATAGGCCAGATTTGTCTACGGGTTCGGGGTCACTCCACCCTCCATGTTTGATCGGCATGGAAGCCTGTGCTTCTGCCCACTTTTGGGCTGGCAAACTCATGTCGATGGGCCATAACGTCAAGCTGATGGCCCCTCAGTTCGTCAAGCCCTATGTCAAAACCAATAAGCATGATGCAGGAGTGCTATGCACCAGTGATGAACGTTTAAGTATCTGAGTCAGTAAGACGGAAAAAACACCACCGATTGTTCAGGCAAGCATGAAGTGATGGCAGGACAAGTCAGATCGTGATGGGGAAAACCCGGTTTATTCAAGGCTCCAGAAAGAGCGCTTTGTTGATAGAGGCCTCCATCAGCGTATTCCATCAGGGACAGAGGTGTTTCTTATCACCTCGGCAAAGTCCGGATCTATGGCTGCAATTGACGACCTGCAAACCCACCACAACATATTTAGCTTGGCAAACAGGAGGCGACCATCTACGAATAAATCAGATTTGGACAAAAGAACCCCTGGAATGTGCATATACCTCAGGAAACGCGCACACTTTCAGGCATGCCAGCCTTCGTCATTTTGTTCAGCGCACGCACCATGGCCATAGCCTCCGCAACCTGACTATCGTAATCATGCACCGTCAGTGAACCACCGAACAACTGTTTTACCCTGAACATCGCCGTTTCGGCCACCGACCGTCGGTTGTAAGCCGTGTTCCATTTCCAGTAGGCATTACGTCCTGTAAGCTACTGCCTCGCTACCGCCTGATTTCTGTCCGCGTACTCAGTTGGCCAGTAACCTGCGCGGGCTCGCGGCGGGATCAGTGCCTTGATTTTCCGGTGGGTCTGCCGGATAAGACCCGGGAATGCCTCCGAATCGGTCATGTTGTTCAGTGACAGGTCAGCACAGATAACCTCGTGGGTATCGGCGTCCACGGCGAGGTGCAGTTTTCGCCAGACGCGGCACTTTTCCTGACCGTGCTTTTTCACCTTCCACTCGCCTTCGCCGAAAACTTTTAATCCGGTGGAATCGATAACGAGATGGGCAATCTCGCCGCGTGTGGGGTTTTTAAAAGGGGTGCAGACGGACTTCGCTCGTCTGCTGACGCAGGAATAATCCGGGCAACGAAGCGGGAGCTTCCTTAACGTAAAAATGGAATAAATGAAGCCCTGAGCGGTACGTAGTGTGAATTGAACGACGCGTTTGAGCATAAGTACAGTGGAAATAGCTAATGCAGAATAACGTTGTGAACGCCCTCGTGAAGAGGTTTTTGGGTCGTCGTACCAGGCCTGGATAGGACTTATCAAGCCAGAATGTCAGTGAACCCCTATTGACAAGAACCTTGTTGTAGGCATTCCAGTTGGTGATTTTGAACTTTTGCTTTGCCACGTGATACCGCCAAAGGGGGCAGGAATGTGGTGATCTGATCCTGATTGCG
>NZ_JBKABN010000033.1:0-64067 GCF_046269175.1 Serratia sp. J2
TGTTCGTCGTTGTTCCCGGTCAGTGGAGGCGCATTATAGGGAGTTCTCAGAAGGGCGCAACCCCTAAATTCAAAAAACTTTTCAAGCGTTCAAAAAACCAACCAAAACGTCATTTATGGGTATTTATTGGGCAAAAAAGGAAGGTTTTAAGAGTTTTGCTCGAAGAAAACCCGTCAACCAGGCTAAAGCCAAAGAAAAGGGGGCGGTAAAAACCGCCCCCTTCTATATAGCTACCAACAGCTACTTTTATTGCTTGGCAACGATATGGTCGTTTTCCACGTCCAGCGTCACCGGTTTGCCTGGGATCAACTTGCCAGACAAGATTTGCTGTGCCAGCGGATTTTCGATTTCCTGCTGGATAGCGCGTTTCAACGGCCGCGCACCATACACAGGGTCGTAACCCGTTTTGCCCAACAGCTCCAAAGCCGGTTCCGTGATGCTGACTTCGTAGCCGCGCTCTTCCAGACGCTGGTACAGACGCGCCAACTGGATCTTGGCAATCTGCGCGATATGTTTCTGGCCGAGCGGATGGAACACCACCACTTCGTCGATACGGTTGATGAATTCCGGACGGAAATGTTGACTCACCATCTCCATGACCGATTCCTTCATCTGTGGATAGCTCATCTGACCGAAATGCTCCTGGATCAGATCGGAACCCAGGTTAGAAGTCATGATCACCACCGTATTACGGAAATCAACGGTACGACCTTGTCCGTCTGTCAGACGTCCGTCATCCAACACCTGCAACAGGATGTTGAACACGTCTGGGTGCGCTTTTTCCACTTCATCCAGCAGGATCACGGAATACGGACGACGGCGCACCGCTTCTGTCAGATAACCGCCCTCTTCATAACCGACATAACCCGGAGGTGCACCCACCAGCCGCGATACGGAGTGTTTCTCCATAAACTCGGACATGTCGATACGCACCATCGCGTCATCACTGTCGAACAGGAACCCAGCCAACGCCTTACACAGTTCGGTTTTACCCACCCCGGTAGGCCCCAGGAACAGGAATGAACCGATCGGCCGGTTAGGATCGGAAAGACCGGCACGGCTACGGCGAATAGCATTGGACACCGCGTTCACCGCTTCATCCTGGCCAATCACCCGTGAGTGCAGCTCCTGCTCAAGACGCAGCAGTTTGTCGCGCTCACCTTCCAGCATTCTGGCCACCGGGATACCGGTCGCTTTCGCCAATACTTCAGCGATTTCGGCGTCGGTAACGCGGTTACGTAGCAGCTTCATGGTCTTGCCTTCTGCCTGCGTGGCCGCCTCAAGCTGTTTTTCCAGCTCAGGGATTTTGCCATACTGCAGTTCAGACATGCGCCCAAGGTCACCTACGCGGCGCGCCTGCTCCAGCGTGATCTTGGCCTGTTCCAGTTCCGCCTTGATATTCTGGGTACCAGACAGCGAAGCCTTTTCCGCTTTCCACTCTTCTTCCAGTTCTGAGTATTCGCGCTCTTTCTGCTCCAGCTCGCTACTCAGCATTTCCAGGCGTTTCTTGCTGGCGTCATCCGATTCCTTGTTCAGTGCCTGCTCTTCCAGTTTCAACTGGATGATGCGGCGCTCCAGGCGATCGAGCGATTCCGGTTTAGAGTCCATCTGCATACGAATGCTGGAGGCGGCCTCATCGATCAGGTCGATGGCCTTATCCGGCAACTGACGGTCGGAAACATAGCGGTGCGACAGCGTTGCCGCCGCTACGATCGCCGGGTCCGTGATCTGCACGTGGTGATGCAGCTCATAGCGTTCTTTCAGGCCACGCAGGATGGCGATGGTGTCTTCCACGCTCGGTTCCGCGACATAGACTTTCTGGAAGCGGCGCTCCAGCGCAGCATCCTTCTCTATATATTGGCGATACTCGTTTAGCGTGGTCGCCCCTACGCAGTGCAGTTCCCCACGGGCAAGCGCGGGTTTGAGCATGTTGCCAGCATCCATCGCGCCATCGGCTTTACCGGCACCCACCATGGTATGCAGCTCATCGATGAACAGGATGACGCTGCCTTCCTGTTTGGAAAGATCGCTCAGCACCGCCTTCAGACGTTCTTCAAATTCGCCCCGGTATTTCGCCCCGGCAATCAACGCGCCCATATCCAGGGAAAGCACGCGTTTATGCTTCAGCCCTTCGGGAACTTCACCGTTGATAATACGCTGAGCCAAGCCTTCAACGATGGCGGTTTTACCGACACCAGGCTCACCAATCAGTACCGGGTTGTTTTTGGTACGGCGTTGCAGCACCTGAATGGTGCGGCGAATCTCTTCATCACGGCCAATCACCGGATCAAGCTTGCCTTGTTCTGCACGCTCAGTGAGATCGATAGTGTATTTTTTCAGAGCCTGACGCTGATCTTCAGCACCTTGGTCATCCACGCTGTCTCCTCCCCGCATTTGCTCAATGGCTTTGGCTATTTTGTCCGCTGTGGCACCGGCCGCTTTCAGCAGATCGGTCAAATTACCGCGATCTTCAAGCACCGCCAGCACAAACAGCTCGGATGAAATAAACTTGTCTGCCCGCTTTTGCGCCAGCTTGTCGCAAAGGTTGAGGACGCGTACCAGTTCATGTGAGGGTTGAACATCCCCACCGGTACCTTCAACCTGTGGCAGACGAGACAATGCCTGATCGATGTCGGTACGCACTCGCGCAGCATCAATCCCGGCAGAAGTCAGTAATGGGCGAACCGTGCCCCCATCCTGATTGAGCAGGGCGCTCATCAGATGTAACGGTTCAATAAATTGATTGTCGCGCCCAAGGGCCAAAGATTGGGCATCGGCGAGGGCAAGCTGGAATTTGTTAGTAAGACGATCCAGACGCATAACACCTCCAATGTAGGTCAAAATTGCTACTGGAGATTAAATGAGGTCATCCCTCAAATTTTCAAGGTTATCTCGACACTATATTATGAGTACAACGTCATGCATCAGTGGATCGTCCTAGGGCAGTAGGTTATCTCACCCAGATCAAACTTGCCATACGTCCGGTTGTTCCGTCGCGCCGATAGGAGAAAAAATGACTCATTTCGTTCATTGTGCAACGATTACCGCCATAAATGGCGAAAATACCAGCACGTTGAAGGCGCTGGCGAGCCAAAAGATAGAGGTCTGCGAGGAATTTTTCACCATGGGGAGTAAAAGCGGCAGCGGCGGCGCTATCAATATCCATAAATGCTGCACGCACTTCGCCCCCAACTTCGAACCGGGTTGGGCCGATAGCCGGCCCGAGCCAGGCAGTGATGTTTTCTGGTGCGGCAGCAAAGCGCGCCACGGTATTTTCCAGCACGCCATGACATAAGCCACGCCAACCGGCATGTGCGGCGGCAACTTCATCACCCGCTTGTGAAGCAAACAGTACCGGCAGGCAATCCGCCGTCATCACCGCGCAGACCAACCCGGCTACATTGCTGTAAACCGCATCGGCGCGCAAATCTTCAGGCGTTTGACCATCCAGCGTCAGCACACGAGTACCATGTACCTGCTCCAGCCACAGCGGCATCTGCGGCAAGCCAGCCGCCGTTACCAGGCATTGGCGGTTACGCGCCACGACTTGCGCATCATCCCCGACATGCTCACCCAGGTTCAACGAGTCATAGGGAGGAAGGCTGACACCGCCATGACGAGTGGAGCTGCAGGCTGTTACCCCTGCAGGCAGCGGCCAATCGGGTACAATCAGCGAACTCATTACCAATCCATCTGATCTTTGAATTCTTCGGTATCGAGCTTCAGCGCATTGATCAGATCGACCATATCCTGTGGGATTGGCGCATGCCATTCCATCTGGATACCGCTGATCGGATGATACAGGCGCAACATAGTTGCGTGCAGCGCCTGACGGTCAAAGCCGCGCAACGTGTTGATGAAGGCCTCTGATGCCCCTTTTGGCGGACGTGGACGACCACCGTAGAGTTGATCGCCCACCAGCGGATGGTCGATATACGCCATATGCACACGGATCTGGTGCGTACGGCCGGTTTCAAGGCGCAAACGCAAACGGGTATGGGCGCGGAAATGTTCCATAATGCGGTAATGAGTCACCGCAGGTTTGCCCATTGGGTGAACGGCCATGTGAGTACGTTTGGTGGAGTGGCGGGCAATAGGTTGCTCCACCGTGCCACCCGCGGTCATGGTGCCGATCGCCACCGCTTCATATTCACGGGTGATCTCACGCTCCTGCAATGCCTCTACCAGACGGGTTTGCGCCGGAACGGTCTTGGCAACCACCATCAGGCCGGTGGTATCTTTGTCCAGGCGGTGAACGATACCGGCACGCGGTACGTCGGCAATCTCCGGGAAATAATGTAACAATGCATTAAGCACCGTCCCATCCGGGTTACCCGCACCAGGGTGCACCACCAGACCGCGAGGCTTGTTGATCACCAGAATATCGGCGTCTTCATAGACGATATCCAGCGGGATGTCTTGCGGTTCCCAACGGGCCTCTTCTTCAATCTGTGCATCAATGGCGACCGTCTCTCCCCCCAGTACCTTCTCTTTCGGCTTGTTTATCGTTTTGCCATTGACCTGTACCCTGTCTTCCAGGATCCATTCTTTTATGCGAGATCTTGAATAATCAGGGAACAATTCGGCCAAAGCCTGATCTAAACGTTGTCCGAGTTGAGTTTCGGCCACCGTTGCGGTGAGTTGTACTTGTTGTGCCATATGCAGCTTCTTCGTTAACGTTGGGTTTTCACGGCGATGCCGTTTAATATAATGTGCTATTGTAACTGGTCTTTTGTCGGGAGCTTAACGGACAGTCTCCCGGAATAACACCCTGAGGATAATCTAAACGTCATGACGCGTATGAAATATCTGGTGGCGGCAGCCACGTTGAGCCTGGCGCTGGCAGGTTGCTCCACATCCAAGGATGCGGTTCCCGACAACCCGCCTTCGGAAATCTATGCTACTGCCCAGCAAAAACTGCAGGACGGTAACTTTAAGGGCGCGATTACGCAACTCGAAGCGTTAGATAACCGCTATCCATTCGGGCCGTACTCTCAGCAGGTCCAATTGGATCTGATCTATGCCTACTATAAATCTGCCGATTTACCTTTGGCACAGGCCTCTATCGATCGCTTTATGCGTCTGAACCCAACGCATCCGAACATTGACTACGTCATGTACATGCGCGGTCTGACGGATATGGCGTTGGATGACAGTGCGCTGCAAGGCTTCTTCGGGGTTGACCGTTCTGACCGCGATCCACAGCATGCCCGCGCCGCATTCCGCGACTTCAGCCAGCTGATCCAGCAGTATCCGAACAGCCAATACGCGACCGATGCCTACAAGCGTCTGGTATTCCTGAAGGACCGTCTATCCAAGTACGAGCTCTCAGTGGCGGAATACTACACTAAACGTGGCGCTTACGTCGCGGTAGTTAATCGTGTTGAGCAGATGATGCGTGAATTCCCGGACACCAAAGCGACCCGCGATGCGCTGCCGCTGATGGAAAACGCCTATCGCCAGTTGCAATTGAATGCTCAAGCCGACAAGGTAGCAAAAATCATCGCCGCCAACGCGTCTTAAGTATTTGAGATTTGCACAAAAACAAAACGGCAGCTTCGGCTGCCGTTTTCATTTGCTGTAAATTCAGCCATTTTCAGGATAAATACACAAGCAAAAACACGGTGTTAGCAAGGCTTTACCACCGGTTAACCTATCGATAATGCGCGTTCTGCTGCCAAGACTCAAGCGTTAGATGGCGGTTTCAGACGCTAAATCACAGATTGAACTAACTTTGCAAAAAGTGACAAAAATTTGTGTTTTACATCACGCATTTCGGCAAAAAGAGCGGTATGCTGAATCTATCCAAGACGGAAAGACAGAGAGGTAAGTTATATGACACTCAACATTACCAGCAAACAAATGGATATCACCCCCGCAATCCGTAATCATGTCGAAGACCGTCTCAGTAAACTGGAAAAGTGGCAGGCGCAGCTGATCAACCCACACATTGTCTTATCTAAAGAACCTAAAGGGTTTGCCGTCGACGCCACCATTACCACGCCTAACGGTCCGCTGGTTGCCAGCGCCAAACATGAAGACATGTATACCGCCGTTAATGACCTGATTGCCAAACTTGAGCGTCAGTTGAACAAGGTACAACACAAGAGCGAGGCACGCCGCGCTTATGCCAGCGTGAAAGACCTGGCTCCGGTAATCACGCAGGAAGAAGAGGAATAACTCTGCAAGTGATTGTTTCACATCAAACGCGCCCGAGGGCGCGTTTTTTGTCTGCCGGTTTCTATTGACACAATGAAAAGCCAGCGGTTACTTTACACCCTGATTTACACACATTTTGGAACGCCATGAGCCGTAAACCGTTTTTCTTCGCATTCTTTTTTACCTTCCCCTGATTGGGAGGCGTTTCGTCGTGTGAGAAAGAATGCGAAGACGAACAACCAAGCCTCCTCAAACAGGGGGCTTTTTTTATGGCTATTTGATAACCCGCCCCGCTGGGCTTCAAGCTGCGGCTTGCAAGACGACGGGAACATAAGAATACAAGGCAAAGCTGATTATGACTGATAACCCATTACTCGTGCTGCGCGAACGCATCAGCGCACTGGATATGAAATTGCTGGCCCTGCTGGCAGAGCGCCGTGAACTGGCGGTGGAAGTGGGCAAAACCAAACTGCATTCGCACCGCCCGATCCGCGATAAAGAGCGTGAGCGCGATCTGTTGGACGCCTTGATCAGCGCGGCCAAACCTTATGACCTCGATGGTTTTTACGTCACCCGCCTGTTCCAGCTGATTATCGAAGACTCTGTGCTGACTCAGCAGGCTCTGTTGCAGCACCAGCTTAACCAGACTAGCCAACATTCCGCGCGCATTGCCTTCCTGGGGCCAAAAGGCTCTTACTCACATCTGGCCGCACGCCAGTACGCCGCTCGCCATTTCGATCAGCTCATCGAATGCGGCTGTCAGAAATTCCAGGACATCTTTACCCAGGTGGAAACCGGCCAGGCGGATTACGCCATTTTGCCGATCGAGAACACTAGCTCCGGTTCTATCAACGATGTGTACGACCTGCTGCAACATACCAGCCTGTCGATCGTGGGTGAACTAACCTTGCCGATCGATCACTGCGTGCTGGTAGCCAGCGACACCGATCTGCAGCAGATCGAAACCGTTTATAGCCACCCGCAACCTTTCCAGCAGTGCAGCCAGTATTTGAACCGCTATCCCCACTGGAAGATTGAGTATTGCGAAAGCACCGCCGCCGCGATGGAGAAGGTCGCCAAGCTGAACTCGCCAAAAGCTGCGGCGTTAGGCAGCGAGGCCGGGGGGGCGCTGTATAATCTGCAAGTGCTGGAACATAACCTGGCTAATCAGCAGCAGAACATCACTCGCTTCATTATTCTGGCGCGTAAGGCAATTGAGGTTTCCGAGCAGGTTCCTGCCAAAACCACGCTGATCATGGCCACCGGTCAACAATCCGGTGCTCTGGTGGAAGCCCTGTTGGTGCTACGTGACAATGGCATCATCATGACCAAGCTGGAATCACGCCCGATCAACGGTAACCCATGGGAAGAGATGTTTTACATTGATGTGCAGGCTAACCTGCGTTCTGTCGCGATGGAGAAGGCGTTGAAAGGGCTGACACCGATTACCCGCTCGCTGAAAGTGCTGGGCTGCTATCCAAGCGAAAACGTGGTGCCGGTCAATCCGTCTTAAGTCGCAAAAAGGGTTCGGCTATGCCGAACCCTTTTTCATCTATTGACGGCTATCGTTCGCCTGGCGCAGCAAGGAACGGCTCTCAACCAGGAAGCGCTGGGCATAATCACCAAACCAGTGCTCCACCTTCTGGAAGCTTTGAATAAAGGCTTGTTTGTCGCCCTGCTCAAGCAGCTTGATCGCCTCACCAAAGCGCTGATAGTAGCGTTTGATCAGATGAATATTGTCTTCCGAAGACATGATGATATCGGCGTACAGCTGCGGATCCTGAGCAAATAGCCGCCCCACCATCGCCAGCTCCAGCCGATAGATCGGCGAAGAGAGCGCCAGCAACTGTTCCAGCTGTACGTTCTCTTCGGCCAGATGCAGGCCGTAAGCAAAAGTAGCAAAGTGGCGCAGCGCCTGGATAAAGGCCATGTTCTGATCGTGTTCGACGGCGCTGATACGATGCAAACGCGCGCCCCAAACCTGCAACTGCTCCAGCAGCCACTGGTAGGCCTCCGGCTGACGGCCATCGCAGTACACCACCACCTGTTTGGCCACGCTGCCAACATCCGGGCCAAACATTGGGTGCAACCCCAGTACCGGGCCGCCATGTACGGCCAGCATCGCCTGTAATGGCCGGTTCTTCACCGAAGCCAGATCGACCAGAATACAGTCCTGCGGCAGCGGCGGCAGTTGGGCGATCACCTGCTCGGTGATATGGATCGGTACGCTGACAATCACCATACCGGCATCCGCCAGCAGGCTATCCGCCTGCGGCCAATCCTCTTGATCCAACACCTTGACCTGATAACCCGACAGCGTCAGCAGCCGGTTAAACAGGCGCCCCATCTGGCCATTACCGCCAATAATGACGATAGGACGCAGCTGTGGGCACAGCGTTTTGAAGCCTTTATCGTTCTCACTGGTGTAGGATTCGCGCATCACCCGGCGCAGCACGTCTTCGATCAAATCTGGCGGCACGCCGAGGCTTTCCGCTTCCTGGCGGCGAGAGGCCAGCATTGCCGCCTCACGCTCAGGTACGTAAACCGGTAAACCGTAGTGGCTTTTGACTTCCCCTACTTCCGCTACCAGCTCCAAGCGTTTCGCCAACAGAGCCAGCAGCGCTTTATCCACTTCGTCAATTTGATCGCGCAATGCGGTCAGTTCAGCCACCATAACTCACTACTCTCCAGTGCGTGCCATCAGCGCAGCGCCGAGATCCTGATGCATTTGGCGCAGCAGCGTCTCCGTGCTTTCCCAGTTAATGCAGGCATCGGTCACCGATACGCCGTAGCGCATATCCACACGCGGCTGTTCAGAAGACTGGCTGCCCTCGTGCAGATTGCTTTCCAGCATGATGCCAGTGATCGAACGGTTACCCGCTCTGATCTGCTCAACTACGGATTCGGCAACCGCTGGCTGACGGCGATAGTCTTTATTTGAGTTGCCATGGCTGCAATCTATCATCAAGGACGGATGGAGTCCCGCATCCTGCATCTGTTTTTCGCAGGCGGCAACGTGCTCAGCACTGTAGTTAGGCGTTTTACCACCGCGCAGGATCACATGGCCGTCTGGGTTACCCTGAGTTTGCAGCAGGCAAACCTGACCCGCCTGATTGATACCGACAAAACGGTGTGCCATGGAAGCTGCGCGCATCGCGTTGATGGCCGTGCCCAGGCTACCATCCGTACCATTTTTGAAGCCCACCGGCATTGAAAGGCCGGAAGCCATTTCGCGGTGCGTCTGAGATTCTGTAGTACGCGCACCGATCGCCGACCAGCTGAACAGATCGCCCAGGTATTGTGGACTGTTCGGATCCAACGCTTCGGTCGCCAACGGCAGGCCCATACCAACCAGATCCAGCAGCAGGCGACGCGCAATGTGCAAACCCGCTTCTACATCGAAGGATCCATCCATATACGGATCGTTGATCAGGCCTTTCCAGCCGACGGTGGTTCTTGGCTTTTCAAAATAGACGCGCATAACGATATACAGCTGATCGCTCAATTCAGCCGACAGGGTTTTCAGACGACGCGCGTAATCTAGCGCGGCATCAGGATCGTGGATCGAACATGGCCCACACACCACCAGCAGACGGTGATCTTGCCCTTTAAGGATATTGGCAATGGTCTGGCGGGCCGTAGCGATTTCCGTTTCATCGTTGGCACTGAGTGGGAACTGGTTCTTCAGCTCTTCCGGGGTGATCAGAACCTGTTCTGCACTGATATGTACGTTGTTGAGCGCGTCTTTTTGCATGATGCTATTCCTGTCGTTTGCCGTTATGCGTGAGCGTAGTGAAAACATTGAGCGTTACAGGTGCTACCTTAACCACTCCTTGTAAAGTTTTCAATCCATTTACTGTAAATAAAAAATTACCATCCAAAACAGGAAAGGGAATCACCCGCCACAACAAACAAAAACCAAATTAACTCATTGTTTTATTTTGATTTTAAATTAATGTCACAATAGAGCATAACGACAAACCACCAACAGAAGCCCCCCTAAAATCTACGCAATGTAAACAAAATTGAACACCAAAATGAGTTATTCATTGGTCCTCACGCGCTCAAAAAACAGCCTACGCTGCGTGTAGGAGCGCTGCATGCCACGCCGCGCAGGTAACAAGTTCCTTGGCAAACCCGCCCTATCCCTTGCCAAATTAAACAACTATAAAACAATTGTCATACATTTAACTGGCAATTGATTTTCATTCTTTATTCATTTGAATCTATATCAGAAATAATAGTCACTCTATTGAATAAATATTGCGGAACCTCACAGTTATCCCTCGCCAAATAAATAACTATGGCATAAATCGCCCACACCTCTTTAGGGTTACCCTGCGAAGACAGAGCCCGTACCGCCTGCATTGAGGAGCGATGAGCGCTAGCAGTTTTTTCTTTCTGACAAGGGACTCTCATGATCACATTGCAATTCGCAATTATTATTATCTGCCTATTAGTCGGCACCCGATTTGGCGGTATGGGGTTAGGCTTAATAAGTGGCATTGGCTTATTTCTGCTGTGTTTTATATTCGGTTTAGAACCAGGTAAACCTCCAGTAGATGTCATGCTCACCATTTTGGCGGTGATCGGCTGCGCCTCGGTGTTACAAACCGCTGGCGGTCTGAATGTCATGATGCAATATGCCGAGCGGCTACTGCGCCGCCACCCACAACACATCACCTTACTCGCCCCTTTTACCACCTGGACGCTGACCTTCCTGTGCGGTACCGGCCACGTGGTCTACACCATGTTCCCGATCATTTCTGATATCGCCATCAAAAAAGGGATCCGCCCTGAACGCCCTATGGCCGTCGCCTCTGTCGCCTCACAGATGGCCATCACCGCATCCCCGGTTTCTGTAGCCGTGGTATCATTGGTTTCGATCATTGCCGCCGGTCATGGGATCGGCAAAGCCTACTCGCTGCTGGAGATCCTGGCCGTTTCGATCCCGGCTTCGTTGGTCGGCGTATTGATGGCGGCATTGTGGAGCCTGCGTCGCGGCAAAGATCTGGATAAGGATGCGGATTTCCAGGCCAGGATCCAAGATCCGGAGCAGCGCACCTATATCTATGGCGGCACCGAAACTCTGCTCAATCAAACATTTCCCAAACAGGCATACTGGTCAACGCTGATCTTCTTCGGCGCTATCGCTATCGTGGTTATGCTCGGTGCCTTTGCCGATCTGCGTCCTTCCTTTGCCGATGCCAAGGGCGTATTGAAACCGCTGTCGATGAATCTGGTGATCCAGATGATGATGCTGATTGCCGGCGCCGTGATCCTGATGGGCTGTAAAGTCAAACCTAGCGATATCGCCAACGGTGCCGTGTTCAAAGCGGGAATGGTCGCCATCTTCTCGGTATTCGGTGTGGCATGGATGAGTGATACCTTCTTCCAGGCACATATGGGAGAGTTGAAGGTGGTGCTGGAAGACGTGGTGAAAAGCCAGCCCTGGACATACGCCATCGTCTTGTTCCTGGTTTCCAAACTGGTTAACAGCCAGGCCGCTGCCCTGGCCGCCGTTGCACCAATGGCCTTGCAGTTAGGTGTCGAACCTAAAATGTTGCTGGCCTTCTTCCCGGCGGCCTATGGTTACTTCGTGTTGCCCACCTACCCAAGCGATCTGGCCTGCATCGGTTTTGACCGTTCTGGCACCACTCGCATCGGTAAATTCATCATTAACCACAGCTTCATCATCCCTGGCCTGATCGGCGTGCTGTGCTCCTGCATCACCGGTTATCTGCTGGTGATGACCTTCCTTTAATCGCGTTTCTGCCGGCAACGGGCGATCCCCGTTGCCGCTGTTAACACCGCCGCAAAAAGCCAACGGTATCACTAGACGAAAAGTGCATAAGTCCCCTGTTTAAACTAAAAACATAAGCTAACCAGGCCTATTTTTGTCCCCTCGGCGAATCGATATAATGTGACCGCTATCACTTATAATCACACTTAACTACTGGATCCAAAATGCACTCTTTACGCGCTTGTCGCGCCATTCCGCTGTTTTTTAGCTGCTTGACCGCCTTCACCAGTGTTTCCGTGTTCGCCGACAATACCCTCTTCACCGCGATGGACGATCCGGCCACCGCCAAGAAGCCATTTGATGGTAATGTTCAAGCTGGCTATAACGCCCAGTCCGGCAACACACAGAACTCAAACCTGCTGGCCAACACCACCATGACCTGGTTTAACAGCGATACGGCTTACAGCCTGTGGGGCTCGGCGAACAATACCACCTCTTCCAACGTACGCTCCTCGGAGAAATACCAGGCCGGTGGCCGTACCCGTTATAATCTGACGGCTCGTAATTATATGTTTGGCCAGGTTGGCTGGTTGAACGATCGTTACAACGGTTACGATTCACGTTCTACGCTGACCGGAGGTTACGGGCGCCAGATCTTTAGCGACCCACGCCAGGACCTGCGTGTCGAATTCGGCCCAGGCGTTCGCCATGATGAATACCACGGCGGTGGCCGCACCACTCGCGCCCTGGCCTATGGCGCAGCCAACTATTCCTACAGGCTGACAGACACGGCCCGCCTATCCGAAGGCCTGTCCGCTTTGGCGAACGACGAAACCACCGTTAACTCCGAAACCGCGTTAAACGTCTCCATCAATAACGACTTCGCCCTACGGCTGGCCTACACGGTGGTCTATAACACCAAACCACCGGCCTCGGCACCGAAAAATACCGATACCACGACTTCAGTAACGCTGGTGTACGGTTTGTAATCTCGTCTTACAACTCCGCGCAGTCCTTCTCTAAGCCCATAATTAATGGGCTTTTTTTATGCCCATCCCCGCATTGACCATTTTGCTAAAAATAGTCCTATCCTTGCTTGACGACTTTAGCATTTTGATTAATACTGTATGCATATACAGTAATTATTGCTAAGGTAAAAACCATGATAAACACGGCAAATGAGGCCAGTATCGACTCGCTTATCGTGGCCGACCGTCGCGTTATCCTACAAAACAATCCGCTGCGACTGCAGATGTGGGGTTAATAGGATGGAGAGATTAACCTCATTCATTACCTACTCCGCAGCGCTGTTTCTCGCCTGGCTTGGCAAGCTCTCACCGCAGGATGTGGCCTTTCTGATCGGCGCGGCCGTAGGGATCGGCACCTTCCTGGTTAATTGGTACTACAGACGCAAGAGTCTGGAGATCCTCAAAAGCATCGAGCGCGATGCAGCAGCACGGAGACTTTTTGATGAATTCAATCGTTAAGCGTTGCAGCGCCCTGGCCATTCTGGCGATCGCCATGCTGCTGCCGCAGGCTAATCAAATTAAAACTTCCGAACAAGGGCTGTACCTGATTGCCGATTTTGAGGGGTGCCAGTTAACCCCGTATCAATGCTCAGCAGGGGTTTGGACGCAAGGTGTCGGCCATACGGCCGGCGTTATTCCAGGTAAGTCCATCACGCCAGTGCAAGCGGCGGAAAACCTGCTGGAAGATATCCGCCGGGTAGAGAGCCGCATGGCGGCATGCCTGCCACAGCAGATGCCCCAGGCCACTTATGATGCCGTCATGGCGTTTGCCTTTAACGTCGGTACGGGGGCCGCCTGTCGCTCTACCCTGGTTTATTTCCTTAACCATGGCCAATGGCAACAGGCTTGCGATCAGTTACCACGCTGGATTTATGTCAATGGCGTCAAAAATCGCGGGCTGGAACGCCGCCGCGCCGCCGAACGTGAGCTGTGCCTCAAAGGTCTCAGCACGCCGAACACCACCAGTTTCCCAGGGAAAGAACAGCTCGCTCAGTAACTTTTTCGAGCATTGCTGACGAATAGTTTTTCACCGTTTTATCAAGAGGGGGTCTCTATGATGCATTGTCCACTGTGCGGTAGCGTGGCACACACTCGCTCCAGCCGCTATCTGAGTGAATCGACCAAAGAACGCTATCACCAATGCCGTAACATTAACTGCAGTTGTACCTTTGCCACCCATGAATCCGTGGCCCGGGTCATCGTTTCACCCGGCGACATCATTCCGGCGCAGCCGCACCCGCAAGAAGGCAAACAACGCGCCGCCGCGATGTAATGAAAAAAGGGGGTTACCATCTGGTAATCCCTTGGTTTCAAACCAATGCCTCCAGAATAACGATAATCCAACCAGGGCGAATAGATGGTAAGCTTTCGAGAACCGGGTCTTTGAGATGATAGGGAGATCAAATGCAACAGTTGGTCTTGGAACACTGGAGTTTTCATTCGCCAAAAACGACACGGCAAATTGTTGTTCCTGATGGCTGTCGGGATTTAATTTTCCTGACTGACAGGAATGGGCGGCAGGAGATAAAGATCACTGAGATCGACACCTGCGCCTATGGCGTGGAAAGCGCTGCAGGGGACCATTATGAGGGTTTCCGGTTTCAGCCAGATTGTGTTATCGATGAGGGCAAGTTATTCCATTACCTCAACGCTTCCCGATTAACACCGGACCATCCAACATTACAGTCCATCATTCACGATACCGTTCGTGTAGATACGCAGCTTGCCGAAACATTGCTGTCGTTACGGCTTGCCAACTCTCTGACTCAGGCAAGCCAAGAGTTGGGGATCAGCGTTCGTACTCTGGAACGGCTGGTGAAGAACAAAACCGGCAAGAGCCCGTTATTCTGGCTTCGTCTATTACGGATGAGAAGAACTGCATCAGTGCTAACTGCCTGCGAATGTGTCCCCCTGACAGAAATCGCGCTGAACAGTGGCTATTGTGACCAATCGCACATGAACAGGGAGTTCCAGCATTGGTTAGGGATCACACCTGCCGCATTCCGTATCAATCCCCATTGGCAACAGGCGTTTGGTGAAGGCTACGATTAAGCCATTACAGAACAGATCTCGACAAGGTTATGCTCTGGATCTGCCACATAGCATATCGTTTGCCCCCAGGGCATGTGCTGAATATCTTCGACCAGCACCGCACCGGCATCCAGCGCCGTTTTCAGCGCTTTCGGCACATCGTCGGTAGTGAAGGCAATTTCAAACACCGGATGATGATAATCACTTTTAGCGCTCTTTTTGCCCTGCCCTGCCAGCAACTCTCTTGAGCAAAATGACAGCCGCGTGGCGCCGGTAGCCAATTCTCCCCAGTCCCCGCTTTCATGCAAACAATGGATCTCAAAGCCAAAGGCTCGATGATAGAAATCCATCGTTTGCTGCACGTTATCAACATATAAAATCGTATAGGCAAATTGCATTACAAGCGCTCCATTCAATGGTCAGTGGCCGCAGTTTAAAAAACCAGTGCCTCTTCGTATTGGATAAATACGACAGTTAGTGTTCAAAGGCTACTCTTTAGTGTCAAAGTAGGCATCAGACAGCACGCCTTATGTTATGCCCCACGTAAAATCCAACGGCGGAGCTAACGGCCATGTTCACCAAACTGCGTACCACGCGCTATATGAAAAACCACGGCAGCAATGATGCCGCCGTGGTGAAGGACAAGGAAAGGTCATGACTGGGTATCAGTCAAGCCGAAGCAGTATTGCTGGAAAACACATTACTCGCACATTTACTGGCAAGATAATACGGGTTTATAACATCACTTTTTCCACGGGATCATTCTAATCAACGTATTATCCCGCATAATGTAATGATGAAATATTGCAGCAAATGCATGAAGGCCTATGATGAAATAACCTGTATTCGCGATAAACTCATGGATGTCTTTCAAAGTATGCTGCATATCACTACTCTGGTCATTGCTTACAGGCATAGCGTAAGAGAAAAATGACCACTCAACCTTGCCGTAATAAAGAGACAGGACGCCAAGTAGCGGTAAGCTGATAAACATAAGATAGAGAATGCCATGTACTGCCTTGGATAGCGCTATTTGCCAATGTGGCGGTGTTGGCGTAATCTCAGGATCCTTGTGCATAACCTTCAAAATTATACGTAATAACATCAATAGCATAACGCTCAAACCGAATGTATAGTGAAGGGTTTTAATCCACTCTCGAGCACTACTCCCTTTAGGGGCAATTCCTTTTAGCTCCATGGTAGCATAAGCGAGTACGATGAGAATAAAAACAACCCAATGAAATAAAATCTGGCTAGGTGAAAACTTTTTTTTCATTATTAATCCTATTCAAGTAAAGTTTGAATTTTCATTAACCCAATCGACATTGAGAGCTAGACGACAAAACCAACCGCATCCCATTGAAATTAAACACAAAAATAACACCCTAGAATATTGATGGTGTCAATTCATTAATACTCGTACGCCTTCTGCTAACCGGTAACTCTCTGACTCAACGTTAGCTAATAAAATTATTTATCAAGATGCTATGCTTGATACAGACATGCTAGTAGTCAATCAGTTATCAACTTCATGATGTAAGGCTAGCAGTAAAAATTTTCTTGCCAAGTGTAGACGGATGGCATATTTAAATATCTTAAAATCATCATTTCTCCCTTGTGATTGGTGTTAGTCTAGCCGCCATAACTTAAGAAGACCTTAAGGAGATAAAAATTGTCATTCAATAACCGTACATTGTTAGTTATTCACTGAAAGATGATATGAGACACGATAAAATGATTAATGAAAGTAATAATGAATCTCATGTGCGTTTCCATGCCGCACGAAAAAGTACATGGGTAAGTGTAGTTGTTAATTGCTTCTTAACATTGGGGCAGATTATTACCGGGATCTTCTCCGGTTCTCAGGGATTGATTGCGGATGGAATACATTCACTCTCAGATCTCATCGCAGATTTTGTTGTTATCGTTGCAAATAATAAAAGCAAAAAAGAACCTGATGAGGATCATAATTATGGCCACTTTCGGTATGAGAATGGAGCTTCATTAATTCTAGGCTCTCTATTGTTCATTGTAGGCCTTGGTATGTTATGGTCTGCGATCAACAAAATCCACAATCCTGATACTATTCCTCAAGTCCATATTATTGCGCTATGGGTGGCCTTGATAGCATTAGTTTTCAAAGAGTTACTTTTTAGGTATATGTTAGCCGTAGCGACGCGAGTTAAGTCAAGCATGTTGGTTGCTAATGCTTGGCACGCACGCTCTGATGCAGCCTCATCGTTGGTCGTTGCTCTGGGGATTATTGGTAATTTATTGGGTTTTAAATTCCTCGATCCTGTTGCAGCACTCATAGTTGGCCTTATAGTTGCCAAAATGGGATATTCATTTATGTCAGATTCACTGCACGACTTAATGGACAAAGCGGTCGATAGTGATACTGAGAAAGAAATAAAATCAACATTATTAGCCACGGAGGGAGTGTTGGGTGTTCATGATTTTAAAACAAGGAAGGTAGGTGACCTGATTATTGTTGATGTACACTTGGATATTGATAGTCATTTATCAGTTAAAGAGGGGCATGATATTGCTGTCAACGCAAGGAAGAGAGTATTAGAGAATCACAGAGTATTAAATGTTATGACTCATGTAGATCCCTATTGTAATAGTTCCAATCAGTAGAGGAGGTACTTTCGGCGATAACTGCCCCTGTCGCCGTCGCTTATCATCTCGATGATTAAGTGACGTTAACGGGATCAGTAATCTGCCAGGAGTTTCAGTTCTCTGTGAACCGATCATTTAGGCCAGCCGTCAACTGTTTTACTGTTGTACGCATAGTAGAGCCAGCCCTGACGGCCTTGTTGCCACCAGATCTCCAGCACTCATCAAGTTCGCCAGATAATGGAGTTAACACCGACTGTTATCCTTCTTGGGGATCACGACATCCGTTCTGCGTGTCACCCAACAAAAAAAAGGGGATTACCATGACGGTAATCCCCTTATAACTATTAACTTTTGGATGCAGCGTTAGTTAACGCGGTTCAGACGCTCTTTGATACGAGCAGACTTACCAGTACGTTCACGCAGGTAGTACAGTTTGGCTTGACGAACGGCACCACGACGTTTAACAGTAATGCTGTCGATTACTGGGGAGTGAGTCTGGAATACACGCTCAACACCTTCGCCGTTGGAAATCTTACGAACAGTGAATGCAGAGTGCAGACCGCGGTTACGAATAGCGATAACCACGCCCTCGAATGCCTGCAGACGTTTTTTGGTACCTTCAACGACCCATACCTTCACTTCCACGGAATCACCCGGACGGAATGCAGGTACGTCTTGCTTCATCTGCTCTTGTTCAATTTGCTTAATAATGTTGCTCATAATATGTCTCTTACCCTAGGTAAACTGATATATCGGTCTCGTCGAGACAACGCTCAGACGTTCCCTTCATAGTCCTGTTACTTAGCCCGATGTTCCCGTTGGAACTCGGCCAGCAACACCTCTTGCTCGTCAGTCAGAGCTAGGCTTTCTAGAAGTTCAGGTCTTCTAAGCCAGGTACGGCCCAGCGACTGCTTTAAGCGCCAGCGACGTATCTCGGCATGGTTGCCCGACAGCAGAACTGGCGGAACCTCCATCCCTTCTAACACCTCCGGGCGGGTATAGTGCGGGCAGTCCAGCAATCCCTCAGCGAAAGAATCTTCTTCTGCCGAAGCCTGATGGCCCAGAACACCCGGTATAAAGCGGGCGACCGAGTCTATCAGGGTCATTGCCGGTAGTTCACCGCCGCTGAGAACGTAATCGCCGATTGACCATTCTTCGTCAATTTCGGTTTGGATCACGCGCTCGTCTATCCCTTCGTAACGGCCACATACCAGGATCATCTTCTGGTTAGCCGCCAGTTCGCGCACACCGGTTTGATCCAGCTTGCGCCCCTGAGGTGACAGATAAATCACCTTTGCTCCCTCGCCTGCCGCTGCTTTTGCTGCATGAATAGCTTCCCGCAAGGGTTGCACCATCATCAGCATTCCCGGGCCGCCGCCATAAGGGCGATCGTCCACGGTACGATGCCGGTCGTAGGTGAAGTCACGCGGACTCCAACACTGCACGCTCAGCAGGCCATTTTTTACTGCCCGGCTAGTTACCCCGTAATCGGTGATTGCGCGAAACATCTCAGGAAACAGGCTTACGATACCAATGAACACCAGCCAATCCCCATTTTGTTATTCCACTTGCTTCGACCATTAAATCCGGAGGTCAAAAACCAGGATCCCACTCAGCCTCGATAATCTTGGCGGCGAGATCGACTTTCTTGATAACCTGCCCATGAAGAAACGGGACCAACCGCTCCTTCATACCGAATGCATCTTTCAGGTTTGCCCGCACGACCATTACGTCGTTAGAACCGGTTTCCATCATATCGATGACTTTACCCAGCTCGTATCCGGAAGTGGTGACTACCTGGCAGCCCATAAGGTCTTTCCAGTAGTAATCATCGCCTTCCAGCGGAGGCAACTGCTCGGAATCTACGACAATTTCGCAATTGGTCAGTAAATTCGCAGCATCCCGATCGTCAATGCCTTTGACCTTGATGATCAGATCCTGACTGTGGCGTTTCCAGTCTTCCAACTCGACAAACTGCCACTGACCAGAGCGCTGGATTAACCAGGGCTGATAGTCAAATATGCTTTCGGCGTTCTCGGTGGATGAAAACACTCTGAGCCAACCACGGATGCCGTAAGTAGACCCCATCTTACCGAGTACAATCGGCTGCTTAGGTGCTACCGGTTTGAGTTGCTTGCTCATTGCCACCACCGCGACAGATTAAGCTGCTTTCTTAGCGTCTTTGATCAGCGCGTGAACGCGATCAGAAACGGTAGCACCCAGACCAACCCAGTGCTCAATGCGATCCAGGTCCAGACGCAGTGCTTCAGCCTGACCAGATGCGATTGGGTTGAAGAAACCTACACGCTCGATGAAACGACCATCACGAGCATTGCGGCTGTCGGTCACTACTACTTGATAGAACGGACGCTTTTTAGCGCCGCCACGTGCCAAACGAATTGTTACCATAACATCCTCTTTAGTTAATAAAACAGCCGGGCCCCATTGAGGGACGGGGCCCGGTTGCAATATAAAAAGCCCGAAAATTTTACTCATTTTGGCGCAAAAAGCAATCTAAAGCGTAGATTGCCGGTAATTCGTTTTTGCACCATCACGCTCTCGGACAGGTTTTACCGTGATCGGTAAATCGGCAAACCCGCCACAGCCTTGCTGCGGCGTGGTTTTAACGGCCTGGGAAGCCCGGCGGCATCATACCTTTCATGCCACGCATCATCTTCGCCATTCCGCCTTTTTTCATCTTTTTCATCATGCGCTGCATATCGTCGAATTGTTTTAACAACCGATTAACATCCTGCACCTGCATGCCGGAGCCCATCGCAATACGACGTTTGCGAGAACCCTTGATAATTTCCGGCTTGGCACGCTCTTTCAGCGTCATTGAGTTAATGATCGCCTCCATGCGTACCAGCACTTTGTCATCCATCTGCGATTTGACGTTGTCTGGCAGTTGGCCAGCGCCCGGCAGTTTGCTCAACATGCTGGCCATACCGCCCATATTACGCATCTGCTTAAGCTGGTCGAGGAAGTCGGTCAGATCGAAACCATCGCCCTTCTTCAGCTTGCTAGCCAGTTTTTCCGCTTGTGCGCGGTCAACCTTGCTCTCAATATCTTCGATCAGCGACAGCACGTCGCCCATGCCGAGAATACGTGAGGCTACGCGATCCGGATGGAATGGCTCCAGCGCGTCGGTTTTCTCACCCACACCGAGGAATTTGATCGGCTTGCCGGTAATGTGGCGAATAGACAACGCCGCACCGCCGCGCGCATCACCATCGACCTTGGTCAGCACGACGCCGGTCAACGGCAGCGCTTCGTTAAAGGCCTTGGCGGTGTTGGCCGCATCCTGGCCGGTCATGGCGTCGACCACAAACAGGGTTTCCACCGGCTTGATCGCCGCATGTACCTGTTTGATTTCGTCCATCATCGCTTCATCTACGTGCAGGCGGCCCGCGGTATCGACGATCAGTACGTCGTAGAACTTCAGCTTGGCCTGTTGCAGCGCACGGTTAACGATGTCGATCGGTTTTTCTTTCACGTCTGACGGGAAGAAGTCGATGCCGACACCTTCCGCCAGGGTTTCCAACTGCCGGATCGCCGCAGGGCGATACACGTCGGCAGAAACCACCAAGACTTTTTTCTTCTGCTTTTCTTTCAGGAATTTGCCGAGCTTGGCCACGCTGGTGGTTTTACCCGCACCTTGCAGGCCCGCCATCAGCACCACCGCCGGTGGCTGCGCCGCCAGGTTCAGCTCGGTGTTCACTTCGCCCATCGCGGCAATCAGCTCGCTCTTGACGATTTTGACGAATTCCTGGCCCGGCGTCAGGCTTTTGTTAACTTCATGCCCAACCGCGCTCTCTTTCACACGGTTGATGAAGTCACGCACGACCGGCAGCGCAACGTCCGCTTCCAGCAATGCCATACGCACTTCACGCAGGGTTTCTTTAATGTTCTCTTCGGTCAGCCGCCCGCGGCCGCTGATATTGCGCAGGGTGCGCGACAATCGATCGGTTAAATTTTCAAACATCGTCTCATGCTCAACGTAAGAGTCAGGCCGCAGTGGCGACACAATTGCGGCGATTATAACACGTTGCTACAACGATCTCTGCCTCAGCGTTGGAGATTGGTTGGAGTAGGGGCCGCTCAACGTTATACTGGCATTCCAATTAACCATGCCGATGCTAAATAACGCTATGCCAGTATTCTCTCTTGTGGCTTTGATGGCCTACCTGCTCAGCCTTGGACTGATCATTCCCAGTTTGTTGCGGAAGAATAGCGCATACCGTCGGCTGGCGCTGGTCTCGGCCGTAGTGGCGCTGGTCTGCCATGCCATTGCCCTCCAGCAGCGCATTTTTGACGTCAGCGCCGGGCAAAATCTCAGCCTGCTGAACATTGGCTCCATCGTTGGCCTGATTATCTGTTCGGTGATGACTTACGTCGCCTCCCGAGATCGCGGCTGGTTCCTGCTGCCGATCGTCTACAGCTTTGCGATGATCAACCTGGCGTTTGCCAGCTTTCTGCCTGGGGAATTTATTACCCATCTGGAAGCCAGCCCGGAACTGATGGTGCATATCGGCCTGGCGCTGTTCTCTTACTCCACTCTGATTATTGCCACGCTGTACGCCCTGCAACTCGCCTGGCTTGATTACCTGCTGAAACATAAGAAACTCAGTTTCAGTGCCGATATGCCGCCGCTGATGAGTATTGAGCGTAAGATGTTTCATATCACCCAGATCGGTGTGGTGTTGCTGACGCTGACGCTGTGTACCGGCCTGCTGTATATGGACAACCTGTTTAGCAAAGAGAACGTGCATAAGGCCGTGCTGTCCATCATGGCGTGGTTTGTTTATATCGTGCTGCTGTGGGGCCATTATCACGAGGGCTGGCGTGGCCGCCGCGTGGTCTGGTTCAGCTTTGCCGGCTCTTTTCTGCTTACCATGGCCTACTTCGGGAGCCGCCTGCTCCAGGAACTGATGATGGTGCGCTAAGTCTGGCCCGGCGCTCCATCGTCCGCCAAGGCACTCTTCTCCCCCAACATAAGGAATACCGCGTTGGAGCACGTTTCGACAGAGACCCTCATTTTCATTTTGGTGATTATGGTCGCGGTCTCCGCTTATTTTTCAGCATCCGAAACCGGCATGATGACGCTCAACCGCTATCGTCTGCGCCACCTGTCCAAACAGGGCAACCGTGCCGCACGCAGGGTAGAGAAGCTGCTGCAAAAACCTGACCGCCTGATTGGCCTGGTGCTGATTGGCAACAACCTGGTCAATATCCTGGCCTCTGCGCTGGGGACCATTGTCGGGATGCGCCTGTATGGCGATATTGGCGTGGCAATCGCCACCGGGGTGCTGACCTTTGTCGTACTGCTGTTCGCCGAAGTGTTACCCAAAACCTTTGCCGCTCTCTATCCTGAGCGAATTGCCTTCCCTAGCAGCTTCCTGCTGGCACCGCTGCAAAAAGTCATGTTCCCACTGGTGTGGCTGCTCAATGGCATTACTACCCTGGTGCTGCGGATTTTCGGCATCCGCACCAACGTACGTATCAGCGGCGCGTTGAGTAAAGAGGAGCTACGAACCATTGTGAACGAGTCCCAGTCAAAGATTTCACGCCGTAATCAGGACATGCTGATTTCTGTGCTGGATCTGGAGAAGGTGACGGTGGAAGACATCATGGTGCCGCGCAATGAGATCGTCGGGATTGATATCAACGACGACTGGAAGTCGATCATGCGCCAACTGACACACTCCCCACATGGCCGCATCGTGTTGTACCGCGATTCACTGGACGACTCCATCAGCATGCTGCGCGTACGCGAAGCCTACCGGCTGATGACCGAGAAAAAGGAGTTCAATAAAGAGAACCTGCTGCGGGCAGCCGATGAGATCTACTACGTGCCAGAGGGCACGCCACTCAACGTTCAACTGGTAAAATTCCAGCGTAACAAAGAGAAGGTCGGCATCGTGGTCGATGAGTATGGTGATATCCAGGGGCTGGTGACGGTTGAGGATATCCTCGAAGAAATCGTAGGCGACTTCACCACCTCAATGTCACCTACGCTGGCGGAGGAAGTCAATCCACAGAGCGATGGCTCGGTATTGATCGACGGCAGTGCCAACGTGCGTGAGCTTAATAAGGCCTTCAACTGGACGCTGCCAGCCACCGAGGCCAGAACCATCAACGGCATGCTGCTTGAAGAGCTGGAGGAGATCCCCAGCATCGGGACCAGGGTGCGCATCAGCCACTATGATATTGATATCCTCGACGTGCAGGACAATATGATCAAGCAGGTGCGCGTCACGCCGATTAAATCCTTACAGGCCAGCGTGCAGAACCACTAGATACAAGCCAAAGAAAAAGACGCTTTCGCGTCTTTTTTCACTGTATTTTTGCACCAAATCTAGATGTGCAGCTCTTGCAGCTTATCTTTCGGCAATGCCAGCTCTTCGTTATGGTTCACTACCACGCCGTGCTCAAGAATATGCTTGGCAATTTCCTGCGCCTCTTCCAGCGAGTGCATATGGTAAGTACCGCATTGGAACTCATTGAGTTCAGGGATCTTGCGCTGGTCAGTCACCTTCAGGACGTCCGCCATCGCGGCTTGCCAGGCATCGGCCACGCGCTGCTCTTCCGGTACGCCAATCAGGCTCATATAAAAGCCGGTACGGCAGCCCATTGGCGAGATATCGATGATCTCCACGCCGTTACCGTTCAGGTGGTCGCGCATGAAGCCAGCGAACAGGTGTTCCAAGGTATGGATCCCACGCTCTGGCATCACTTCCAGATTCGGGCGACAGAAACGCAGATCGAATACGGTGATGGTATCCCCATGGGGGGTTTGCATGGTTTTAGCAACGCGGACAGCCGGCGCCGCCATGCGAGTATGATCTACGGTAAAGCTATCCAGCAGTGGCATGTCATCACCTCTTGGTAAAATGAATTTATTTCGAAACTTTTTTCGTACCGATGAAACCTTTTCCAACCCTGCGGGTCTTAATCTATGAAAGACGCGCATTTGTTATCATCATCACTGTTTTCAGAGATGTGTATTTGGCCACAGTGATGTGGCCTTTTTCTTTTTCAGCCCCCGCCGTTTTCCTTCAGGAACTGTTCAAAGCTTAGCGTATCACTGGCTTCTATGTCGCGCTGGCGCTGCCACGAGGCTTGCTGCTCCTGAGCGAGTTGCTCTTCGGTCAGCAGTTCCAACGGCTCCGCAATCAGCATTTTGCGATATTTTTCCGCCAGTTCCAGGCCAACGTTACCGGTGCCTTGGGCTTTCATTTGCTTGAGGATACGGGCCGAGAACGTCAGCTCCGGATCGTCAAACGCCGCCACCAGTTGCTCACACACCTGCTGATATTGTCGATCGCCCGCTTCACTGTCCAACACTTCGGCCACGCGCTTCAGATCGCCAAACAACGCTTTGCCGACCTTATCCAACGGTTCACGAGTATCGTTACAGCCGATGCCAATGGTCTGGCCTGGCTTACGCCCTTCCAGGATCACCCGATTCCAGTTTTTACGAGTGCACAGCAACTCATCGCTGCTCATTTCTGGCGCATCCGCCAATACGCACCACACCAGGAACAGATCCAGGAAACGCGCCTGTACCGCATCCACACCGATTGGCGAGAATGGGTTGATGTCCAGCGAGCGCACCTCGATATATTCGATACCGCCGCGTAACAGCGCATCTGACGGTGTCTCACCGCTATGGGTGACGCGTTTTGGCCGGATCGGGGCATAGAGTTCGTTTTCTATCTGCAACACGTTGCTGTTAAGTTGCAGATAACGATCGCCCTCTTTCACTCCCAGCTTGGCATAGTCTTCTGAAGGCGTCGCAATAGCGCGTTTCAGACCTTGCACATAGGTTTGCAGATCGTTAAAGGTAATGCCCAGATTGCTCTGCGACTTATTGGTATAACCCAGATCGCTCAGGCGCAGCGAGGTGGCATAAGGCAAATAGCACATGCCCCGTTCATTGCGCTCAAACGGCAAATCGGTCTCCCGGCCTTTGAGGAACGAGGAACAGATGGCTGGCGATGCCCCGAACAGATATGGGATCACCCAACCAAAGCGGTAGTAGTTGCGGATCAGGCGGAAATATCCCGCAGAGATCTGCTCTTTGCCACTCTCTTCATCCTCAACGCCAGCCCACGCCTGCCAAAATTCCAGCGGCAGGGAGAAGTTGTAGTGCACCCCGGAAATGGTTTGCATCAACGCGCCGTAGCGGTTCTTCAACCCTTCCCGGTACAGCGTTTTCATCCGGCCAATGTTGGAGGTGCCAAATTGCGCCAGTTCGATATCCTGCTCGGCGTTGATAAAGCACGGCATGCTCAACGGCCACATGCGCTCATCACCCAGATTGCGCGCCACGTGACGATGGATATCGCGCAGGAACGTCAACAAGTGATCGAGGTCATCATCAACCGGTGTAATAAATTCTAACAGCGCCTCGGCAAAGTCCGTGGTGATCCAATGGTGCGTTAATGCCGCCCCCAGTTGTTCTGGATGACCCGTGCTGGCAAGCGTGCCATCCGCGGTTACCCGCAGTGTTTCACGCTCAATACCGCGCCGGATCCCTTTTAATGCATGAGGGTGGGCTTCCAACCAAGAAAGCGCCTGTGATACGTCCGGGATCAAATTGACCTCCCGCTTCTAAAAACGATAGCTGTAAGCATACTGAATCCGCTCCCTAGAGAATATTGAGTTATATTCACTTGGTTAATGCCACCAGGCGATACCCTGCAGCGTAATCATCGTCAAGATGATGTAACGCAACGCTTTTCCGATACACAGAAACAGCGTAACGGCGCCCCATGGCATGCGCAGCCAGCCTGCCAACACGCACAATAAATCGCCCACAACCGGCACCCAACTGAGCAACAGCGCAGCCGGGCCAAAGCGTTGTAACCAACCAAGAGCCGTTTCCAGCCCGCGTTGTGGTTTCAACGCCGGTAACAGGCGCCCGATAATGACGTTGGTCAACCCACCCAGGGTATTTCCCAACGTTGCAGCCAGCACCAGTAAACCTGGTGAAGCGCTGCTGTTGGTCAACAACGCAACCAACACGATCTCTGAATTGCCAGGCAACAGCGTCGCACTAAGGAAGCTGCTGCCAAACAGCGACATGACCGCCAGCGTACTACTCACAACGTGCGAACGTCCACCACGGCCATATTGGCGCTTCTGGCGGCCTGAATGCCGAAATCGGCATCTTCAAACACCACACAGTGCTCAGGAGGCACGCCGATCAACTCAGCACAGCGCAGGAAAGTATCCGGCTCCGGCTTGTGACGTTGAACATCATCCGCCCCGACGATGGCATCAAAGCAGTCGAACAGCCCTAAATGACGCAGTAACATCTCCGCCATCCGGTGCTCACTGCCCGTCCCTACCGCCATGGGACGACGGCCATGGTAAGACTTCACCACCTCAATCAGCGGTAACGGGCGCACCGTGTCTAATAGCATGCTTTCTACCGCACGGGTTTTCTCGGCGGCCAACTGATGAGGATCGAGATCGGCCTGATGTGCGGCAATCACCGCCTGAGCAATACGCCAGGTAGGTGAGCCGTTCAGCCCTGTCATGGCGGCCGCATCAAACTTCATTCCGTAACGTGCCAACACCTCGTGCCACGCCTTAAGGTGCGTTGGCTCGGTGTCCAGAATGGTACCGTCCATGTCGAAGATCAGACCCTGATAGCGATCGTACATCGTGACTCCATGACCATTGAGCAAAGAAAGCTACTTTAGCGTAAAGCCGAAAGGTTGTCGCTGCCAGAGCATGACGGAAAATGCGGTGTAGAAGAGAGCTTATAAGAAGCAAAGACGGAAGCTGGAAAGCAGAAAACGAAAAACCCGCCGAAGCGGGTTTCTCTATAATATGGTGCATCCAGGAGGATTATTCAGCGCAAGCGCTTCACCCGTTGGGCTGTTGCAGTGCAACATTATCCTCCCTATTGCTACCTTCCATATTGTATCTATCTACAAGTTAGCGCTCGCGATAGGTACATTATAATATGGTGCATCCAGGAGGATTCGAACCTCCGACCGCTCGGTTCGTAGCCGAGTACTCTATCCAGCTGAGCTATGGATGCAGTTTTATTTTTTTAGCGATGGGTTTCGTTCCGTGAAACTTCACTTGAAGAATGGTGCATCCAGGAGGATTCGAACCTCCGACCGCTCGGTTCGTAGCCGAGTACTCTATCCAGCTGAGCTATGGATGCACAGGAATTCTTTTTTGATACCGTATGGTATGTCGTTACTACCCCACCATACTGCAAAATATGGTGCATCCAGGAGGATTACTCAGCGTAACCGCTTCGCCCGCAGGGCCGTTGCTAAAGCAACGTTATCCCCCTTTGTGCTACCTTTCAGCTCGCATTCATCTGTGAGCTAAACACTCTCAGACAAACACTTAGTAATATGGTGCATCCAGGAGGATTCGAACCTCCGACCGCTCGGTTCGTAGCCGAGTACTCTATCCAGCTGAGCTATGGATGCAAATGGCGGTGAGGCGGGGATTCGAACCCCGGATGCAGCTTTTGACCGCATACTCCCTTAGCAGGGGAGCGCCTTCAGCCTCTCGGCCACCTCACCAGTACGCTTCTTGCGAATCGTGCCTAACTTGCTTTAAAGAAGCTCATCGGCACTGCGTGGCGCACATATTACTTTCGTGGGTTTATAAGTCAAACAATTTTTCCCAACTCTTGCGCGTTTGCACAAATCACAGGCAACATGAGTGATTTCACGGCAAAAAGAGTGCTTTATCAACAAGAAAATGCCGTGTTACCGCGGATAAGAGTTTGATCGCAGGAGAAAGATTATTGTCAAAAAAGTGGGGGCAGATAACGATAAGTGTGAAAAGGAGGGGGAAAGCGGGTCAGTAAAAGCAAGAAGCGTCTCGTTATAGAACGAGACGCTACTTAGAAATCAGTAAGTCGTCTGTTGAGACTTCTCGGCCTGGATGCGCTGGTAGATTTCTTCGCGGTGAACAGACACCTCTTTGGGGGCATTCACACCAATACGAACTTGGTTGCCTTTAACCCCTAGCACTGTGACCGTAACCTCATCGCCAATCATGAGGGTTTCACCAACTCGACGAGTCAGAATTAACATTCTTTGCTCCTTGAAAGATTAAAAGAGTCGGGTCTCTCAGTTTCCCCGCCATTATCCATTATATGCAGTGAAAACGTAAGTCAAGAACCCACAATAAATGTAAGCAGACTTGGTGTCACTCCAGATTAAGAATAAGTTTAGCCGACCTGGAAAACTTTGTTCCCGCAATTGTCACTACATTGTGTTAGCACAGTCTAAAAACGCCATAAGCCACAGTGGCTTACGGCGTCAGTAACGCGCCTATTTATTTATATTCACAGTTTCGCGGCCACCCAGGCCTCTACGCTGTTTAATGCCGCTGGCAAGGCGTTGGCATCACTGCCCCCAGCCATTGCCATATCAGGGCGTCCACCGCCCTTACCGCCAACCTGCTGTGCGATGTTGCCGATCAGCTCGCCGGCCTTAACCCGGTCGGTCAGATCTTTGGTAACACCCGCAATCAGGCTGACTTTGCCTTCTTCCACCGTGGCTAACACGATGATCGCAGAACCCAGCTGATTTTTAAGATCGTCAACCATGGTACGCAGGATCTTCGGCTCAACGTTATCCAACTGGCTGACCAGCAGCTTCACGCCATTGACCAGCGTAGCCTTACTCGACAACGAAGCGCTTTCCTGTGCAGCTTGCTGATCTTTCAGCTGTTGCAGTTCTTTTTCCAGCGCACGAGTGCGATCGAGCACCGCACGCACCTTATCACTGAGGTTATTGCTGTCACCCTTCACCAAGTGAGCAACATCTTGTAACAGGTCACTTTGCTGATGCAAGGTCGCTATCGCCCCTTCACCCGTTACAGCTTCAATACGGCGGATACCGGCTGCTGTACCAGATTCACTCTGGATGCGGAACAGGCCGATGTCACCGGTACGGTTGGCATGCGTACCGCCACACAGTTCGGTAGAGAAATCGCCCATGGTCAGCACACGCACGTGATCATCGTACTTCTCGCCAAACAGCGCCATCGCGCCTTTCTCTTTGGCATCGTCCAACGCCATCACTTCGGTCTGCACCGACAGGTTACGACGGATCTGCTGGTTAACCAAATCTTCTACCGCGCGGATTTGTTCTGGCTTCATCGCTTCGGAGTGTGAGAAGTCAAAACGCAGGTACTTGTCGTTAACCAACGAGCCTTTTTGCGCTACGTGCTCACCCAGGATCTGGCGCAAAGCCGCATGCAACAGGTGAGTAGCGGAGTGGTTCAGGCGGATACGGTTACGGCGTTCGCTGTCGATCACTGCATCAACGCGGTCATTCAGCTTCAGCGAGCCGCTAGCCAGCTTACCCAGATGACCGATAGCCTGGCCATATTTCTGCGCATCGCTCACGACGAATTCGCTGCCAGCCGTTTTCAGCACGCCTTTATCGCCGACCTGACCACCCGATTCGCCATAGAATGGCGTTTCGTCCAGCACCACCACGGCTTCTTCACCCGCATGGATCTCAGCCACTGGCTGACCATCACGGAACAGTGCGGTAACTTTCGCCTGTTGCTCTTCGCGATCGTAACCATTGAACTGGCTTGCGCCGTCAACACGGATCAGACTGTTGTAGTCCGCGCCAAAACCGCTGGACTCACGCGCACGGCGGCGTTGAGCCTCCATCGCCAGCTCAAAGCCTTGCTCATCAACCTTAAGGCCACGCTCACGGCAGACGTCGGCGGTCAGATCCACTGGGAAACCGTAGGTATCATACAAACGGAATGCCGTTTCGCCATCCAGGGTATCGCCCTGCAGCTTGGCCAGTTCGTCGTCCAGCAGCGCCAAACCGCGCTCCAGCGTACGGGCAAACTGTTCTTCTTCGGATTTCAGTACCTGCTCAACCTGAGCCTGCTGGCGTTTCAGCTCGTCAGCAGCCGGGCCCATCACTTCGATCAACGGAGCAACCAGCTTATAGAAGAAGGTATCCTTCGCGCCCAACATGTTGCCATGACGGATCGCGCGGCGAATGATACGGCGCAGCACGTAGCCACGGTTTTCATTCGACGGGATCACGCCATCGGCGATCAGGAAGGCACAAGAACGGATATGGTCCGCAATCACGCGCAGCGACTTGTTACCCATATCGGTTGCGCCGGTCAGTTTAGCGACGGCGGCAATCAGGGTGGTGAACAGATCGATTTCGTAGTTGGAATTGACATGTTGCAGCACCGCAGCGATACGCTCGAGGCCCATACCGGTATCCACCGAAGGCTTCGGTAACGGCAGCATGGTGCCATCAGACTGACGGTTGAACTGCATGAACACGATGTTCCAGATCTCGATATAGCGATCGCCATCTTCTTCCGGGCTACCCGGAGGGCCACCCCAGATATGATCGCCGTGGTCGAAGAAGATCTCGGTGCACGGGCCGCATGGGCCGGTGTCGCCCATCTGCCAGAAGTTATCGGAAGCAAAGGCCGCACCTTTGTTATCGCCGATGCGGATGATACGTTCCGCAGGCACGCCAATCTGCTTCTGCCAGATGTCGAAGGCTTCATCATCGGTCTCATAGACGGTGACCCACAGCTTTTCTTTCGGCAGGTTGAACCAGTTTTCACCGGTCAGCAGTTCCCACGCGTAGCTGATGGCATCGTGCTTGAAATAGTCACCGAAGCTGAAGTTGCCCAACATTTCAAAGAAAGTATGGTGACGGGCGGTATAGCCGACGTTTTCCAGATCGTTGTGCTTGCCACCGGCACGCACGCAACGCTGTGAAGTGGTGGCACGCGAGTAGGCGCGCTTGTCCAGCCCCAGGAAAACGTCTTTAAATTGGTTCATGCCGGCATTGGTAAACAGCAATGTCGGATCATTGTTAGGTACCAGGGAGCTGCTTGCTACAACCTGGTGGCCTTTACTATGAAAGAAATCGAGAAACGCTTGACGGATCTCAGCGGTGCTCTTGCTCATAATTTTCCCGGAAAGACTAGAATAACGATGCGTGAAAGAGGCTCGACATCCTGACGATATCCTCTGGCTCACGAACTAAATGTGGGGATAAGATAAATTTTCTTCGGGGGGAAGTAAAACGCCGTGTGCATTCATTGCTCAAAATCACGGTAAATCGACTGAATTTCCTCCTGGAAGAAGCCACGATAGAGCAGATAGCGCAGCACCTTGGCCTTCTCTTTCCATTCTACCGGTAACGGATCGCCAAATTTGCGCAGCGCGATCTCCCTGGCTTGCTCACACCAGTCAATTTCGCATTCCGCCAATGCGTCCTGCACTATCTCTTTATCCACACCCTTTTGCATCAGTTCTGAGCGAATGCGTTGCGCGCCATATCCCTTGCGGCTGCGGCTGGCGATAAAGCTATTGGCAAAACGCCGATCGTCCAGCCAGTTATGCTGGTAGCAATAGCTAATTACCTGTTCAATGATTGCGGGATCGACGGGCTCTTCGGGGGGGGCTGTAGGGGATTTGCTACCGAATCTGGCGTTCGCCATAAATGGCTGCGCCGCAAGTTTGCGGCGCAGTTCGGCTTCACTATGATCGCGTTGGGACAATAACCGCATCGCACGGCTAATCAACGTATTTTGCTGATTACCAGCAGATTGGGAACCTACGTCATTCATATCTGCAAGCCTTGGTGATCGGTCTACGCCCTAACGGGCGTATACCCACCGGCAAAGATTAAAACTCTTCGCTGGTTTCTGCTTCGTTATCATCGGCCTGCTCGGCGCTGGCAGCAACTGCTTCACCATTGCTGTGCAGCAACAGGTCGCGCAGTTTTTTGTCCAGTTCCGCAGCAATGGCCGGGTTTTCTTTCAGGAAGTTACAGGCATTGGACTTACCCTGACCGATCTTCTCACCATTGTAGCTATACCAGGCACCGGCCTTCTCGATCATCTTGTGCTTCACGCCCAGATCGACCAGTTCGCCACGGCTGTTGATCCCTTCGCCATACAGGATCTGGAACTCTGCCTGTTTGAACGGCGCAGCGATTTTGTTCTTCACCACTTTCACGCGGGTTTCGCTGCCGATCACTTCATCACCTTCTTTGATCGCACCGATACGGCGGATATCCAGACGGACAGAAGCGTAGAACTTCAGGGCGTTACCCCCGGTGGTGGTTTCCGGGTTACCGAACATCACGCCAATTTTCATACGGATCTGGTTGATGAAGATCAGCAAGGTGTTGGCGTTCTTCAGGTTACCGGCCAATTTACGCATGGCCTGGCTCATCATACGTGCCGCCAGCCCCATATGTGAGTCACCGATTTCGCCTTCAATTTCCGCTTTCGGCGTCAGCGCCGCTACGGAGTCGACGATGATGACGTCAACCGCGCCGGAACGGGTCAGCGCATCACAGATTTCCAGCGCCTGCTCACCGGTATCCGGCTGAGAACACAGCAGGTTATCGATATCCACGCCCAGTTTCTTGGCGTAGATAGGATCCAGCGCATGCTCGGCATCGATAAACGCACAGGTTTTACCTTCGCGCTGCGCAGCGGCAATAACTTGCAGAGTCAGGGTGGTTTTACCGGAGGATTCCGGGCCATAAATCTCGACGATACGGCCCATTGGCAAGCCACCTGCACCCAGTGCAATATCGAGTGACAGCGAGCCGGTGGAGATCGTTTCTACGTCCATGGAGCGGTCTTCACCCAGACGCATGATGGAGCCTTTGCCGAACTGTTTCTCAATCTGGCCCAGTGCCGCAGCTAACGCCTTTTGCTTGTTCTCATCAATAGCCATTTTTGCTCCTTCGTTGCGCAATGTCAGAGTGACTCACATTGCCGCTGAATGTATGTTGTGCAGGAAATTGTCGCTAATTATACTGTATAGTCATACAGTATCAAGCCTAATTTTACAAAAATTCATCAAGCGCCGTTTGCAGCGCAAAAAGGGTTGCCTGCAGACGCACCGCGTCACGATCGCCGGTAAATTGCATTTTGCGTGCCAGCACCCGGCCGGAACGTTCGGCAAAACCAAACCAGACGGTGCCCACCGGTTTTTCCACACTGCCACCGTCTGGGCCGGCAATGCCGCTGACCGAAAGCGCCAGATCGGCCTTGGCCGCATGCATCGCGCCCTGCGCCATCTCACGCACCACTTCCTCACTGACCGCGCCATGAGCCTGCAGGGTCGCTTCCGCCACCCCTAGCAGTTCGTGCTTTGCCGCGTTGCTGTAAGTGACAAAGCCGCGATCGAAATAGGCCGAGCTGCCAGCAATATCGGTAATTGTCTTGGCAATACCACCGCCCGTACAGGACTCTGCGCAGCTGATCCAACGCCCACTGTCCTTTAGCCTTTGTCCGACGGCAATACTGAGCTCACGCAACCGTTTCTCACTCATGGCCTCTCCTTTTAATCAATCAAGGTATATGCGCCTGATGGTAGCATTTATCAAGCCTCTGCGGCATTTTACCGGCCGAAATGCCAAGCGCTTCGCAGTGCTGCGGTTTTAAGCCGTTGTACTAACTGCTAGTATCGGGGATACGTCCAGCTTGTTGCGGCAAACCCATTTGCCTCAATCTTCGACTAAAACAGGAAGGCCGAGTGAAAAAAACGTTAGGTGTATTCTTTCCGCTGTATACCACCACCCTGCTGATGCTGCTGGGTTCAGGGTTACTGACCACCTACATTTCCCTGCGGTTAACCTCCATCAACGTCAGTGGCGCCCTGATCGGGGCCATTATCGCCGCCAACTACATCGGCCTGGTGATCGGTGGCAAGGTCGGCCACTTTCTGATTGCCCGCGTAGGGCATATCCGCGCCTATGTCTCCTGCGCCGGGATCATTACCGCAGCGGTGCTGGGCCACGGCCTGACGGAATACATCCCGGTTTGGGTGGTACTGAGGCTGATTATCGGCCTATGTATGATGTGCCAGTACATGGTGCTGGAGAGCTGGCTGAACGATCAGTCCGAATCCAATCAGCGCGGCATGGTATTCGGCTTTTATATGGCGGCCTCTTATCTTGGCATGTCGCTGGGGCAGATCGTATTGATGCTGCAAGCCAACCTTGGCATCAGCACACTGCTGCTCATCGCGCTGTGTTTTTCCCTTTGCCTGGTGCCGATTGCTCTGACAACCCGCACCAATGCCCGACATATGTCGCCCGCCCCCATGGAGCTGCGCTATTTTGTGCACGCCATCCCTAAAGTGTTGGCCACCACGCTGGTGATCGGCATGGTGGTAGGTTCCTTCTACGGGCTGGCGCCGGTATATGCCAGCCAGCAGGCATTAACCACTCAGCAAACCGGTCTGTTTATGGCGATTGCTATCTTTGCCGGGCTGGTGGCGCAGTTTCCGCTGAGCTGGCTGTCAGACCGTTACAACCGTACGCTGCTGATGCGGGTTAACGCACTACTGCTGGTGATTGCCGCCTTGCCACTCGCCCTATTGCCCCATATCGATTTCCCGGTGTTACTGATCGTCGGCTTCATGGTCAGCATGTTGCAGTTCACCCTGTATCCGCTGGCGGTAGCGCTGGCCAACGACATGATTGAGCCAGAACGCCGCGTTTCCCTGGCTGCCTGCTTGCTCATGGCGTTTGGCGTGGGGGCCAGCATCGGGCCGCTGGCCGTCGGTGCGTTGATCCAGCCTTTGGGTGGGAACATCCTGTACGTGTTTTTCGCGCTGTGTGGTCTGTTGATTATGGCATGCAGCAGAACGGTCAAACAGGATGAGTCTCAGTTTGTACAGGATGCGCCAGTGCCCCATATCGCCATGCCAGACAGCCTCTCCAGTTCCCCCCTTTCCCCGGCATTAAACCCGACGTTCGATGAGCAGACCATTCAAGATACGATGCCCGCGCCGGAGGCCGCTCCCGATCCACTAGCAGAAGCTCCATTGACTGAATCGCTCACGGAAGAAGAGCCTGCCCATCCTCAAGGTGCGGATCCTGAAGAAGACACCGGGCTGAAAAAAGCCTACACCATGCTATAGGTCAGCCAGGCGTGGTCCTCCACGCCTCACCCCCACAAATATAAAGGTTTTCTTATGTCACCCCATAAAATCAGTAGCATAACTTATAAATAAACAATCTTTACTTCACAGTTTCAAAAAATACTCCTTTATTGCCCCGCAGATAAGCGCCATTAAAACCCTCAATAACCGTTAGTTTTGTCATGTAATGGTATTATTTATCCCTCTCGGTAGCACCAACTTTAAAATAAGTACAACCCTCGAAACAAAAAAGTTAACTAGTTGATTTAAAATTAATTTATTTTTATTAATCGATATTATAACAGGTAAGTAAAATGCAGTTTATCTTGAAAAAAATAAAGTGACCGGGTAATTTTCGAAACCATTAATTCAATGTGGATACTAATCCACTCTGGCAGATAAGAATTTTTATCAATAACAAGCAGGCACAATAATCATTGCCGCCTATGGCATTTTTATCAAAGCTTGCTTATACCTTACCTCACAGATAAGTTAGGAAACTTAATCATAAACCCTATCAGGGATGAGTTTATAGTTAACTTTGTATTAATTAGTCATCTAAACACCAGGTTAAATTTAGCTCTAGGGCACCCCCTCGGGCATTCCAGCGCGCCTACAAAAGCCACACCAGCGGCTTTGGCGCGCTATGCAAATTAACTTTGGCGTTCAGAGGCTAACCACATGGCACAATCCAATTTTACCCTTGGGGCTGTTGATATTATTGCTCGTCACGGCGGCGCAAGAATCGCTGACGTCGCAACCGGTACCCGTTCCGTAAGCCTGACGCAAAGCAGCATTGTGCGGATCCATGGCACCCAGGCTTTGGTGAGCAGCTATGAGCGCCAAGATAACGATTTGATCGTGCACATGAAAGATGGCACAACGGTGCGTTATCAGAGCTTCTTTGACGTAGACGCCGACGGCAAACACAGTGAATTGGTGTTTGATGATGGCAATGGTGCCATCCAGCACGCGATATTCCCGGCAACCGCAGCTTCCGCCGAGCCAGTGCTGATCACACCGCAGTTTGAATCACTGTCTGACGTTTCGCCTCTGCTGATTGGCAACCATGATTTATCCAACGGTGCCATTGCAGCCATTCTGGCTGGCCTGGCGCTTGGGGCTGGCGTCGCCATCGCTACGGGGACGGGGAAGAACAACCACAACAATGAAAATCCTTCCGTACCACCAGAACAACCGACCCTGACCGTCGGAACACTGGGCCAGGACAACGTTCTGAACGCCAGTGAGGTTAAAATTGCCCAGTTGCTGAGCGGCCTGACCACCGGCGTTGCCGCAGGCGTGACCATCACGCTGACGCTCAACGGCAAAAGTTACACCACTACCGTCGGGGCCGATGGCAAGTGGAGCTTTGACTTCAGCTCCGCTGCGCTTGCTGGCCTGAAAGACGGCAATTATCAACTGACGGTTAAACTGACTAACCAGGATGGGATTAGCGTCGAAAAAACGATCAGCGTACTGGTCGATATCACCCCGCCGGTCTTGACCGTCAATCCATTGACCGGCGACGACCATCTGACCGGCACAGAGTTGAAGACGTCACAGGCGCTGACCGGTACCGGCGAAGCAGGGTTGACGGTGACCGTGACCCTGAACGGCAAGACCTACACCACGACGGTCGGCAGCGATGGCAAGTGGAGTCTGCAACTGCCTGCGGCGGATCTGGCTTTGCTGAAAAACGGTAACTATGACCTGATCGCGACCTCTGTCGATAAAGCGGGCAACCAAACCACGCTGGATCACCCGTTCTCCGTTGACACCACGATCAATAATACCTCTCCACAGATCTCTATTAGCGCCCTAGCCAACGATAACGTTCTCAATGCCAACGAAGCGAAAAGCGCCCAAACGCTGAGCGGCCATACGCAGAATGTCGAAGCGGGACAAACCGTTACCATTACCCTGAACGGCAAAACCTATAGCGCAGTGGTTCAGAGTGATGGCAGTTGGTCGCTTTCACTGCCTGCCGCCGATCTGGCTGCGCTGGCCAATGGCTCGATCACGATCAATGCCACCGTCACCGACAAAGCAGGCCAAAGCGCCAGCGCTCATGAAACGATCACCGTCGATTTAACCGCCCCTGAACTGACCGTAAACAAACTGGCCGGGGACGATGTGCTCAACGCCGCCGAGGCACATACGCCACAGACGCTGAGTGGCACCAGTAATCCAGGCCAGACAATTGTCGTTAGCCTGAATGGTAAAACCTACACGGCGGTGACGGGCGCAGATGGCAAGTGGAGCCTGGTACTGCCTGCCGCAGACTTGCAAGCGTTGGCCCAAGGGGATAACACCCTCACCGTGACGGCTACCGACGCCGCAGGCAACAGCACTACCGTAACAGAGCATGTGCAGGTAGACACTGTTCCACCGGTGCTGACGCTGGATAAGTTTACCGGGGATGACTTTGTCTCCGCCGACGAGCAAAAATCGGCACAAAATATCACCGGCACCGCCTCCGTCAGCGAAGCCGGGCTGGTGGTCAGCGTTTCATTCAACGGCAAAACCTATACCGGCACCGTAGGCGCAGATGGTAAATGGAGCATCAGCGTGCCCGCCGCAGACATGGCGGCCCTGACCAACGGTACCTACGAGATGATCGCCACGATTAGCGATCAGGCGGGCAATACGACCACGACTGCACCGCAGGTTATCACCGTAGACAACCATATTTCGGCCATCAATATCGGCATTGTCTCTTCAGACGATAAGCTCAACGCCGTCGAAGCCGGGCTTCCCCTGGCCATTAACGGTACCACGGCCAACGTTGCCGTTGGTGCAACCGTGACCGTCACCCTCAATGGTAAAACCTATACTGCGCAGGTATTGGCGGACGGCAGTTGGACATTGCAGGTGCCTAGCGCCGATCTGCAACTGCTGGCCGAAGGCAACAACACTATTTCTGCCAGCGTGACAGGCAACGATGGTTCTACCGTGACCACCACGCATAATCTTGACGTTTATACTCATGATTTGCCTGCGGTGACTCTGAACACACCGTTTGGTGATGGCATCCTGAATGGCACGGAGGCGGGCCAGCCGCAGACCCTTACGGGTACCACCGGCATTACTACCCCAGGCCAGACTGTTACGGTCACTCTGGGCGGCAAAACCTACACCGGCACCGTGGATGGCTCTGGCCACTGGAGCGTCACCATTCCGGCGGCCGATCTGCAAGCACTGCCGGACGGCACGCCGGCCTTGACCGTCACCGCCACCGATGCCGCCGGTAACAGCAATACGCTCAATACCACCGTCACCGTCGATGAGACCGCGCCAACCCTCACCGTTAACGTGGTGGCCGGGGATGACGTGCTGAACGCCGCCGAAGTACAGGTGGCGCAAACCGTGTCCGGCACCGCCTCAATCGCGGATGCAGGCCGTACCGTCACCCTGACCTTGAACGGCAAAACCTACACCGCCGTGGTGCAACCGGACGGCACCTGGAGCGCTTCACTGCCTGCGGCTGACTTGCAGGCACTCAGCGACGGCAGCCACAACCTGGTGGCCACCCTCACCGATGCGGCTGGCAACAGCACCAGCGTCACCCACAGCATCAACGTCGACGCCGACCCGGCCAACCTGCCAACCCTCAGCATCAACGTGTTCGCCGGTAACGACATTGTCGACGGCGCGGAAGTGAAAACCGCCCAGACCCTCTCGGGGAACACCACCCATGTGCAGGCCGGACAGACCGTCACCGTCACCCTGAACGGTAAAACCTACACCGCCACCGTGCTGGCAGACGGCTCCTGGAGCACCAGCGTACCGGCCGCCGATCTGGCCCTGCTGGCCAACGGCCAGACCACCATCACCGCCACCGTCAGCGACAAAGCGGGTAACCCGGCCAGCGCCAGCCATGACGTGACCGTCGACACCAGCCTCAGCGGCCTGTCCATCGACGTGATCGCGGGCGACGACAAACTCAACCTGGCCGAGAGCCAGCTGCCGCTGGCCATCCACGGCAGCAGCGAAAACCTGGCCACGGGCACGACCGTGACTGTCACACTCAACGGTAAAACCTACACCGGCACCACGCTGGCGGATGGTTCCTGGAGCGTCTCCGTACCTGCGGCCGATCTGGCGTTGCTGGCCGATGGCACCACCACCGTGACCGTCACCGCCGTCGATCAGGCCGGTAACCCGGTCAGCGACAGCCACAACCTGGGCGTGTTTATCCATAGCCTGCCGGATGCGACGCTAAACACACCGTTTGGCGATGGCATCCTGAATGGCGCAGAAGCGGGTCAACCACAGACGCTTACCGGCACCACCGGCATCACCACGCCAGGGCAGACCATCAGCGTTACTCTGGGCGGCAAAACCTACACCGGCACCGTGGATGGCTCTGGCCACTGGAGCGTCACCATTCCGGCGGCCGATCTGCAAGCACTGCCGGACGGCACGCCGGCTTTGACCGTCACGGTCACCGATGCCGCCGGTAACAGTAATACGCTCAATACCACCGTCACCGTCGATGAGACCGCGCCAACCCTCACCGTTAACGTGGTGGCCGGGGATGACGCGCTGAACGCCGCCGAAGTACAGGTGGCGCAGACCGTATCTGGCACCGCGTCCGTTGCCGATGCAGGCCGTACCGTCACCCTGACCTTGAACGGCAAAACCTACACCGCCGTGGTGCAACCGGACGGCACCTGGAGCGCTTCACTGCCTGCCGCTGACTTGCAGGCACTCAGCGACGGCAGCCATAACCTGGTGGCTACCCTCACCGATGCCGCGGGCAACAGCACCAGCGTCACCCACAGCATCAACGTCGACGCCGACCCGGCCAACCTGCCAACCCTCAGCATCAACGTGTTCGCCGGTAACGACATTGTCGACGGCGCGGAAGTGAAAACCGCCCAGACCCTCTCGGGGAACACCACCCATGTGCAGGCCGGACAGACCGTCACCGTCACCCTGAACGGCAAAACCTACACCGCCACCGTGCTGGCAGACGGCTCCTGGAGCACCAGCGTACCGGCCGCCGACCTGGCCCTGCTGGCCAACGGCCAGACCACCATCACCGCCACCGTCAGCGACAGTGCCGGTAACCCAGCCAGCGCCAGCCATGACGTGACCGTCGACACCAGCCTGAGCGGCCTGTCGATCGCCGTGATCGCGGGCGACGACAAACTCAGCCTGGCCGAGAGCCAGCTGCCGCTGGCCATCCACGGCAGCAGCGAGAACCTGGCCACGGGCACGACCGTGACTGTCACACTCAACGGTAAAACCTACACCGGCACCACGCTGGCGGACGGTTCCTGGAGCGTCTCCGTACCTGCGGCCGATCTGGCGTTGCTGGCCGATGGCACCACCACCGTGACCGTCACCGCCACCGATCTGGCCGGCAACCCGGTCAGTAGCAGTCACAATCTGGGCGTGTTTATCCATGGTCTGCCGGACGTCACCCTGAACACACCGTTTGGCGATGGTATCCTGAACGGTGCAGAAGCGGGCCAGCCGCAGACCCTTACGGGTACCACCGGCATTACTACCCCGGGCCAGACTGTTACGGTCACTCTGGGCGGTAAAACCTACACCGCCACCGTGGACGGCTCTGGCCACTGGAGCGTCACCATTCCGGCGGCCGATCTGCAAGCACTGCCGGACGGCACGCCGGCCTTGACCGTCACGGTCACCGATGCCGCCGGAAACAGCAATACGCTGAACACCACCGTTACCGTTGACGAGACCGCACCAACCCTGACCGTTAACGTGGTAGCCGGGGATGATGTATTGAATGCCGCCGAGGTACAGGTGGCGCAGACCGTGTCCGGCACCGCCTCGATTGGTGATGCAGGCCGCACCGTCACCCTGACTTTGAATGGCAAAACCTACACCGCGGTGGTGCAGCCAGATGGTTCGTGGAGCACCAGCCTGCCCGCCGCCGATCTGCAAGCGCTCACCGACGGCAGCCACAACCTGGTGGCCACCCTCACCGATGCGGCTGGCAACAGCACCAGCGTCACCCACAGCATCAGCGTCGATGCCAATCCGGCCAACCTGCCAACCCTCAGCATCAACGTGTTCGCCGGTAACGACATTGTCGACGGAGCCGAAGTGAAAACCGCCCAGACGATCTCGGGGAACACCACCCATGTGCAGGCCGGGCAGACCGTCACCGTCACCCTGAACGGTAAAACCTACACCGCCACCGTCTTGGCAGACGGCTCCTGGAGCACCAGCGTACCGGCCGCCGATCTGGCCCTGCTGGCCAACGGCCAGACCACCATTACCGCTACCGTCAGCGACAGCGCCGGTAATCCAGCAACAGCCAATCATGAAGTCACCGTCGATACCGCTCTCAGCGGCCTGTCTATCGCCGTGATCGCAGGCGACGACAAACTCAGTCTGGCAGAAAGCCAACTGCCATTGGTCATCAGCGGCAGCAGTGCCAATCTGGCCACCGGCGCGACAGTGACAGTCACGCTCAACGGTAAAACCTACACCGGCACCACGCTGGCGGACGGTTCCTGGAGCGTCACCGTACCTGCCGCCGATCTGGCGTTGCTGGCCGATGGCTCCGCCACCGTGACCGTCACCGCCGTCGATCAGGCCGGTAATCCGGTCAGCGACAGCCACAACCTGGGCGTATTTATCCATAGCCTGCCGGATGCGACGCTGAACACACCGTTTGGCGATGGCATCCTGAACGGTGCAGAGGCGGGCCAGCCGCAGACCCTCACGGGTACCACCGGCATTACTACCCCGGGGCAGACCGTCACGGTAACCCTGGGGGGTAAAACCTACACCGGCACCGTGGATGGCTCTGGCCACTGGAGCGTCACGCTGCCAAGTGCAGACCTGCAAGCGTTGCCGGACGGCACGCCGGCCTTGACCGTCACGGTCACCGATGCCGCCGGTAACAGCAATACGCTCAATACCACCGTCACCGTCGATGAGACCGCGCCGACCCTCACCGTGGGTCTGATTGCCGGGGATGATGTGCTGAACGCCGCCGAAGTACAGGTGGCGCAGACCGTGTCTGGCACCGCGTCCGTTGCCGATGCGGGCCGCACCGTGACCCTGACCTTGAACGGCAAAACCTACACCGCGGTGGTGCAACCGGACGGTTCGTGGAGCACCAGCCTGCCTGCCGCCGATCTGCAAGCGCTCAGCGATGGCAGCCACAACCTGGTGGCCACCCTGACCGATGCGGCTGGCAACAGCACCAGCGTCACCCACGGCATCAGCGTCGATGCCAACCCGGCCAATCTGCCAACCGTTAGCATTGGCATCTTCGCCGGTAATGACATTATCGACGGAGCCGAAGTGAAAACCGCCCAGACCCTGTCTGGCACCACCACCCACGTGGAGGCGGGCCAGACCGTCACCCTCACCCTGAACGGCAAAACCTACACCGCTACCGTGCTGGCAGACGGCTCCTGGAGCACCAGCGTACCGGCCGCCGATCTGGCACTGCTGGCCAACGGCCAGACCACCATCACCGCCACCGTCAGCGACAGTGCCGGTAACCCGGCCAGCGCCAGCCATGACGTGACCGTCGACACCAGCCTGAGCGGCCTGTCAATCGCCGTGATCGCAGGCGATGACAAACTCAGCCTGGCCGAAAGCCAATTGCCGCTGGCGATCCACGGCAACAGCCAGAACCTGGCCGTTGGGGCTACGGTTACTGTCACCTTGAACGGTAAAACCTACACCGGCACCACGCTGGCAGACGGTTCCTGGAGCATCTCCGTGCCTGCGGCCGACTTGGCGTTGCTCGCCGATGGCACCACCACCGTAACCGTCACCGCCATCGATCTGGCCGGTAACCCGGTCAGCGGCAGCCACGATCTGGGCGTATTTATCCATAGCCTGCCAACCGCCACCCTGAACACACCGTTTGGCGACGGCATTCTGAACAGCACGGAAGCGGGTCAGCCACAGACCCTCACAGGTTCTACCGGCATCACCACGCCGGGCCAGACCGTCACCGTTACTCTGGGTGGTAAAACCTACACCGGCACCGTGGATGGCTCTGGCCACTGGAGCGTCACCGTCCCTGCGGCCGATCTGCAAACGTTGCCGGACGGCACGCCAGCCTTGACCGTCACCGCCACCGATGCCGCCGGTAACAGCAATACCCTGAACACCACCGTCACCGTCGATGAGACCGCACCAACCCTGACCGTTAACGTGGTAGCCGGGGATGATGTATTGAATGCCGCCGAGGTACAGGTGGCGCAGACCGTGTCCGGCACCGCCTCAATCGCCGATGCAGGCCGCACCGTCACCCTGACTTTGAATGGCAAAACCTATACCGCGGTGGTGCAGCCAGATGGCTCGTGGAGCACCAGCCTACCCGCCGCCGATCTGCAAGCGCTCAGCGATGGCAGCCACAACCTGGTCGCCACTCTGACCGATGCCGCGGGCAACAGCACCAGCACTACCCATGTCCTCGGTGTGGATGCCAACCCGGCCAACCTGCCAACGCTCAGCATCAACGTGTTCGCCGGTAACGACATTGTCGACGGCGCGGAAGTGAAAACCGCCCAGACCCTGACCGGTACCACCACCCATGTGGAAGCGGGTCAGACCGTCACCCTCACCCTGAACGGAAAAACCTACACCGCCACCGTCTTGGCAAATGGTACCTGGAGCACCAGCGTTCCGGCCGCCGATCTGGCACTGTTGGCCAACGGCCAGACCACCATCACCGCCACCGTCAGCGACAGTGCCGGTAACCCGGCCAGTGCCAGCCATGACGTGACCGTCGACACCAACCTCAGTGGACTGTCCATCTCCGTGATCGCAGGGGATGACAAATTGAACCTGGCAGAAAGCCAACTGCCACTGACGATCTCCGGCGACAGCGCCAATCTGCCGCTCGGTGCCATCGTTACCGTGACGCTGAATGGCAAGATTTACATCGGCCTGACCCTCCCAGACGGTTCCTGGAGCGTTCAGGTCCCGGCTGCCGATTTGGCACTACTGGCCGATGGCACCACCACCGTCAGCGTCAGCGCCGTCGATCAGGGCGGCAACCTGGTCAGCAACAGCCATAATCTGGGCGTGTTTATCCACAATCTGCCAGACGCCACCCTGAACACACCGTTTGGCGATGGTATCCTGAATGGCGCAGAGGCGGGCCAGCCGCAGACCCTCACGGGTACCACCGGCATTACTACCCCGGGCCAGACTGTTACGGTCACTTTGGGCGGTAAAACCTACACCGGCACCGTGGATGGCTCTGGCCACTGGAGCGTCACCGTCCCTGCCGCCGACCTGCAAGCGCTGCCAGACGGCACACCGGCCTTGACCGTCACGGTCACCGATGCCGCCGGTAACAGCAATACGCTCAATACCACCGTCACCGTCGATGAAACCGCACCAACCCTCACCGTGGGCTTGATTGCTGGCGATGATGTGCTGAACGCCGCCGAAGTCTTGGTGGCGCAGACCGTGTCCGGTACCGCCTCGATTGGTGATGCAGGCCGCACCGTCACCCTGACTTTGAATGGCAAAACCTACACCGCCGTGGTGCAACCGGACGGTTCGTGGAGCACCAGCCTGCCTGCCGCCGATCTGCAAGCGCTCAGCGATGGTAGCCATAACCTGGTCGCTACCCTCACCGATGCCGCAGGCAACAGCACCAGCGTCACCCACGGCATCAGCGTCGATGCCAACCCGGCCAACCTGCCAACCGTTAGCATCGGCATCTTCGCCGGTAACGACATTATCGATGGCGCGGAAGTCAAAACGGCCCAGACGATCTCTGGCACCACCACCCACGTGGAGGCGGGCCAGACCGTCACCGTCACCCTGAACGGTAAAACCTACACCGCTACCGTGCTGGCCGATGGTTCCTGGAGCACCAGCGTACCGGCTGCCGATCTGGCGCTACTGGCTAACGGCCAGACCACCATTACCGCCACCGTGAGCGACAGCGCCGGTAACCCGGCCAACGCCAGCCATGAGGTGACCGTTGATACCAGCCTGAGCGGCCTGTCGATCGCCGTGATCGCCGGTGACGACAAGCTCAATCTGGCGGAAAGCCTGCTGCCACTCACCATCAACGGCGGCAGTGCCAACCTGGCCGTTGGGGCTACGGTTACTGTCACCTTGAACGGTAAAACCTACACCGGTACCACGCTGGCAGACGGGACCTGGAGCGTCACCGTGCCTGCGGCCGATCTGGCCTTGCTGGCTGATGGTACCACCACCCTCAGTGTGACCGCCGTCGATCTGGCCGGTAACCCGGTCAGCGGTAGCCACGATCTTGGCGTGTTTATCCACAGTCTGCCGGACGCCACCCTGAACACACCGTTTGGCGACGGCATTTTGAATGGTGCAGAAGCGGGTCAGCCGCAAACCCTCACGGGTTCTACCGGCATCACCACGCCGGGGCAGACCGTCACGGTCACCCTGGGTGGCAAAACCTACACCGGCACCGTCGACGGCTCTGGCCACTGGAGCGTCACCGTCCCTGCCGTCGACCTGCAAGCATTGCCGGACGGCACGCCGGCCTTGACCGTCACGGTCACCGATACCGCGGGTAACAGCAACACGTTGAACACCACCGTCACCGTCGATGAAACCGCACCAACCCTCACCGTGGGTCTGATTGCTGGCGATGACGTGCTGAACGCTGCCGAAGTACAGGTGGCGCAGACCGTCTCCGGCAGCGCCTCGATCGCGGATGCGGGTCGCACCGTCACCCTGACGCTCAACGGCAAAACCTACACCGCGGTGGTGCAGCCAGATGGCTCGTGGAGCACCAGCGTGCCCGCTGCCGATCTGCAAGCGCTCAGCGACGGTAGCCACAACCTGGTGGCAATCCTCACCGATGCCGCAGGCAACAGCACCAGCGTCACCCACAGCCTCAGCGTCGATGCCAACCCGGCCAACCTGCCGACCGTCAGCATCGGCGTGTTCGCCGGTAACGACATTATCGACGGCGCCGAAGTGAAAACGGCCCAGACCCTGTCTGGTGCCACCACCCATGTGGAGGCGGGCCAGACCGTCACCCTCACCCTGAACGGCAAAACTTACACCGCCACCGTGCTGGCAGACGGCTCCTGGAGCACCAGCGTACCGGCTGCCGATCTGGCGCTGCTGGCTAACGGCCAGACCACCATTACCGCCACCGTCAACGACACTGCAGGTAACCCAGCCAGCGGCAGTCATGAGGTGACCGTTGACACCAACCTCAGTGGGCTGTCGATTGCCGTGATCGCAGGCGATGACAAACTCAACCTGGCGGAAAGCCTGCTGCCGTTGGCAATCAGCGGTAGCAGCACCAATCTGGCTGTAGGTGCCACGGTTACAGTGACCTTGAACGGTAAAACCTACACCGGTACCACGCTGGCAGATGGCTCCTGGAGCGTCTCCGTGCCAGCGGCCGATCTGGCCTTGCTGGCCGATGGCACCACCACCGTGACCGTCACCGCCACCGATCTGGCCGGTAACCCGGTCAGCGACAGCCACAACCTGGGCGTGTTTACCCATAGCCTGCCAGAAGCCACCCTGAACACACCGTTTGGCGATGGCATCCTGAACGGCACGGAAGCGGGTCAACCGCAGACCATCACGGGTTCTACCGGCATCACTACGCCAGGCCAGACCGTCACGGTCACCCTGGGTGGCAAAACCTACACCGGCACCGTAGACGGCAGCGGCAACTGGAGCGTCACGCTACCAAGCGCCGATCTGCAAGCGTTGCCAGACGGTACACCAACCTTGTCCGTGGTGGTCTCCGATGCCGCTGGAAACAGCAATACGCTGAACACCACCGTTACCGTTGACGAGACCGCACCAACCCTCACCGTGGGTCTGGTTGCAGGAGATGATGTGCTGAACGCCGCCGAAGTACAGGTGGCACAAACTGTCTCCGGTACCGCCTCAGTCGCGGATGCTGGCCGCAGCGTAACTCTGACCTTGAACGGCAAGACTTACACCGCCGTGGTACAGCCAAATGGTTCATGGAGCACCAGCCTGCCTGCCGCCGATCTGCAAGCGCTCGCCGACGGTAGCCATAATCTGGTCGCCACCCTCACCGATGCGGCTGGCAACAGCACCAGCGTCACCCACAGCCTCAATGTCGATGCCAATCCGGCCAACCTGCCAACGCTGAGCATCGGCGCATTCGCCGGGGACGATATCGTTAACGGGGCCGAAGCGCTGGTCACCCAGGCCCTGTCAGGTACCACCACTCATGTAGAAGTGGGCCAGACCGTTACCCTTACCCTGAACGGCAAAACCTACTTCGCCACCGTGCAGTTAGGCGGCAGCTGGAGCGTTAACGTTCCGGCGGCCGATATGGCGTTGCTGGCCAACGGCCAGGCTACCATCACCGCCAGCGTCAGCGATCTGGCAGGTAACCCGGCCACCAGCAGCCATACCATCAGCGTCGATACGGCGGTGGAAAGCATCGCCATTAACCTGATTGCCGGTGACGATAAGCTGAACCTGACCGAAGCCTCACAGCCGCTGACCATCAGCGGGACCACGGTCAATGTGAACGCTGGCCAAACCGTTACCGTAACCTTGAACGGCAAGACCTACACCGGCGTTGTTCTGGCTAACGGCAGTTGGAGCGTATCGGTGAACAGCGCCGATCTGCTGGCGCTGCAAGACGGCCTGACAACGGTCACCGCCAGCGTCTCCAACCCGGGGGTCGATCCGGTCAGCAACAGCCATTCACTGGATGTGCATATCCATACCCTGCCGGAGCCAACCATCAATCTGCCGTTTGGTGATGGTTTCCTCAATCAGGCTGAGGCCGCCACAGCACAACTGCTGAGCGGCAGCACCGGCATCCCTGGTGCGGGACAAAGCGTGATCGTCACTCTGGGTGGAAAAACCTATACCGCAACCGTGGATGGCAGCGGTAACTGGAGCGTTTCCATCCCATCGGCCGATCTGCAAAACCTGCCAGCGGGCAGCAATACCATCCGCGTATCCGCTACGGACTCCGCGGGTAATAGCGTGCCTGGCAGCACTACGGCACAGGTCGATCTGGTGCCACCAACTCTGGCCGTCAAGCCGTTTGCCGGGGATGATAAGGTTAACGCACTGGAAAGCCTCAGCGACCAGGTGGTTTCCGGCACGGCTTCCATCGCCGACGCCGGCCGTACCGTCACAGTGACCTTCAACGGTAAGTCCTATACCGGGGTAGTCGCCAACGACGGCACCTGGAGTGCCACCATCCCAAGCGCCGATCTGCAAGCGATAGGCGATGGCAGTTATCCATTAACCACCACCTTGAGCGATGCGGCGGGCAACACCACCACCGTCACCCATAACGTGACGATCGACGCCAATCCGCTGGATCTGCCAACCCTGAGCATCAACGTGTTTGCCGGTAACGATATTATCGACGGCGCAGAGGTGAAAACCAGCCAGACTCTGAGCGGCACTACCACCCACGTGGAAGCGGGCCAGTTGGTAACCATCACGCTGAATGGCAAAACCTACACCGCCACCGTGCTGGCAGACGGTACCTGGAGCACCAGCGTGCCCGCCGCCGATCTGGGCCAACTGGCTCAGGGCAGCAGCACCATTAGCGTCACCGTCAGCGATACCTCTGGCAACCCGGCAACAGCAACGCATAACGTGGTGGTCAACACGGCCCTGAGCGGCATCGCCATCGATGTGATTGCTGGTGACGATAAGCTGAATCTGGCCGAAAGCCTGCTGCCATTAACCATCAACGGTAGCAGCCTCAACCTGGCCACCGGCGCAAGCGTGACCGTAACGCTGAACGGTAAAACCTACACCGGCATTACGCTGGCGGACGGTTCCTGGAGCGTGCTGGTACCACCGGCCGATCTGGCGCTGTTGGCAGACGGCAATATCAACCTGAGCGTTTCTGCGGTCGATCAGGCCGGTAACCCGGTCAGCAGCAGCCATACGCTGGGCGTGTTTATCCATAATCTGCCAGACGCCACTCTCAATACGCCGTTTGGCGATGGCATCTTGAACGGTACGGAAGCGGGCCAACCGCAGACCATCACCGGCTCCACCGGCATCACCACGCCGGGGCAAACAGTGACCGTAACCCTTGGGGATAAAACCTACACCGGTACGGTGGACGGTAGCGGCAACTGGAGCGTCACCGTTCCGGTTGGCGATCTACAGGCGTTGCCGGATGGGACACCAGTGCTCAACGTAGTGGTCACCGATTCTGCGGGCAACAGCAATACCCTGAATGGCACAGTCTTGGTCGATAAGGTCGCTCCGACCCTCACCGTTGGCGTGATTGCCGGTGATGACGTGCTTAATAGCGCAGAGGTGCTGCTCAACCAGACCGTTTCGGGCACCGCCTCCATCGGGGATGCAGGTCGTACCGTGACGCTGACATTGAACGGTAAAACCTACACCGCGGTGGTTCAGCCAGACGGTTCGTGGAGCACTTCACTGCCAACCGCCGATCTCACCGCACTGTCCGATGGCAGCTATAACCTGGTTGCCACCCTGACCGATAGCGCCGGTAACAGCACCAGCGTCACCCACGCCATCGGGGTTGATGCCAGCGCGTTGAACGCACCGGTACTGACCATCGGCACCTTTGCGGGCAACAATATCATTGACGGTGCCGAGGTGCAGGCAACGCAAACCCTGAGCGGCAGCAGTCTGCATGTTGAAGCCGGGCAGATCGTTTCCATCACCCTCAATGGCAAAACCTATACCGCCACCGTGCAGGCAGACGGTTCATGGAGCACCAGCGTCCCCGCCGCCGATCTGGCTCTACTGACCAACGGCAGTTTAACGATCACCGCCGACGTAACCGATAAAGCCGGTAACCCGGCCAGCGCCACCCATGACGTTACGGTCGATCTCACTCAAAGCGCCCTGGCGATTGCCCCAATCACCGGTGACAATGAGCTGAACGCCGTAGAGGCTGCCGCCGGGATCAGCATTAGCGGTAGTTCAGTCAACGTTGCCGCCGGAGCCACCGTCACCATCGCGCTTAACGGCAAGTTCTACGAGGCGATCGTACAGGCCGATGGCAGTTGGACGACGACGGTCCCATCCACCGACCTGACGATCCTGGGCGATGGCAAACTGACCGTTACCGTCAGCGCTACCGACGAAGCGGGCAATCTGGTCACTGGTTCGCAGCAGTTGGGCGTGCTGATCAACAGTCTGCCGATCGCCACCCTGAACACACCGTTCGGCGATGGCTACCTCAATAAGGCGGAGTCCACCAGCGATCAAACGCTGAGCGGCACCACCGGCGTGAGCGGCAGTGGGCAAACTGTCAGTGTGGTGCTGGGAGGGAAAACCTATACCGGCATCGTGGATAACAGCGGCCATTGGAGCGTGACGGTACCGAGCGCCGATCTGTCCGCACTGCCAGATGGCCCAACCAACATTGGGGTCACCGTCAGCGACGTGGCTGGCAACACCTCCAGCGTTAACGCCAGCGCCACGGTCGACCTGACCGTGCCGGTGCTGACCATCAACACCGTCAGCGGTGATGACATCATCAACATCGCCGAAAGTCAGCAAGCGCTGCAAATCACCGGTACCGCACCGATCAACGACAGCGGCCAGCCAGTGGTAGTGAAAGTCACCATCAACGGCTTGACCTATAACGGGCTGGTGCTGGCGGATGGCAGTTGGAGCGTCACCATTCCGGCTGGCGATCTGGCTAACCTGCCGAACGGTGCCTCTTCCATCACCGCCACCTTGACCGACGCCGCTGGCAACACCGGCAGCGTCAGCCACGGCATCACCCTGGATACCGACCCGGCCCAGGCACCGCTGTTGACCATCAACACCCTGTCCGGCGATGACTACCTCAGCCTGGCGGAATCCAACCTGCCGTTGACCATCAGCGGGGGGAGCCAGCGCGTCGAACAAGGGCAACAGGTCACCGTAACGCTCAATGGCAAAACCTATACCGCCGTCGTCGGCGCGGACGGCAGTTGGAGTCTGCAGGTTCCGGCAGTGGATGTGGGGGCCTTGCCAGACGGTAAAGACACCATCACCGCCACGGTTAGCGATACCTCTGGCAACCAGGCCACCGCCAACCACAACCTCACCGTGATCACCGATGCGGGCAATCTGCCGCAGCTGTCGGTCAACGTGATTGCCGGTGATGACATCATCAACGCCAACGAGGCGAAAGCTGCCATCATCATCAGCGGGGGATCCAGCCACGTACAGCCTGCCCAGGTGGTCAGCGTGCTGCTCAACGGCAAAACCTACACCGCCGTGGTGGGAGCAGACGGTAGCTGGAGCGCGACGGTGCCATCAGCCGACGTGCAGGCATTGCCGCAAGGCTCACAGACAGTCACCGCAACGGTTACCGACATTGCCGATAACCCGGCCAGTGCTACCCATAACGTCACGGTCGACACCGTGCCGCCATTGCTGGAGATCGATCTGTTTGCCGGCGATAACATCCTGAACCTGGCGGAAGCGCTGCTGGGGCAAGTGTTAAGCGGCCATACCGATCCGGGCCTGACCGTTACCGTCACGCTGGGCGCCAACGTTTACACCGCCCTGGCGGATCCAACGACCGGTGCGTGGAGCGTGAATATCCCAAGCAATATCCTGCAAGGGCTGTTGGATGGCAACGTGACCATCGGTGTGAGCGTCACCGACGCCGCAGGTAACGGCGTATCAGACTCCATCACGGTGGCGGTCAATACCCATACGCTGCCATCATTGACGTTGAACCCGTTGTTCGGTGACAACATTCTTAATATTGCCGAACTGGGCGTCGCGACGCCAATCGGCGGTGCAGCGGTCAACTTGCTGGTTAACACCCCGGTAGTGGTCAAGATTGGCACCTACGTAGTGAACGGTATCGTGAATAACGATGGCACCTGGAGCGCGCTAATCCCAGCCAATGCCCTGGCCTTGCTGGCAGACGGCACCGTGCAGGTGGTGGTCTCCGCCGTGGATGCGGCAGGTAACCCTGCCAGCGCCGGTGGTTCGCTGGAGATCCTGTCGCATATCCTGCCGAATCCAACCATTAACCCGCCATTTGGCGACGGGGCACTGAACCTGGTGGAGGCCGGGGTCAATCAGTTGCTGACCGGCACCACCGGCATTATCGGCAACGGTCAAACGGTGGTGGTCAGCCTCAACGGTAAAGACTACAACGCCACGGTCGCCAACAACGGCCAGTGGAGCGTCACCTTACCGACTAACGATCTGCTGGGGCTGCTGGATGGCCCGCATACCATCAGCGTGGTCGCTACCGATAAAGGCGGCAACAGCCACGGCGCAACGCTGGACTTTGACAGCATCCTCACCGGGCTGCCAGTGGCCGAGCTGAACACGCCATTTGTCGATGGCATCATCAACCACGCCGAAGCCTTGCTGGGCGGAGCCCTCACCGGTACCACCGGCATCAATAGCAATCTCGGCCAGACCGTGAAGGTGAACGTTAATGGCCTGATCCTGAACGCCACGGTAAATGCCGACGGCAGTTGGACGCTGCCACTCGACAGCGCCACCCTGCTCGGCCTGCCGGATGGCAACTGGCCAATCACGGTCACGGTTACCGACGCAGTGGGTAACATCAGCAGCACCAATGGCTCGCTGGAAATCCTGATCAACAAGCTGCCGTTGCCAACTCTGGATCTGCCGTTTGGCGATGGCCTGCTGAATATTGCCGAAGCCGCGCTGGCGCAAACCCTGACCGGCAAAACCGGCCTGGTCGGCAACGGCCAGATCGTTACGGTAACAGTGGATGCCGGGCAGCCAGATCAGCAGACCTTTACCGCTCAGGCCGATGGTCTGGGTGGCTGGTCTCTGCAACTCACCCCGACCCAGCTTGGCGTGTTCACCAACGGGCAACACACCGTTGAAGTCACCGTCGAGGATCGTGGCGGCAATACGGCCACCACCACGCCGCTGGATGTGACCGCTTCTCTCACCTTGCCACAGCCCACTATCGTTCCGCCGTTTGGCGTTGACGGTATTCTGAGCATCAGCGAAGCCGCCGGTGCGTTGACCATCACCGGCACCACCGGGGTAAACGGTGCAGGCCAGGCGGTGAAAGTGGTGATCGATGTCAATGGCGTCAGTTACAACGCGCAGGTTGATATCAACGGCAACTGGGCGTTACCACTGCCTGCTGCCACCCTGAGCACCTTGCTGGATGGGCCACACGTGCTGACCGTCACGGCGACCGACGCCGCAGGCAACACCAATAGCAGTGCTCTGAACTTCACCAGCGATCTCACCGCGCCGGTGCCAACCATTAACACACCGTTCGGTGACGGTTTCCTCAACCTGGCCGAGGCCAACCTGGGGCAAATCCTCACTGGCAGCGCCGGTGATGCGACAACCGTTAGCGTGAAGATCGGTAGCCAAACCTTTACCGCACTGGTCAGCGGCGGCAACTGGAGCCTGGCGCTGACGACACCGCAGTTAAAAGCATTGGCAGAGGGCGATAACACCATCACCGTGACCGCCACGGATGCCGCAGGCAACCAGGGTACGGCCGGTTCTTCGGTACATATTTCGGTCAACACGCTGCCGTCCGTCACCATCAGTAACTTCACGGCGGATAACACCATCAACTATGCCGAGAGCCAATCGGTACAGCTGATAACCGGCACCACCACCAATGTCGCGGTTGGGCAACAAGTGACCGTTACGCTCAATAGCAAAACCTATACCGGGGTGGTGTTGGCCGATGGCAGTTGGAGCGTATCTGTCCTGCCTGCCGACTTGAAAGCCCTGAGCGGTACGCCAAGCATCACGGCTCAGGTCAGCGATCAGGCCAGGAACGTCGCCGTCGACAACCACAGCTTCACCGTTAATCTGACGCCTCCGGGCCAGATTATTACCGTTGATCCGATCACCGGCGATAACATCGTTAACGCCAGCGAAGTCGGGTTGATCATCAACCTGACCGGTAAAGTGGTTGGTGGGATCGGGCTTGGTCAGGTAGTGACCATTATCGTTGGTGGTTTGCCACTGGGGATCCCGGTTACCACCCTGGCGGATGGCACCTTCAGCACTGTGGTGACCTTCCCGGTTGACGGCAACATCGTGGTTTCGGCCAGCACCACCTTGCTGACACCACTGCCGACGGTGTTTACCGCCAGCGAAACCGTGTTGGTCGACCGCATTCCACCGACGCTCACCATCAATACCTTCGCGGGTAACGACGTGTTGAACGCCAGTGAAAGCACCGTCGCCCAGGCGATCTCCGGTACCGCTTCGGTCTCGGAAGCAGGCCGCATTGTCACCGTCACGCTGAACGGCAAAACCTACAGTGCGCAGGTCAGCGGCGCCGGCACCTGGTCGGTCAACGTGCCACCGGCAGATCTGGTTAACCTGCCGCAGGGCAGTAGCACCATTAATGCCACCCTGTCCGATGCAGCAGGCAACACCACGCCGGCAACGCACGTCATTACTACCGATACCACAGCACCGCTGCTCTCGGTCGATCTGCTGACCGGGGACAATATCCTGACGCTGGCAGAAGCCCTGCTCGGCCAGACATTAACCGGGACCGGCGGCGTTGGCGAAACCGTCACCGTTACGTTGGGGCCGTTGACCGCCAGCGTGGTGGTTGGCCCGGATGGCAAATGGAGCATTCCGCTGCCGTCGCTTAATCTGCAAAGCCTGACCGATGGGCCGCAGATCATCGGCGTCACGCTGACCGACACCGCTGGCAACAGCAGCCATACCGACGTAACGCTAAACGTGGCGTTGAACAAAACGCTCGGCGCGGGGGTTAACGCCCTGTTTGGCGGCGATGGCGTGCTGAACCTGGCCGAATCGCTGCTGACTCAGGTGATCAGCGGTAACGCCACCGGCGATTACAACGGGGCGGTTGTTCACGTCACCATCGCAGGCATTACGCTGGATGCGGTCGTTGGCGGTAACGGCCAATGGAGCGTGTCACTGCTGCCTAGCCAGCTCAACCTGTTGGGTGATGGTCTGGCACAGGTCAACGTGCAGATCGTCGATTCCCACGGCAACGTGGTTAACGATCTGATCGATATCAACGTGCTGACCCACAACCTGCCGGTGATCGGCCCGGTCGTTGCCTTTGGCGATGGTCTGCTGAATGCGGTTGAAGCCGGGGTGTCTCAGACCATCAGCGGGGTGATTAACGGTCTTGGTATCGGTGGCGGCAGCGTTAGCGTCAGCCTGGGCACCAAAACCTATACCGCTAGCGTCGGAGCGGGCGGTGCCTGGAGCCTGTCGATCCCGCCGCTGGATCTGGCTGCCCTGAGCGACGGCAATCTGGCGCTAGGCGTCTCGGTGACCGATTCTGCCGGTAACGTGGTGAGTAAAAATATCGATATCACCGCCATCATCCACAATCTGCCGCACATCGTGCTGGATCCGATCTTTGGCGACGGCATCCTCAACGTAGCGGATCTGCTGCTCAACCAGACCATCAGCGGCACCGTCACCAATCTGGCGAAGGGTGCCACTATCAATCTGGATATTGCCGGTTCGCAAACGCTGACGGCCACCGTAGGCGATGGTGGCAAATGGAGTGCTACCGTTACCCCGGATATCCTCGGCATCCTGCAAGGGCTGGGCAACGGTAACTTTACCGTCACCGCCTCGGCGACCGATGCGGTGGGTAACACCACCAGCGCCACTGCCGGGCTACAGCTGGATGTGAAACTGCCGGTGATCACGCTCGATCCGCTGTTTGGCGGTGATGGCTTCCTCAACGCGGCGGAAGCGTTGGTGGCGCAAACCGTCAGCGGTACCGTGGCCTTCGCCAGCGCAGGTGCGCAGGTGCAGGTTTCTCTTGGCGGTAAAAACTTCCTGACCACCGTCGGTGCCGACGGCAAGTTCAGCCTGGTGCTGCAACCTGCCGATCTGCACACCCTGCTGGACGGCAATATCAACGTTGGCGTTTCGGTGCTGGATGGCTCCGGCAACACCGGCGTGCTGAATACGGCGATTAATGTGATCGTCAACAAGCTGCCAACGCTGGCGCTGAACCCGCTGTTTGGCGGCGACGGCTTCCTCAATGCGGCCGAAGCGCTGCTGACCCAGACCATCAGCGGTACCACCACCAATGCGGCGGCGGGTTCCCAGGTGGTGATCAAGGTCGGTACGCTGCAACTGAACGCCACGGTCGGTGCCGACGGTAGCTGGAGTACCACCATCAATCCGCTGCAGTTGGCGGATCTGGCGGCGGGTAACCTGATCGTCAGCGCCACGGTCACCGATCCGGCAGGTAACACCAGCGGTGCCAGCGTAGGCCTCAACGTGGCGACCATCCTGCCAACGCTGACGCTGAACCCGCTGTTTGGCGACGGTACGCTGGATCTGAGCGATCTGCTGTCACCGCAGATCCTGAGCGGCAACGCAGGTAACGTGTCGGCCGGGACCACCATCACCTTGACGCTGGGCAGCCACACCTACACCACCAGCGTCGATGCCACTGGCAAATGGCAGTTGCCGATCCCAACTCTGGATCTGCAAGGGTTATTGGATGGCCTGACCAACGTCACCGCCAGCCTCACCGATGCGGCAGGTAACACCGTGAGCAAGGTCAGCCCGCTCAACGTGCTGATCAACGCCCTACCAACCCTGACGCTCGATCCGCTGTTCGGCGGTGACGGCCTGCTGAATGCACTGGAAGCGACCAGCAACCAGATCATCAGCGGTCACGCTACCAACGCACCGGGTTCGACCATTCAGATTCACCTTGGTAGCAATACCTTCACCACCCAGGTGAAAGCCGATGGCAGTTGGTCACTCAGCCTGACACCGCTCAACCTGTCCAGCCTGCTGGATGGCAATCTGTCACTGGGGGTTTCGGTCACCAACTCCGCAGGGAAAACCGGCAGCATCAGCGCCGATCTGGGCGTGGGCATCCATAACCTGCCGACCGTCAGCCTGGGCAGTCTGTTTGGCGATGGTTTCCTCAACCTGAGCGAAGCCAACCTGAACCAACTGATCGGCGGCACCACCACCAACGCCATCGGTGGTAGCGTCAGCGTTAATGTGGGGGGACTGGTATTGAGCGCTGCCGTAGGCAACGACGGGAAATGGAGCGTCAGCGTTCCTACCCTGAACCTGGTCAATCTGGCAGATGGACCATTGTCGGTTGGCGTTACCGTCACCGATCGCTACGGTAACACCAGCTCGGCCAACGCCAACGCCACGGTGAAAATCCACGCGTTGCCGCTGTTGGGTATTGATGCTCTAGGAACCCTGACTGGTGCGCTAGGCATTCTGACCAACGGCCTGACCGTCAGCGGTACCAGCCTGAACGTGCAGCAAGGCGCGAAGGTGAGCGTGACCTTGCTGGGCAGTACCTTGCAAGGCACCGTGGATGCCACCGGACATTGGACGGTGAAATTCGACACCACCAACGCCCTTAAGGGTCTGAACGTGCTCAACCTGATACCTACCCTGTTGGGCACCGTAGTGGCGGCTTCGGTCACCGACCTGGCGGGCAACGGGGTCAGCGTTTCTGCGGGGCTGACATCCGGTATCGAACTGCCACTGCTGATGACCGCCAACGCCGCGGTCGAAACGCTGTCGCTGGATACTTCAGGTTCTGAAAACACCACTACCGACAGCACTACCGATCACACAGCGGTACAGCATGCTCAGGTAGCCGCCGTGCAACACACCACGACAGAAACCAGCACGCCAACCAGTGAGGTCAGCAGCACTCCTACTACCACGGATACCAGTGAACCAGCCACCAGCACGCTGGTGGTGAACCCAACGCTGCCGGTGGATACCACAAGTGAAACCAAGGTTGAAGACAGCACCTTCAGCATTGGCGGCGTCACCATCAATCTGGCGGATGGCACCACCGCCAGCGGCGACACCATTCACGGCAGCAGCGGTAACGATGTGATCCACGTCAACGCCCTCGACTTCCTGTCGATCGACGGCGGCGCGGGTATCGATACCCTGGAGCTGGATGGCAAAAACCTCAACCTGGATCTGACGGCGCTGGGCCTGAAGGTGCAACACATCGATATCTTCGATTTAGGCACCAGCGGCACCAACAGCATCACGCTGGATCTGCACGAAGCGCTGACCGTGAAGGACGCTTCCAGCGACGATCTGCTGATCAAGGGGACTACCGGCGACCAGGTCAATCTGACCCAGGGCGAAGGCGGTACCTGGAGCACCGTAGGTCAACGGACGGTAGACGGGCAAGTGTTTGATGTTTACCACAACTCAGCCCTCGAAAGCGGCAACACCCTGGGAGATGTTCTGGTGCAGCAAGGCCTGCACGTCAATCTGGTGTAGTACCCGGCCCATCTGTCAGCCACTGGCTCGCACCACGCCGTGAGCCAGTGACATGGGAATGACAGAGCCAAGGCCAATGCAGTGCGGCGGTACCGTTCGGGAGACGGGCCGCCGAAATTAACGATCGTCACAATAACAAAGCCGAAACGGCACAACGTGCGGTTATCGGCCCAGACGTGGTAGCGATAATGAAAAAACACCCTTATGACACGGATGGATATCGGCTCACGCTTCGGCGTGCGGCCACAATCGGACTGTTTTTGGGCGGATTAGGCGGGCTGACAGGTCAGACTCTCGCCGCACCGCAGGTCGAATTTAACTGGCAAGCTGCACCGACTGAACGTTCGGTGATGACGCTCACTTTACAGGAGGCGATCCTGCGAGCCTTTGCGCGTAACCCGCAAATCGCTCAGGCTTCGGCACAGATTAACGTGGGTAAAGCCGATCTGGCGCTGGCACAAAGCGCCTGGTTTCCACAAATTGCCCTCAACAGCAATTTTGGCAAATCCAGCCAGACCGACTCCTCCGGCACCTTGAACAACACCGCCTCAGCGGGCGTGACCCTGAACCAGTTGCTGTATGACTTCGGCAAAACCAGCGGCAGCATCGAGGAGCAACATAACCTCTCCGATGCCTATCGCTACACGCTGTACCAAACCATGACCGACGTCGGCCAGCAAACGCTGCAGGCCTACTTGCAGGTCAAGCGCTATCAGGACTTGTGCGCCTCGGCGGAACACAACCTGGTGTCACTCAACCGGGTCAAGGACATCGCCGAGCTGCGGGCCAATGCTGGCCTAAGCTCGCAATCCGACGTGTTACAGGCACAAACCCGCATCGCCGGGATGAACGCCACGCTGGAGCAGTACCGCGCACAACAGCGCTCGGCCCTGGCGCAACTCACCGTACTGACCGGCGTCGTGCCGGATAAACTGCCGGACCTGCCGCAGCAACTGCTACAACAGAAAATCACCCTCAAGTCGCTGCCCTATCAAAAAAGCAATGCGGTACTCAGCGCCCAGGCCAAGCAGGAGGCCGCTACCCAGCGCATTCGCCAGGCCGAGGCCCAGCACTGGCCTACCATCTCGGTCCAGGCTGGCCGCACCCGCTATGAGAGCGATGGCAACGATGCCCAATCCTACTGGAACGATCAGTTGCAACTCGTGGTGCAGGCGCCGATCTACCAAGGCGGTGCGGTCAACGCCAAGGTCGATGCCGCCGAGGGTGATCGCCAGGCAGCACAGGCTCAGGTCGAAGCGGCCAAGCTGGATATGAATCAGAAGGCCTCCACCGCCTATGCGGATCTGATTGGTGCGCAACAACGAGAGCTGGCCGGAGCGCAGCAGCTCAGCAGCGCGGACTACACCCGCAGCGTCTACCAGGACGAATACAAGCTCAGCAAACGCAGCCTTAACGATCTGCTCAGCGTCGAGCAGGATGTTCTGCAGGCGGAAACCTCACGCGTCACCGCGCTGTACGACGGCTGGGACGCGGCGGTGCGCTACGCCTCTGCGGTCGACAATTTATTGGATATGTTGGGTATCGAGCGCCAACGAGCCATCGGCGACAACCTGCCGTCGCTGTAGTCTGAATTATCTTGCCAGGAGCGCTTATGTCACAACCTGCATCACTCGAAACCTGGATCGCAGCCATGGCCCGGGCGGCCAACGGCTACGGTCTGGCTGTCGATATCAAATCCATCCGCCAGCAAATGCGCTGGTATGAACAACTGCCGGCCCCGCGCCGCCTGGAACGCCTGGGCCACCTGATGGGGCTTAGCGTCAGCTTGCAGCCACGGGAGAAAGTTCGCTGGCGTAACGAGATCCTGCCTGCGCTGATCGAAATCGACGACGGCGGGCTGATGGTGATCGAATCCCTCGACAACGAGGGCAAGGCGCTGTATTGGCTCAACGACAGCGGTGACGTGCAGCGAGAGGCCGAGCTGGTGGAGCTGCTACTGAAAGGGCTAGGCACCATTGTGCTGCTGGGGGCGGCGGAGCGTGGGCAAGATTCGCGTATCGACGACTTCGTGCAGCCCTACCGCAAACACTGGTTCTGGCAACATTTTCGCGGGGCCAAACGGCAAATCGGCGAGATCTCGCTGGCGTCGATCATCAGCAACGTGCTGGCCCTCGCCGGTATTCTGTTTTCGATGCAGGTCTATGATCGGGTTATTCCGGCTCAGTCTTACTCCACCCTGTGGGTGCTGTTCTTCGGGGTGCTGATCGCGGCGGCGCTGGAGTATGCCATCCGCCTGTCGCGCACCGTGATCTCCGATCTGATGGGCAAGAAGATCGACCTGAAGATCTCCGGCATGCTGTTTGCCCGCGCCCTGGCGATCAAAAACGAAGCACGGCCAAAATCGACCGGCTCGTTTATCTCGCAGTTGCGGGAGATCGATCAGGTGCGGGAACTGCTGACCTCCACTACCGTGGGCGCGGCGGCAGATATGCCGTTCGTGCTGCTGTTCCTCGTCATTATGGCGCTGGTTGGCGGCCCGCTGGTGTTTATCCCGATGCTGGCGATCCCGCTGATCGTCATTCCTGGCATCTTGCTGCAATGGCCGATGGCCAAGCTGGCGAAGGAAGGCATGCGGGAAAGCGCCCTGCGCAACGCGGTGCTGGTTGAGTCGATCGAAGGGGTTGAGGATATCAAGGCACTGCAAGCCGAGCCCTACTTCCAGCGCCAGTGGGAACAGACCCACGCGGTCAGCGCCAACATTGGTATGCAGCAACGGCTGTGGGGTGCGCGGCTCAGCGGCTGGGCCTCAACGGTACAGCAACTGACCTATGCCGGGATGCTGGTGTTTGGCAGCTATCTGGTGCTCGCCGGCGATATCACTACCGGTACCATGGTGGCCTGTAGCCTGCTTTCCTCACGCACCATCGCCCCGCTGATGCAGTTGACCATGGTGTTCTCACGCTGGCAGCACGCTAAAACCGCCATGACCGGCCTGGACGATTTGTTGAAGAAACCGCTCGATAAGCCGGAAGAGGGCAAGATGGCTCATTGCCCGGTGCTAAGCGGCCATTTCCAACTGCGCAATCTGCAATACAGCTACGACGTGGAGAAAGGGGAAAACTCGATCACCGTCAATAATCTGGAGATCAAACCCGGCGAACGAGTGGCGATCCTCGGTAAGGTTGGCGCGGGGAAATCGACGCTGCTGAAGCTGCTTTCCGGCCAGGCCAGCGCCACTCGGGGCAAGGTGATCATCGACGGCGTCGATATCAGCCATATCGATCCCAGCGATGTACGCCGCCAACTGGGCTTTCTCTCGCAGGAGTCGCGGCTGTTTTTCGGCAGCCTGCGCCAGAACCTGATGCTTGGCCACCCTCATGCTACCGAATCGGAAATGCTCCAGGCGCTGCGTATTTCCGGGGCACTGAGTCTGGTACAACAGGACGCCGCCAGCCTGGATCGCATTATTCATGAAGGTGGCCGCGGCCTGTCAGGCGGCCAGCGCCAAATGGTATTGCTAAGCCGTATGATCCTGCGTAACCCGCAAATCGTGCTGCTGGATGAACCCACCGCCTCCATGGATGAACAGTTGGAAGAGTACGTGATCCGCCAGATGCACGGCTGGCTCAGCGGCCGCACGCTGGTACTGGTCACCCATAGGCCAGCGCTGCTGAAGCTGGTGGATCGCATTGTGGTGCTGGATAACGGCCGCGTGGTGGCCGACGGGCCACGGGATCAGATCCTGCAGGCGGCCAATAAGCCGATCAATAAAGAACAGGGCGTAGCATGAGGAGCAAGCAATGAGCAATATCACCATGCAAGACGATCTGGCACGCCAAGGGCGGCGGCATTCCTCGGTACTTTGGTTGACGCTGCTGGGGATGATCCTGTTTGTGGTCTGGGCCTATTTTGCCATACTCGATGAGGTCACCGTCGGCACTGGCAAGGTCACGCCCTTAAGCCGGGCGCAGCTGATTGAGAGCCTGGACGGTGGGATTATCGATCACCTGTATGTGCACGAAGGGGACATCGTCGACAAGGGCCAGAAACTGGCGCAGCTGGATGTGAAACGCTTCCAGTCCAACTATGGCGAAGCCTTTTCCCGCGTGCGCACCCTGCGCGCCTCCGCCGAACGCCTGCGTTCCGAGCTGACCGGCGAGCCACTGCAGTTCAGCGCCGATACCCTGAAGGAGCCAAGTCTGGTGGCCCGTGAACGCCAGTTGTATGAGTCCCGCAAGCGCAACCGCGATGAGACCGTCAGCAATCTGCAACAGTCGATGCAGTTGGTCCAGCAGGAATTACGCATGACCGAACCGCTAGTCGCCAAAGGGGCAGCTGGCCAGGTTGAAGTAATCCGCCTACGGCGGCAGGTTAGTGAGCTGAGAGGCAAGATTGACGAGGCAATTAACCAATATGCCGTGCGTGCGCGTGAGGAGCAGGTAAAAAACAACGCCGATCTCGACGCCCAGTTAGAACTGGTGAACGGTAAGGAAGATCAGTTGGATCGTGCCACCATGGTTTCGCCAGTGCGTGGGATCGTGAAGGATATTCAGGTAACTACCGTGGGCGGCGTGTTGCAGCCGGGTGGCAAACTGATGGAGATCGTGCCGTTGGAAGATCAGTTGCTTATCGAAACCCGCATCAACCCACGAGATATCGCCTATATCCGCCCTGGCCTGCCCGCTACCGTCAAGGTGACCGCCTATGACTCTTCAATCTACGGCAACCTGAATGGCGAGGTGGAGAACGTTTCCCCGGATACCATTCAGGACGAGGTCAAACGTGACCAGTATTACTACCGGGTTTACGTGCGCACCAAGCAGGCAGAACTGATGAATAAGGCGGGCAAGAAGTTCCCGATTGTGCCGGGGATGGTGGCCAGCGTGGAGATCAAGACCGGGCAGAAAAGCGTGCTGGATTACCTGATCAAGCCGCTGAACAAGGTGAAAGAGTCACTGCGGGAACGGTAATTATTAAAGGCCTGAGAGTGGTTAGCCTCCCTGGCCTTATTTACGTTTCCACCTTCATCAGTTGATGAATCTGCGGATCAGTTCCAACAGCGCAACCAGCGCTTTCAGAACGATGAGAACTTTATCAATGAAAGTTTTCATCCGTTACTCCTTAAAAAGGAGTGAGAGCACTACCGCTTACCCTTCCATTGCCTGTCGCGGTAGGTATCTCATTGTTAGATGATGATGTTCTCACTCCAGCCAGAGCACCGAAACCGGCACCACCCGTAATTCAGCCAGGACTTAGAAAGCGTCATGCACAATCCCCAACTTGCGAAATTACCTTTAAGGTAATAATATTGGGTTGTTAGATGATGATGTTCTCATCCTGGCCAGAGACACCAACTCAGGCCGGAAAGTAAAAAAACCCGATTCAC
>NZ_JBKABN010000034.1:0-63040 GCF_046269175.1 Serratia sp. J2
ATTGTGCCGGGTTTTTTTATGGGAATTTGTGATGACAATATCCACTGAATCAATGACCGGTCAGCTTTCTGAAACGCTCAGGGCTGCCACTAACGGGCTATCTAGCCAATTACGCGTCTGCCTCCCCGGCATCATACAATCTTTTAATCCGCAAGATGTTACCTGCGTCGTGCAGTTGGCGATCAACGGGCAGGACGGCGATAGCTCCATTATGTTGCCGCTGATACCCGATCTACCGGTGGTTTTCCCCCGCGGCGGCGGCGTCACGCTCACTTTCCCCATTGCTGCTGGCGATGATTGCATGGTGGTGTTCTGCGATCGTCGCATCGATTTCTGGTGGCAGAACGGCGGCGTCCAAGAGGCCGTAGCCACACGCCAGCACGATCTCTCCGATGCTTTTGTGATCGTTGGCCCGCAATCCCAGACGCAGAAAATCAGCGATATCAGCACTACGGCGGCTCAGTTGCGCAGTGATGATGGTAATACGGTGATCGGCATCAACCCCACCAGCGGGGCCATTTCTGGGACGGCACCAGGGGGATTCGATCTGAACGGTTTAAAAATCCTGCCGGATGGCCGCCTGCAATTGGTGGGAGGCGTCATAGTCGATAGCCACGTACACGGTGGTGTCGAATCCGGCGGCAACAGTACCAGGGGGCCACAATGAGATACCGACGCGAAGATTCAGACGGCGATTACGTTTTTGGCAGTGGGGATAACCATTTCCTCACCAATTCTTCCGAAGCGATCGCGCAAGCGGTAAAAACCCGCTTTGAGCTGTGGCAGGGGGAATGGTTTCTAGATGACCGCGAGGGAACCCCCTATAAGCAGGAGATACTCGGCAAACATCAATCTCCCATCTATCAACTGGCGATACGCGAGCGCATCCTCACGACACAGGGAGTCACCGAGATCGAAACCCTCGAGATCCAATTCGACACCGGCTCACGCCGGATCGCCTTTACCGCCACCATCAACACACTCTACGGAAAAATCACCGTTAACAGCGAGGCATAATGCTAAATCTCAATACGCTTGGGCTGGCGGCCACCATTGATGCCAGCGGGATCGGTGCGCCCGATTATCAAACCATCCTCAGTACGCTGACAGGGTATTTCCGCCAGATATACGGCGAGGATGCCTATTTAGAACCAGACAGCAAAGACGGGCAGATGCTGAGTCTTTTCGCCCTAGCCATGCATGATGCCAATAATTCGGCGATTGCGGTGTATAACAGCTTTAGCCCGGCAACGGCGCAGGGACGAGCGCTGGAATCCAACGTCAAGATCAACGGCATCAAGAAAAGTGCCGCATCCCGCTCTACCGTTGACGTGCGCGTCACCGGTCAGGTGGGCACCATCATCGCCAATGGTATCGTACGCGACAGTTCGGGCAATAGTTGGAGCCTACCACCCACGGTGGTTATCAGGCTAAATGGTGAGGTCATTGCGACGGCCACCAGCCGGGTCGATGGCGCAATCATTGCCCTGCCTGGGGAAGTGAATGCTATCGGCACACCTACCCGCGGCTGGCAATCGGTCACCAACCCGGCGGCGGCCACCCCGGGCCGGGCAATAGAAACAGACGCAGACTTGCGCATCAGGCAATCTCAGTCTGTCGCACTGCCCTCACGTACCGTGCTGGATGGCATCTTGGGCGCTATTACTTCTCTGCCAGGCGTGAAACGCGCACGGCCTTACGAGAATGACAGCAACCAGCCCGATGAACACGGCATTCCCGGGCATTCAATAGCTATCGTGGTCGATGGTGGGGACGCAAAAGCTATCGCCAGCACTATCGCCCTGAAAAAAACTCCAGGTGCCGGGACTTATGGCACGACGTCGATCGCGGTTAAAGACAAAAACGGCATGACGCAGAACGTCAATTTTTTCCGTAAAGCCGATGTGGCAGTTTATGTACAGGTCGAATTAAAACCGCTGATGGGTTACACCTCTGATATTGGCGAAGAGATTAAGCGCGCGATTGCCGATTATATTAACAATATCGATATCGGCGAACCGGTCAGAATACATCGGCTGTATCTCCCGGCTAACTTGAATGGGGCCGAAAACCGTGCAACCTTCGACCTGGTAGGATTAACCATCGGTACCTCGCCTGGGGCATTATCGGGAAACAACGTGGATGTCGCCTTTAACGCAGCCGCTATCAGCCATAATGACAATATCATCATCAAGGTGACGATATGAGTGAGACTAAATATCAGCGTCTCATCACCTCCTATCACAAAAGCAAACCCCGGTTTTATGACCATATCAGCCTGATAACCCATCCGCTAATTAACCTCCAACGTGTGACCAACGGCCTGCTTGGAGATTTTGATCTTGATGCTGCTGTGGGTAACCAGCTTGACGTGCTGGGGCTGTGGATCGGCATCAACCGGGAGGTTGTGACACCAATTGTGGACTACGGTATTGAGCCAACAAATGGCTCGCTACGTTTGGATGATGAGACTTACCGCACCGTTCTGCGAGCAAAAATACAGGCTAATCACTGGGACGGCACCCTGGAAACCCTTGATGGGATTTATCAAAGCATATTTACCGATGGGCAAGTGAAGGTACTGGCGATAGATAACTTTGATATGACCATGACCATCTATTTCTTTGGTGGTGATATCTCTCCGGTGCTGAGGGCGGTAATCAAATCCGGCTATCTGGATGTGAAACCCGAAGGGGTAGGCGTCAAATATGTCATTGCTGACGCGCCTTTATTTGGTTTCGATTTGAATAATGAATTTACTTCCGGCTTCGATTCTGGAGCCTGGGGAATATTGCTAGGGGCATAAAATGGCTAAGAATGAAATATTGCCTTTCGGGGCAGCAGCAGGTGCAAACGTATTAACACCGAAAGATTACGAGACGCTATCCTCGCGTTTAATGGGTTTCTCGGCGGGGATTGCGGAATCAAAACAACTGAATACGGTATGGCGACAGTCATCCATTATCGCCAACCTGATGGCACAGTTTATTGCGGACAAAAGCGGTAAGGATGTGCTGGATAATGGCGATATGGTCACGCTACGAGCTAACCTGGAAGCCGCGCTGAAAGCGTTTATTACCGCGAATATCGACAAAAACGAGTTTTTACTCAAAGCCAATAATCTGTCAGATATCGTAGATAAGGCGGTTGGCCGCGCCAATCTGGAGCTTGCCGGTATCAAAATCACCGGCAGTACCGCAGGCTCGAATGCGGGTGTCGGTACCCCCGTTGCCTCAGGTAAAGCCTCCGTCGCAATAGGCGAGAGAAGCTCAGCCAGCGCAGAAAACGCAACTGCGTTAGGCAGTGGGGCTACAGCCTCAGCAACCAACGCCACGGCAATAGGCCCGTCGGCATCGGCCTCTTTTACCAACAGTTCCGCGATTGGCTATGGTTCAACCACCACCAGAACCAATGAAGTCTCATTTGGGGCAGCCGATAAAAAACGCGTTTTGGCAAACGTTGCCCCAGGGACCCAAGACAGTGATGTGGTGATCCTGGGGCAACTTGCGCAACTGATGGCAAAAATCTGCCCACATTCAGTCGGCGATGTGGTTTTCCGTACTCACTCTCGCAGCCCGGCAACCGACTTCCCTGGCACTACCTGGCTCGATTTATCCGCATCCAATGCCGCACGCTTTATCCGTTTGGCGTCAGCAACAGGTAATGCAATGGAAATTGGCGGGAAAGATACTGCCGCGATTATGTTGTTGCCCGAGCATACACCACCACATACCCACCGTTCAGGATGGGGCTCTCCTGGTCTCAAGTGGGGATCTTACTCATCAGGCTCGGATAATCAGCTCGGCCACGATACAAATATGGCAGGCCCCCCGGCAAGGCTAGGAAGCACAGAAGAGTTGGCACAGCAGCCTTTAGATGTCACTCCAAGCTATATCACATTAAAAGCCTGGCAGCGTACGGCTTAAACAGATGGAGAATTTGTAAATGTCTGAAGGTATCAAGATATCTGATTTAGAGCGCGCCAATGCGCTGACGGGTAATGAACTGCTGGTTCTTTGCCAAAAAAATAACCAGGGAGAGTGGGAGTCTAAAAATCTCCCGCTGGAAAGCGTCAGGGATATTATCCCCTCAGGTTTGCCAGGCGAGCCTGGCAAACAGGGCACCACAGGAGCGAAAGGAGAGCCTGGCCCCATAGGACCAAAGGGCGAACCAGGCCCTGCGGGAGAAGATGGTGAGGGTGCGATTACCGATGTTGAGCCAACAACCAATCTCAATACGCTAATCACGGGCGGCGTTTATCGCTTACCCGGTGGTGTCAATGCCCAGGCATCGTATAACTTAAATTACCCGTTCGGTGTCGAACCTGGTTCAGAAACCATGATGTACGTCTCGTTAACCAATGCCTTCGGGGGATCTTACATCACACAGGTTTTTTACGGTACTCAGTTCACTTCAGATCCAGGACCTTTTGTGAGAACCAGGGCAACTAACGGAGCATGGGCAGCTTGGAGCCGGGGTATTGATGAGGGCACGTTTAAAAATCAGGGTGTGCGGCAACTCAATATGTCGCAGAACAACCTGCAGGTCCATAAGCCAGGTAGTGGCACCAGTTCTGTGTGGTATTACCAAGCCCCCAACGGGACAACGAGCAACCCCAATCCTAAAACTACCCCAACCGATAACGAAGGCATAGTGTTAGGCCTTAAAAATCCCTTTGCGAAACCCATGCAAGGTGTCTTTAGCGGCATAGCCTTGGCGGTAGATTCAAACGGTAGGGCATTTACCAACGTTGACCGGCAGAATATTGGCACAACCGAAGCCCCTGCCGATTTGAACTGGCGTGAACTGGTATCCGTACCGATCAAAAATCTGGTGGAAATTCCGGACGCCACCGCCGCAACTCAGGTTGAAACACTGAACAAGATCTTGGCAGTGATGCGGACTGCTGGAATGATAAAAAAATAGCCTTGATTGGCCGGGGAAAACCCCGGCCTAACTTTATTTCCCGGCCAGATTAGCGCCTACATCACTCCCCAGGGAACAGGAACGGGTTGATACTGCTGCGCGCAAAGCCTTCCTCTTCCATCTTGGCATCGAGGATAAGCGAAGCCAGATCGTCAGCCACCGCCTCGACCTTCGGGTCCTTCTCCTGATAGAGGATCTTCAGGTAGGTGCCACAGTCGCCACAGCTTTCCGCTTTCACCGCGGCCTGCTCACTTTCCAGTGACCAGTAGTTGAGATCGCCGGTTTGCTCGCAGTTGCTGCATTTCACCCGCACCACGTGCCATTCGCTCTCGCACAGGTTGCAGTGCAGATAGCGCAGGCCGTTCACGGTACCAAGATGCACCACGCTGGAAACCGGGATACTGCCGCAAACCGGGCAGAATTGGCGATGCTCGCCGTACTCGGCCCGTGCCTTGCCAGGGATCTGGCTGGCCATCTGCGCCCAATACAACGACAGCGCCGCCCAAAGGAACGGGGCTTTGTCACTGCCTACTTTGGCAAACTCGCCTTTCAGCAGGGCGCTGGCCAACAGCTCCAGCTCATGGGACGAGGATTTCTCCAGGTTATCCAACACCGCCAGCACGTGTGCCGGTGCCTGCGGGCGCAGTTCTGCGATCAGCGATGCCAGCAGCTTGTGCCAGTGTTCGCTGCGTGGATAGACGCTGATGTCCAACGGCGGCTTACCGCTAGCGGCGCTCTGAGTCAGAGTTTCACCGAGATCCAGCTCCAGCGGATTATCGTGGCAGGCGTTGTTCTGCGCTTGCGCAATGCTGGCAGCAAAATTGAGATAGTCACCCAGCGGATGGTCTACGGCCAGTTGCTGCAGACGTTCGGCTCGGCGGGTATAAAGGCTCTTCAAGTTGGCGAAAAGTAACGGCGGAATAGTTTCCGCCGTTGAAGACTTTTCACGCTGTGCCCCTAACTGCTCTTTAGGAACGATGCGGATACTCATCTGGGTTTGTCTTCCTGTTGTTTCTCGCGGACCTCACGGTACCAGCGCGGATGATGCTTCTTGGCCCAGGCAGCCGGCACCCAACCTTCCACCATCGCGGTAATGGTGCCTTTTACCCACAACGCGGCGTAAATGTGCACCATAATCACGATGATCAACCCCACTGCTGCCAACGAATGCACCACCAACGCGATGCGGATCAGCGGAATGGAGAAGGATGGGGCAAAGTATGGCCGCCAGATAACGATACCACTGGCCAGCAACAGCACCAGACTGATGATCGCCGCCCAGAATACGCACTTCTGACCGAAATTATAACGCCCAGTGTCACCCACTTCCTCATTCATGGCGATTTTGTGGATGTTTTTCGCCCAGACGATATCTTCCCGGTTGATCAGGTTGTGCTTCCAGTAGCGCAGGAACATCAGCAGGAACGCGACGAACATCAACACCCCGGTGAAGGGGTGAAGGATGCGTGCCAACTGTGGCGTACCAAAGATATTCATCAGCCAGTTAAAGGACGGGAACAGGAACCCCAGCCCGCTGACAGCGGCAAAAATAAAGCAGAACGCCACAATCCAGTGGTTAATCCGCTCCGGCGCGCTATAGCGCTGAATTGGCTTTTCCTTCCTCATTTGCGCGTCTCCTCATCATGATGCTCGTCCTTCGGATCCTGCTCTTCCTCTTCTTCAACGCGGTTTGGCCCCACGCCAACGTAGTGGAAGATACTGGCCGCGAAGGTGGCAGCAAACCCGATGGCGGCCAACGGCTTCCAGACCCCTTTCCAGAAGGTCACCGCCGGGCTGATGGTCGGGTTATCCGGTAAACCGTGATACAGCTGCGGTTTATCGGCGTGATGCAGTACGTACATCACGTGGGTGCCGCCCACGCCAGCCGGATCGTACAGACCGGCATTCTGGTAGCCACGGGTTTTCAGTTCATCGACACGTTCCGCCGCGACATTTTTCATCGCTTCTTTAGTGCCGAAGTGGATCGCCCCGGTCGGACAGGTTTTCACACAGGCCGGTTCCTGGCCAACGCCAACGCGGTCGACGCACAGGGTACATTTGTACACCCGGTTATCTTCCGCATTCATGCGTGGCACGTCGAACGGGCAACCGGCGATGCAGTAGCCGCAGCCGATGCAGTGTTCGGACTGGAAGTCGACGATGCCATTGGCGTACTGGATGATGGCCCCTTCCGATGGGCACGCCTTCAGGCAGCCCGGATCGGCACAGTGCATGCAGCCATCCTTGCGGATCAGCCACTCCAGCTTGCCGTGCTCCTCAACTTCGGAGAAGCGCATCACCGTCCACGATTTGGCGGTCAGATCGGCGGGGTTATCGTAAACCCCGACGTTGTGCCCCACTTCATCGCGGATATCGTTCCATTCAGAACAGGCCACCTGGCAGGCTTTGCAGCCGATACAGGTAGTGACATCGATCAGCTTGGCCACTTCTTCCTGGTGATCGCGCGCGCGCGGTGCCGGGGTGAAGCCATTGGTGGCGGATTTACGAATGATGTCTTGAGATTGCATTGCCATAATTCGTCTCCGTTACACCTTTTCCACGTTAACCAGGAACGCCTTGAACTCTGGCGTTTGCGTATTGGCGTCGCCGACAAACGGCGTCAGCGTGTTGGCGATAAAGCCCTTCTTCGCCACCCCTTCGTAACCCCAGTGGATCGGGATGCCGATGGTGTCCACGTCCTGGCCATTTACCTGCAGAGTACGAATACGTTTAGTCACCACCGCCTTGGCCTTGATATAGCCACGGTTGGAGCTGACTTTGACCGTATCGCCCTGCTTGATGCCTTTCTTCTCTGCCAGCTTCTCGCCAATTTCGATGAACTGTTCTGGCTGAGCGATGGCGTTGATCAACGCGTGTTTGGTCCAGTAGTGGAAATGTTCGGTCAGGCGATAGGTAGTACCGACATACGGGAACTTGTCGGATTTGCCCATCGCGGCCAGATCGTCTTTGAACACGCGCGCCGCCGGGTTGGACACCACGTTCGGGTGCAACGGGTTGGTGCCGAGCGGCGTTTCAAACGGCTCGTAGTGTTCAGGGAACGGCCCTTCCGCCAGTTTGTCGAGGGCAAACAGGCGGCCCATGCCTTCCGGCTGCATGATAAACGGCCCGACGTCGCTGCCCGGTGCGGCGGCGCTGTAGTCCGGGATATCAACCCCGCCCCACTTGGCACCATCCCACTCCAGCAACTGGCGTTTGGCATCCCACGGTTTACCCGCTGGATCCGCAGACGCACGGTTATACAGGATGCGGCGGTTCAGCGGCCATGCCCAAGCCCAGCCCAGCGTGTTGCCAAGGCCCGAAGGATCGGCGTTATCACGGCGCGCCATCTGGTTGCCCGCTGGCGTCCAACTGCCTGCGAAGATCCAGCAGCCACTTGCCGTGGTGCCGTCATCACGCAGGTGCGCGAAGGTGCTGAGCAGTTCGCCTTTCTTCGCCAACACTTTGCCGTCTGGATCGAGGACATCCGCCAGTGCCCGGCCGTTGCTCTCCATCGCCACTTCTTCTGGCTTCGGATTTTCCGGGGTCAGATAATCCCAGGACATATTCAGCAATTGCTCAGGGACCGCACCGCCGTCACGGGTGTACATTTCGCGCAGGCGCATCAGCAGCCCCGCCAGAATTTCACCGTCGTTCAGCGCTTCCCCTGGGGCATCGGCCCCTTTCCAGTGCCATTGCAGCCAGCGGCCAGAGTTAACGATTGAACCGTTCTCTTCGGCAAAGCAGGTGGACGGCAGGCGGAATACCTCGGTCTGGATTTTCGATGGGTCAACGTCGTTGAACTCATCGTGGTTTTGCCAGAAGTTGGCGGTTTCGGTGTTCAGCGGATCGATGGTTACCAGGAACTTCAGCTTGGCCAGCGAGGCCACCACTTTGTTCTTGTTCGGGAATGAGGCAACCGGGTTAAAGCCCTGGCAGATATAGCCATTCACTTTCCCCTGCGACATCATCTCGAAATACTGCAGCACGTCGTAGCCTTTGTCCCACTTCGGCAACCAGTCAAAGCCCCAGCTGTTATCTTTCTGCGCTTTGTCGCCGTAGAAGCTCTTCATCATGCTGACGAAGAATTTCGGGTAGTTGCTCCAGTAGTTGACCTGGCCCGGCAGCAGCGCCTTCGGCGTGTTCGCTTTCAGGTAGGTCTCCAGATCGGCCTGCTTCTCGGAAGGCAGCGTCATATAGCCCGGCAGGCTTTGTGACAGCAGACCCAAATCGGTCAGCCCCTGGATATTGGAGTGGCCACGCAGGGCGTTCACGCCACCCCCTGCCATGCCCATGTTGCCAAGCAGCAGCTGGATCATCGCCATGGTGCGGATGTTCTGCGCACCGACCGAGTGCTGTGTCCAGCCCAGGGCGTAGAGGAACGAGGCCGTCTTGTCGTTGGCGCTGGTTTCGGCGATATATTCGCACACCTTGAGGAAATCCTCGGTTGGCGTGCCGCAGATGTTGGTGACCACCTCTGGCGTATAACGGCTGATGTGCTTTTTCAGCAGGTTCCACACGCAGTTCGGGTCCTGTAGCGTAGTATCACGCTTGGCGAAACCGTTCTCGTCGAGCTGGTAGTTCCAGGTGGTTTTATCGTATTTGCGATTATCCGCGTCGTAGCCGCTGAACAGGCCGTCGTCGAAGGTGAAGTCTTCCCGCACCAGCAGGCTGGCGTTGGTGTAGGCGTCCACGTATTCGCGGTTAATCTTGTTATTGGTGATCAGGTACAGCAAGACGCCCGACAGGAAAGCAATGTCGGTACCTGAACGGATAGGCGTGTAGAAATCCGCCACGGATGCAGTACGGGTAAAGCGCGGATCGATGACGATCAGCTTGGCTTTATTATGAATTTTGGCTTCCATCGCCCAGCGGAATCCCACTGGATGCGCTTCTGCCGCATTCCCACCCATGACGATAATTAAGTCGGCGTTCTTGATATCAACCCAGTGGTTGGTCATCGCACCGCGACCAAATGTTGGAGCAAGACTTGCTACCGTTGGTCCGTGTCAGACACGCGCCTGGTTATCTACGGCAAGCATGCCGAGAGCGCGACTAAATTTTTGGGTCAGCATACCGGTTTCGTTGCTGGAGGCCGAAGCACACAGCATCCCGGTGGAGAGCCAACGGTTCACCGTTACGCCAGCGGCGTTGGTAGCTTCGAAGTTGGCATCGCGGTCTTCTTTCATCAGTTTGGCGATGCGGGTGAAGGCGTCGTCCCAACTGATGCGTTGCCACTTGTCCGAGCCTGGAGCGCGATATTCTGGGTATTGGAGACGGCTTTCGCTGTGGATGAAATCCACCAGACCTGCCCCTTTCGGGCACAGTGCACCACGGTTTACCGGATGGTCTGGATCCCCTTCGATATGGAAGATGCTCTCTTTGGCGTTTTTGGCGCCATCACCAAGGCTGTACATCAACAGCCCACAGCCGACGGAACAATACGTGCAGGTATTACGGGTTTCACGGGCGCGCAGCAACTTGTACTGCCGGGTTTCCGCCAATGCCACCGCCGGGCTAAAGCCCAGTGCGGCCACCGTGGTTCCTGCCATACCGCCAGCGCAGATCTTAAAGAACTGCCTTCTGCTGACCTGCATGGGGGGTCTCCTTTCTCTCTCGTGTTGTCACATTGTTTCAAATGACGCTTTCCCCCTCAAAGCGGGAAGCGCTAAAATCACTATTCTTATGTGGGTATTGGCCAAATGGGCCGCAACGGCGCCGCAATAATACCATAGCAGGCGTAGGGTTGTTACAAACAGGTGCCAGGAAAGTGAACAAAATTAACCAAGAGCAGCCCACAAATGTGAACGCGCTCACGGGCCTGATCCAGGCTCCGGTGTACCAGCGCGGGCAACTGACCACCACAGAGCAAGATTGGCTCGCCGAAGAGGTGCCGGTCGCGCTGGTGTATAACGGTATTTCTCACGTGGTGATGATGTGTACGCCAAAGGATCTTGAGGCGTTCGCCCTCGGTTTTTCCCTCTCGGAAGGGATTATCGACTCACCACGGGATATCTTCAGTATAGAGGTTAATCCCACCTGCAACGGCATGGAAGTACAAATCGAGCTTTCCAGCCGCCGCTTTGCCGGGCTGAAGGAGCGCCGCCGGGCGATGGCGGGCCGCACAGGGTGCGGCGTTTGTGGCATTGAACAGTTGGCGGATATCTTCCGGCCGGTCACACCACTGCCCTTCACCCAGACCTTCTCGCTGGCCAATCTCGATCGCGCCCTCAGCCAGTTGCGCCAGGTGCAGAACGTCGGCCAGTTGACGGGGTGTACCCACGCCGCAGGTTGGATCTCACCGCAGGGTGAACTACTGGGCGGCTGCGAAGACGTTGGCCGCCATGTGGCACTGGACAAAATGATCGGCATACGCGCCAAACAGGGCTGGCAGCAAGGGGCGATCCTGGTTTCCAGCCGGGCCAGCTACGAGATGGTGCAAAAATCCGCCATGTGCGGCGCCGAGATCCTGTTCGTAGTGTCTGCCGCCACCTCGCTGGCGGTGGAAATCGCCGAGCGCAGCAACCTGACATTGGTTGGCTTTAGCAAGCCAGGCCGGGCAACGGTGTTTACTCACCCGCAGCGTATTACCGATTAATCCCTAAACCACACAGTCTGTAGGGCATTGATAATCATTTTCAATATCATTTAATTAATTATAATGCATCATACTGCTTACGCGGTGCTCACATTTTGCGCCGCCCTACACTACTGGAGATGATGATCATGAGTTATTCACTGCCATCCCTACCTTACGCTTACGACGCACTAGAACCGCATTTCGACAAGCAGACGATGGAAATCCATCACACCAAACACCACCAGACCTATGTCAACAACGCCAACACCGTGCTGGAAGCGTACCCTGAGCTGGCTTCGCTGAGCGTAGAAGAGCTGATCCAGGATCTGGATAAAGTCCCTGCAGACAAGCGCACCTTTATGCGCAACAACGCAGGCGGCCACGCTAACCACAGCCTGTTCTGGAAAGGTCTGAAAACCGGCACCACGCTGGGTGGCGATCTGAAAGCCGCTATCGAGCGCGATTTCGGCAGCGTAGAGAAATTCCAGGAAGAGTTCGAGAAAGCCGCCGCCACCCGTTTCGGTTCTGGCTGGGCTTGGCTGGTGCTGAAAGGCGACAAACTGGCCGTGGTATCTACCGCTAACCAGGACAGCCCGCTGATGGGCGAAGCCGTCTCCGGCGCTTCAGGCTTGCCAATCGTTGGCCTGGACGTGTGGGAACACGCTTACTACCTGAAATTCCAGAACCGTCGCCCTGACTACATCAAGGCATTCTGGAACGTGGTGAACTGGGACGAAGCGGCCAAACGCTTCGCCGAAGCCAAGAAATAATTTGGCTTATCTCCGATGATGCCCGCTGATGCGGGCATTTTTTTGCCCGTTGTCCGCTAAAGTTTAACCGCCCCTTGCCGATGCTTTGTTCAATTGACCAACGCCTAAAGAGGGATAAATCATGGCGGCATTGCAAACTTTGGCAGGAAAAATCGTTCATCTCACCGTAGGTAAAAAACTCGGACTCGGATTCTCTCTGATGTTGATACTGGCGATCGTTATCGCTGGCACCGGGATAACCTACCTCAATCTTATCGAATCACGCAGCGACCGCATCGATTTCAGCTATCAGTTAACGGGCGAAATCAGTCAGGCTAAATACACCCGGGCCATGTTTAGCCAAAATTACAATACCGACTACCTTGAACGTAACCGCAAACATATCGAGAACGCGTTGCAGCTGGCCAGCCACGCGCAAAACCTGAATTGGGATGCGCAAAGCCGCAAGGATCTGGAACTTTTGGTGGTGTTGCTGGGTAACTATGAGCAACAACAGAAAATGTTTGCCAAAGCCGTAGCAGATAAAGACGCGGTGCGAGCCAGCTGGAACATGTCCGAAGTTCAGGACAGCCTGAGCCAGGTTGAACGCCAACTGGGTGCTACCGATCTGCAACTGGCGTTTATCCAGTTGAACCAGAAGCTGACCCAGATCCGCTACTATGCCCGTGGCCTGGTGCTGCAACCCAATCGCGACTCCGAAATCCCATTACTCAGCGCTATCGACGACGCCCGTAGCGCCGCCAACACGCTCAGCCAACGCCTGAACGAGTCACAGCGCCCGTTGCTCCAACCTCTGTTGACCGTGCTTGACGAGTATAAAGGCCACATCGCGGCCTACCTGCCCGCCGTTGAGAATGAGATCAAGATCAGTAAACAGCTCGGCGGCTACGCTGACGAGATCGGTACGCTGGTTAACAATTTCATGAAGGATGAGCTGACGCAGACGCACAATAATATCAATACCGCACAGTGGCAGATGGGGATCACCACGGCGATCGCCATTCTTGCTGGCCTACTGGTGTCATGGCGTATCACATTGCAGATCACTCGCCCACTCAACAGCACCCTGGAACTGGCAGAACGCATTGCCAAGGGAGATCTACGTCAGGCACAAACCAGCACTCGCCGTGATGAACTGGGCCAGTTGCTCAATGCCGTCGCCGCCATGAGCCAGAACCTGCGCGATATGATTGAGAAAATCCAGATGGGGGTCAGCCAGGTCTCCACCGCCGCCGGGGAAATCGCTGCGGGCAATACCGATCTCTCTTCACGTACCGAACAGCAGGCCGCCGCGGTGGAAGAAACCGCCGCCAGCATGGAACAGCTCACCGCGACGGTGAAGCAGAATGCCGACAACGCCCATCACGCCAACCAGCTGGCGACCGATGCCTCGCAAACCGCACAGCAGGGCGGCAAACTGGTCAACAACGTCGTCAGCACCATGCGGGATATTTCCAACAGTTCGCAGCGGATCGCCGAAATTACCACCCTGATCAACGGCATTGCCTTCCAGACCAACATCCTGGCCCTGAACGCCGCCGTAGAGGCCGCCCGGGCAGGCGAGCAAGGGCGCGGTTTCTCGGTTGTTGCCAGCGAAGTCCGCAATCTGGCCCAGCGCAGCGCCCAGGCGGCGAAAGAAATCGAAGGGTTGATCACCGAGTCGGTCAACCGGGTACAGAGCGGTACCGCACTGGTGGAAGACACCGGCAACACCATGGAACAAATCGTCCGCTCGGTCACCCACGTGCGCGATATCATGGCTGAAATAGCCGCCGCCTCCGATGAACAGACTAGGGGCATCGCGCAGATTGGCCAGGCCATCGTGGAAATGGATCACACCACTCAGCAAAACGCCGCGCTAGTGGAAGAGTCTGCCGCTGCCGCCGATTCGCTGGAAGAGCAGGCCGAAATGCTACTGCAAAGCGTCTCGGTATTCCGCCTGGCAGATAAGGCTGCGCCAGTGGAGGCGAAAGCCACACAGCTCAAATCGCCATCAATGGCCAAACCGAGCACCAACGCCGAAGACAACTGGACGACCTTCTAACCCCTCCGCCCGCCCGGTGATCTCCGGGCGGGTTATTCTGTTCCTCCCCCTCGACTCAGGCTATGCTAGACGGCATTAACGAGCGTGAATGGAGGCTAGCATGCACCACCCAGACGTCTATCTCGGTTCGATTCAACCCTATGAAGGTGGCCGCCCCAGCGCTATCGCCAAACGCCTGGTGGAGGGTATGCTAAAGCTTACTCCATTGGGTCTGGCAGGCGATGAGCAGGCAGAAAAAAGCTACCACGGCGGGCCTGACCGCGCCCTTTGCCACTACCCGCGCGAGCATTACGACCACTGGCGTGAACAGTTCCCCGCACAGGCAGAACAGTTCTGCGCGCCAGCCTTTGGTGAGAATATTTCGACCCTCGGCCTGACCGAGCATAACGTGTTTATGGGGGATATTTTCCGCTGGGGCGAAGCGCTGATCCAGGTGACCCAACCGCGCTCTCCGTGTTTCAAACTCAATTACCATTTCGCTATTAACGATATTTCGGTGCTGATGCAGCAAACCGGTCGCTGCGGCTGGCTGTATCGCGTGGTATCAACTGGGATGGTCAGTGGTGATCAGCCACTGGAGCTGGTAACCCGCAATAGTGATGTTTCCGTCGCAGAAGCCATCAGCATCACCTGGCACATGCCGTTCGATGAAGAGCAATACCGTCGTTTACTGTCGGTGGCGGGGCTGTCGTCCAGTTGGAGCAAAACCATGCTGACGCGCATCACCAGCGGCAAAATCGAAGACCTCAACCGCCGTCTGCTTGGCCGTTAATCGGCACCAGGCAGAAGACATCTATCGACCTGGATTAGGGAGCTGCGTTATGGCTACATCACCTCATTCCATTCATCACGCGGCAGCGGCTGGCTATCAGGCCAATGCGGATCGCTACGTTTTAGGCCGCCCGGATTATCCGGCGGAAATCGCCGTTTGGCTGCGTGAGGTACTCGAGTTACAGCCCGGTAAGACCGTCATCGATCTGGGCGCAGGCACCGGCAAGTTCACTCCGCGTCTACTGGAGACCGGTGCCAACGTCATCGCCGTTGAACCGGTGGCGCAGATGCTGGAAAAGCTGGCGGCGGCATTCCCCCAGGTGAAAACGCTGGCAGGTACCGCCGAATCACTCCCGCTGCCGGATGAGTCTGTGGATGCCGTGGTGTGCGCGCAGTCCTTTCACTGGTTTGCCACACGTCAGGCTCTGGCGGAAATTCAGCGCGTGCTGAAACCCGGTGGCAAACTTGGCCTGGTGTGGAATATGCGCGATGCGCGGGTTGGCTGGGTACGCAAACTCAATCAGATAGTCGATCGCCACGAAGGGGATGCGCCGCGTTTTTATATCGGTGAATGGCGCAGGCTGTTTCCTTACCCGGGTTTTGCCCAGCTACAGGAACAGGTGTTTATGCTGGGGCATAGCGGAGCGCCGGAGGATGTGATTTATAACCGTGTGCGATCCACCAGCTTTATCGCCGCGTTGCCGCAACAACAGCAGGAACAGGTGATCGAACAAATTCGCCAACTGGTGGCAGAGGAAGAGGAGCTGCGGGGGAAGGAAACGCTCACGGTGCCTTACCAGACCTGCGCGTTCTTTACGACTAAAGCCGGATAAAACAACCCGGAGAACATCGTCAGGCTAAGACGATGTTCTCCGGGGCTGGTTATCAGAACGCTTTTTTGGCGTAGCCGGTAACCACTTTCAGGCCCATCTCGCGGCCAAGTGCGGTCATTGGGTGCACCACGATCAGGCCACGGGCGCTTTTCTTCAGCGTGCCCATATCCGCCTGCTCTTTCTTGGTGATCTCACGGCTGAACGGCAGCTGGCTCAACTTCTGCGCTTCCGCACTCAGTTTTTCCACGCGCACGTTTTTCAGGCGCTCGATCTCGGTCTTCAACTTCTCTTTTTCTTTGAGATGTTGCGCAATCAGGTCGGTGTTACCCTGCTGGATCACCACGGTGTCTTTGTGGTTCAGTGCGTCCAGCAAATCGCTCAGGCGCTTAATCTCGGCTTTTTCTTTCTCTTTCATCGTCTCTGGCCTGTTTTGTTCTATGGCGTAAAAAATATTTCGCTAGTGTAGCAAAATGCACGGCAGGTTACTCCTCACCTTGCGCAATTCCCGCAGGCAGGCCGCTCATCTCACAGGCTTTTGCCCCCACCCGCGCCAGCGCCTGGGTATAACGGGCGTTAAATGGATAGCAGCAGGAGAGGCGCAGCCCGTTATGATAACGCCCGCTTGGAGAATATAGCGTTCCGGGCGTCAGGCAGATCTGCTCATCCAGCAACTGATGGAACAGCGCCACCGTATCCACCCCTGGTGGGAACTCCACCCAGAACACAAACCCACCGGCAGGCTGGGTAGCTCTTGTCCCGCACGGGAAATGGCGGGCAATCAGCGCCCTGGCCTCTTCCACCTGCGCCGCATAGCGTTTGCGCAAATTGCGCAGATGATGATCGTATCCCCCCGCCTCCAGGAACATGGCCAGCGTCTCTGACAACAAGTGCGACTCCGACATCGAAGACACCGCCTTCAGCTTGCGCAGCGCATCACTGAACCGCCCGCCGACCACCCAGCCAATGCGGAAATCCGGTGCCAGCGTTTTAGTGAAGCTGGAGCAAAACAGTACCCAGCCGTCGCTATCGAACGCCTTCACCGCCGGGCTGAGCGCGCTGCCAAATTGCAGCTCGGCATACAGCCCATCTTCGATCAGCGGCACTTGATGATCGTTCATCAAGCGTGCCAGCCGTTTTTTCGACGCCAGCGGCATGGTGCAGCCCAGCGGATTCTGTATCGTCGGCATGGCGATGACCGCATTCAGCCGTTTCTCCTGCAGCAGCAACTCCAGCGCATCCAGCGACAGGCCATGCTGCGGGTCGGTGGGGATTTCCAGCGCTTTCAACCCCAGGCTGGCGAGCAGCGGCAACAGGTAAAAATAGGTAGGCGACTCCAACCCCACGCAGTCGCCCGGCTTGGTGGTCACCCTGAGCGCCAGCTGCAAGGCTTCCATGCAACCGTGCGTCAGCGTGATATCACTCGGCTCCAGCAACATGCCCAACGTCATCGAGCGCCGGGCGATCTGTTGGCGCAACCGCAGGCTGCCCGGCGGCAAAGCGTATTGGCCAATCAGATTAGGCTGGCGGCGTAACTGCGATGACAACATCCGCCCCAGCTTGCCACCGGGATAAAAATCCACGGTTTGCGGGCAGGCGAGCGACAAATTGGTGAAGGCCGGGTTCTGCTGGGCGGCGAAAACCGTATCGATCAGGGCCAGCACATCATCCGCCGGTTGCTCTACCCGGTTGCTGGGTGCCGACGCCGTTTTCAACGCAGGCAAGGTCGCCCGCACGTAAAAACCAGACTGTGGCCGCGCCTCGATCAGCCCCCGGTCTTCCAACTGGCGATAGGCTGCCACCACGGTATTGATGCTGACGCTGTGGCTCTGTGCGCAGCGGCGCACCGAAGGCAGGCGGCTACCGGGCGGTAAAGTGCCACGGTGGATAGCAGCCGACAATGTCTCCGCCAGTTGCAGGTAGCGGGTTTCCGGGATCTCGTCGAGCAGGGTCACAATTTCTCTCCAGGCATTGGGTACAGTTTTAAATTAACTGAACTGTAACCATGACAATAGCTGATTTCTGGTTCTGTCACCATCACTCCACTCCCCTTATGCTGGTGATCACCCCCAATCATGTATGGAAAACCTTATGCTGGACTCTGCTTTTATCAGTTACGTGACCGTGATGTCGATTACTCCTGGCCCCAACAACCTGCTGCTGGCCTCGTCCGGCGTCAATTTCGGCCTGCGGCGTACCTTGCCGATGATGTTTGGTATCAGCCTGGGCTGTGCGACGCAGCTAGCCCTCACCACGCTCTTGCTGGCGCTACTCCTTAGCTGGGCCGACACCATCCGCTTCCCCCTGGCTGTGATGGGCTGCGCATACCTGCTGTGGCTATCATGGAAGCTGTTTAAAGCGGCCTCACCGGATACTAAACAGCAGCCACGGCCAATGCGCTTTATCGGTGGAGCCTTGTTCCAGGCGGTGAACCCAAAAGCCTGGCTGATGGCCATCAACGTAGCAATCCTGTTCACCCCTCATGAGGGAGCGTCGTTGCATCAAACGCTATTAACCATCGCAGGCTTCACCGCGGTGAATATCCCCTGCATCTTGATTTGGGCGTTGATGGGCGATCGGCTACGCCACGCTCTGCGCGTGACCTGGAAACTGCGGTTATTTAACGGCGTGATGGCTGGCTTAATGGCAGCAACCGCGTTATGGCTGCTGTTTGACGAGTGGCGGACGCTGATGGCTTAAGGCTTTTGAGCACCGAGCGGGGAGAGCCGGGAGGGCTGCTTGGCGCCAATTTCCGCCAGCAGCTCGGTGATCGACAGCACCATGGTGGAACGCACCATCTGCTGGTAACGCTGGTGTTGCATGGCGATCAGTGATTCATCCGCTTCGCCGGGCTGTAGAAAAGTGGGAACCGGCGGCAAAGCGCTGACGCAGTGGAGCTCACCGAAGGGGCCGAGTATCTCATCATCAATAAAGCGATATTCCGAACCGTCGTGGTTCAGCTCTTCACGCATCGCCATCAGCAGTTCGGCATCTTCGTATTCGTGGCGGGAAATCACCCCCAGCCCGTACATCAGCTTCAGACGAACCGAGAGTTCACCTAGCGGCCCAGCACCGGACAACAGAGGTTCGACGGCATATTTCACCGCATAGTCGTCTTTACGGAAAACCTGCACCACCAGGACGTTAAGCGCTTCTGCCAGCAGCTCAACCGCTGCGATCAGAAAACTGCGCACCGTCTTGCCAGCGTTCAGCTTTTCCAGAACCTTGTTTTCGAATGCCTGTGTCTCGATCATCTTCGCTTTTCGAATCGCATGGGCGGTGTAGTCATTCGAGCGCTTCCCATTAACCACAGGAAGTGAGCCAGAATGGGGGGCAAAGACGCCTTGCCCCCTCACCCTACCCCTTATCCGTGGGGAAAGGGAATGAGTTTGCTTACACTGGTTTGATATCACAGCGTTTACTGCAAGGCGTTATACACAGCAACCGCCTCTTCCACAACCTTGCTGTCGGCCGGTAAACCGGAAATTTGCGCCAGCGCGGCTTTTGGACCCAGCTTTGTCAGTAAGTCTACCAGTTCTTGTGCCTGTGGGTCCTGCTCGCTGCGGTAGCTCATGGCGGCGGCAATCCCCTTGATCAGGTTGGCGTGCGGCAAGCCGTATTCCAACGTGCCCAACAGCGGCTTGATCAGGCGATCGCCCGCACTCAGTTTGCGCAACGGCTGACGGCCTACGCGCTCTACGTCATCGTGCAGATACGGGTTTTCGAAGCGGGACAGGATTTTGTTGATATAGGCAGCATGCTTGTCGGCGTCAAAACCGTAGCGCTTGATCAGCACCGCACCGCTCTCTTCCATTGCCCCTTTGACCACCTGGCGGATGACCGGATCGAGGATCGCATCACGAATGGTCAGCAGCTTGGCGCGCTGGCCCAGGTAGGCGGTGATCGCATGGCCGGTATTGAGGGTAAACAGCTTACGCTCAACAAACGCCATCAGGTTGTCGGTCAGTTCCATGCCGGCGATGGCTGGCGGTTGACCCTTGAATTGGGTCTGATCGACGATCCACTCGCTGAAGGTTTCCACCGTCACTTCCAGCGGATCGTTGCTGCCCGCCTCGGCTGGCGGTACGATACGGTCTACAGCGGAATCGACAAAGCCGATATGCTGCTCAACCCAGGCCTGTTCATCCTGTGGCAGTGCGTCGAATACGTGCTGCTTGAGCTGGCTGGTGCCACGCACCATGTTTTCACAGGCGATGATATTCAGCGGCTGAGTATTGCCTTGCTGATGGCGCAAGGTCAGGCCTTTGGCGATAGTCCCGGCGATTCTGGCGAGGATCTGCGGACCAACGGCGGTCGTGACGATATCGGCCTGGGCAATCAGGGCCACCGCCTCTTCGCTACCGCTGTTAACAGCACTGACGTTATTCACCTCTTCAACGCGCGCCTGCTCACCCACCACATGCACCTGGTAGCTTTTGCGTTGGTTCAACGCGTCCAGCACCGTCTGGTTAACGTCAGCAAAAGTCAGTTCGGCGTGCGCGTCGGCAAGCAGTTTGCCAATAAAGCCACGGCCAATATTACCGGCTCCGAAGTGTAATGCTTTCATATTCCACCCTTTCTTAAATGTAGAAAGGTGCAGCAAGCTGCACCCTTTAAAATAATTCTGTTATCAGGCCTTCTTACCGCCCAGCAAATCCAACACTTCCTGGACGCTGGTGGTATTCGCCAGCCGCTCGATGACGGTTTCATCATCCAGCGCATTGGTCAGGCTGGTGATCACCTGGATATGCTCGTTGTTACGCGCCGCGATACCGATAACCAGGCGTGCAACTTCATCCTCTTCGTCACCGAAACGTACGCCCTGCGGATACTGGCAGAACACTACGCCGGTGCGCAGCACGCGGTCTTTAGCTTCAATGGTGCCATGCGGCACGGCAATGGATTCGCCCAGATAGGTAGAGGTCAGCTTTTCACGTTCCAACATGGCCGGAACATATTCTGGCTCGACATAGCCGCCCTTCACCAGTTGCTCACCGGCAAAGCGAATGGCCTGTTCTTTATCAATGGCCTGCAAGCCGAGGAACACGTTGCTTTCACCCAGTTTGAACAGGTTCTGTTCGCTGGCGTCAAAGCTGTCATCCAGGGTGGAGATAACCTTCTGCTCGGTTTCGCTGGTCTTGTTAGCGGCCACCAGGCGGGCGGTCAAATCACTGTACAGATGGCTGTCCAGGAAGTTGGTCAGCGAGATGTGCTGGGCCTGCGGCGCATGGCGCATCGCACGCTCGGTCAGATCGCGGTGAGTGATCACCAGATCCACATCTTCCGGCAGGCTGTTGATCGCGCTATTGGTTACCGAGATATTCTTCAGCCCCGCGTCCGCCACTTTCTTGCGCAGCACGCCGGCACCCATGGCACTGGAACCCATACCCGCATCGCAAGCTACGATGATTTTACGCACGGTGCTCAGATCGCCGTCTACCGCTGCGTTTACCGCGGCACCACCTTTAGACTGGGCTTTCATGTCCTGGATACGGCGGGTCGCCTCTTCCAGATCGTCTTCCTCTTTCACTTTTGAGGTTTTCAACAGGAAAGATGAGACCACAAAGGAGACCAGGAACGCCGCAAATACCGCCGCCAGGTTGGCGAAGTAGGCACCTTTTGGCGTCATTGCCAGCACTGCCAGAATAGAACCAGGGGAAGCAGGAGATACCAGACCGCCGTTCAGCAAAGTCAGGGTGAATACGCCGGTCATACCGCCCAGAATAACCGCCAGGATCAGGCGTGGATTCATCAGCACGTATGGGAAGTAGATTTCGTGGATACCACCCAGGAAATGGATGATCGCCGCACCGCCAGCAGACTGCTTGGCACTGCCACGGCCGAAGAACATATAGGCCATCAGCACGCCCAAACCTGGGCCTGGGTTGGCTTCGATCAGGAAGAAGATCGATTTACCGGTTTCCGTCGCCTGCTGAATACCCAGCGGTGAGAAGATGCCGTGGTTGATGGCGTTGTTCAGGAACAGGATTTTCGCCGGTTCAACGAAGATCGAGGTCAATGGCAGCAGGTTGTTGACCACCATGATATGCACGCCAGCCGCCAGCACTTTGGATATCGCTTCGACCAATGGCCCGATACCCATAAAGGCCAGGATTGCCAACAGCATACCGATGATGCCAGCGGAGAAGTTGTTGACCAACATCTCGAAGCCGCTCTTGATCTTGCCGTCGACCCAACGGTCAAAATGCTTGATCGCCCAGCCGCCCAACGGGCCTGCAATCATGGAGCCCAGGAACATCGGCATGTCTGCACCGACGATCACGCCCATGGTGGTGATGGCACCGACCACGCCGCCACGCTCACCGCCCACCAGTTTACCGCCGGTATAACCGATCAGCAGTGGCAGCAGGTAGGTGATCATTGGCCCAACCAGCTTGGCTAACGTCTCGTTTGGCAGCCAGCCGGTAGGAATGAATAGCGCAGTGATGATACCCCAGGCGATGAATGCGCCAATGTTGGGCATCACCATATTACTCAGGAAACGGCCAAAGTTTTGCACTTTAACCTTGATGTCTGGTGAAAACATAAACACACCCCTATTGTTACGCGCTGACAATAAGAGCGCGCGATAATTGTTGTAACGTTCTAGCCCTGTTGATGCTGTTTGCGAAACGGACTCTACCACGCTCTTTTTACTACGCGAACTTCACGGAATTTTTGTGATCGCCATCACTAACATTGCCCCTGTACCCCGGTGAATTTAGTGACATCAATCACATTTATCCGGTGTAAAAAAAATACAACGAGAAGATATACCGGCAAAATGCGACAAAAACGTGACTTTAATCACACTTTCATCTCTGCTGTTTGTTTTTGAAATGTGACAAACATCACAATTTATTTTACATCCGACCACCGTGCCGTGGCCTGAAATGGCATCTTCCCTGTGGGCATCCACACCGTCGGGAAATAACCATGACGTGGATGAAAGAAAACTACATTAAGAGATGTGATGAATAAGTGAAGTGTAGTACAGAAAATACGTGGGGGAGGGAGGGGCAAGGAGTTGGAAAAAAGCGGAATAATGTATGTGGTACCAAACGCTGGCCCACATACATTGTTTAGAACGAAGGTTACTGCATTACCGCCTGCACGGTTTTCTGTGCGTTCAGCAAGTCCTGCTGTTTGGCCACCAGATTGGACATCATGGTGTTGTACTGCGTCGCCTGCTGTTGGGTACGGAACTGCACGCCGCCGTTGTTGAAGCTGACCTGATTGCCCTGAGCCAGCAGGAAATCCCCTACCTGTACCAGATCCTGGACAAAACCGGCGGTGGTTGGGATCGCTGGCATCAGCGCATTGGCCGGTGCAGTAACGATCTTGTCATACACCTGGTTGTATACCGCTTTCAAATCGTCCGGCTGTTTCAGCGCCGCACGAGCGGTATCTGCCTGCGCCTTGGCAGTCTGGATCTGCTGGCCCAGCAGGTTTAACGCGCCAATTGACTGTTGCAGGCTATCGCGCTTGCTCATGTAGTCCTGCGCGGTGCGGATCTGATTAACCTGCTCCAGCGCTGGGGTCAGACTGGCGTCCACCGACTTCGTCAACTGCTGGGAAAAACCCACCAGAATGGCGTAATCGCCGGTATAAGCACCGAATTTCTGTTTCTGATCTTCGCTCAACGTCGGGATATGTACGCCACTGCGCATGACCGTATTCTGTAAGTAATCAACGAATGCCTTGCGCTGCTCCGGCTCTTTATCGCCGCAGGCGGTCAGTTGCATAACCACCAACAATGCCAACACCGGTGCCAGCCAACGCGCGAAACTTCTGCTCTGGATCCCTACAGCCATGTGACATAACTCCTGTTATAAACGTGTCTTTTATCAGATTCCATGCCGTCTGCCGCCCTCCGTGCGTCTAAAGAATAGATCAACTGCCAGCGATACGAAATGTGATTATGCGAGGTACTCAGAATAACCTATCGTTTCGCTGCCGCCATCAGAGATGAAAAAGCGCCCGCAGGCGCTTTTTCTTGGGCTTTACACCATTATTGCAGCACGGAGATATCCGCGACCTGCAGGAACAGCTCACGAAGCTTGCTCAGCAACGTCAGGCGGTTCACGCGCACCGCTTCATCTTCTGCCATCACCATCACGCTGTCGAAGAACGCATCCACGGTTTCACGCAGTGCGGCCAGTTCTACCAGCGCTTCCTGGTAGCGGCCTTCGGCGAAGAACGGTTGCAGCTTATCGCGCAGCACCACCAAGTGGGTTGCCAACTTCAGCTCAGCCGGTTCTTTCAATACCGATGCGTGGACCTGGTCCAGCAGCGTATCGTTGGATTTGGCCAGGATATTGGAAACGCGCTTGTTGGCCGCCGCCAATGCCGCTGCTGCTTCCAGCGTACGGAAATGCGTCACCGCTTTTACCCGCGCATCGAAGTCGGCTGGCTTGGTTGGACGACGTGCCAATACGGCCTGGATGGTATCCACCGCATGGCCTTCTTCCTGATACCAGGCGCGGAAACGGCCCAGCATAAAGTCGACAACCTCGTCCACCACCTTGGCGTTGGTCAGCTTGTCACCATACAGGCGGACAGCTTCTTCGGTCAGGGTTTGCAGATCCAGCGGCAGGTTTTTCTCAACGATAATACGCAGCACGCCCAGCGCAGCACGGCGCAGTGCGTACGGGTCTTTATCACCTTTTGGATGTTGCCCGATGCCGAAGATCCCGGCCAGGGTGTCCATCTTGTCGGCAATCGCCAACGAGCAGGCCACCAACGATTGCGGCAGTTCATCACCGGCAAAGCGTGGCTGGTACTGTTCGTTCAACGCCACTGCCACGTCTTCGGCTTCACCGTCGTGGCGCGCATAGTGCATGCCCATGACGCCTTGGGTGTCGGTGAATTCGAACACCATGTTGGTCATCAGATCGCACTTAGACAGTAGCCCCGCACGCGTAGCGTGGTTGACATCAGCCCCGATCTGGCCGGCGATCCAGCCCGCCATGGCCTGAATACGGTCGGTCTTGGCGCGCAGGGTGCCCAGTTGCTGTTGGAACAGCACGGTTTCCAGACGCGGCAGGTTGTCTTCCAGACGTTGCTTGCGGTCGGTATTGAAGAAGAATTCGGCATCCGCCAGACGCGGGCGCACCACCTTCTCGTTACCGGAGATGATTTGCTGCGGATCTTTCGACTCGATATTGGCGACGAAGATAAAGTTTGGCAGCAGTTTGCCCGCGTCGTCATACACCGGGAAATACTTCTGATCGCCCTTCATGGTGTACACCAGCGCTTCCGCAGGCACCGCCAGGAATTTCTCTTCGAACTTGGCGGTCAGCACCACTGGCCATTCGACCAACGAGGTAACCTCTTCCAGCAGGCTCTCGCTCAGATCGGCTTTACCGCCAATCTGTTGTGCAGCCAACTCGGCATCGCGCTTGATCAAAGCTTTACGGGTTTGATAATCCGCCACCACTTTGCCGCGCTCCAACAGGATCTGCGGGTATTGATCGGCGTTATCGATGGTGAATTCGGCTTCACCCATAAAGCGGTGGCCGCGAATGGTGCGGGCTGAGTCGATACCCAGCACGGTGCCAGGGATCAGTTCTGCCCCCAGCAGCATGGTCACGGTATGCACAGGGCGGACGAACTGGGTTTCTTTATCGCCCCAGCGCATCAGTTTCGGGATTGGCAGCTTGGACAGCGCGGTGCTCACCATACCGGCCAGCAGTTGCTGGGCAGATTGGCCTGGCACATGGGCGCGATACAGCAGCCATTCGCCTTTATCGGTCACCAGGCGCTCGGCCTGATCGACGGTAATACCACAGCCACGCGCCCAACCTTCGGCCGCTTTGCTCGGTTTGCCTTCGGCATCGAACGCCTGAGCAATGGCTGGACCACGTTTTTCAACTTCACGATCGGCCTGCGCAGCACTCAAATCCGCCACTTTCAACGCCAGGCGGCGCGGAGCGGCAAACCACTTCACTTCGCCATGTTCCAGGCCAGCGTTGTCCAGTTCAGCGGTAAAGTTGGCAGCAAAGGCTTCTGCCAGTGAGCGAAGAGCCTTCGGCGGCAGCTCTTCCGTGCCGATTTCCACCAGGAAAGTCTGTTGTGTCATAGCTGCCTCTACTTCTTGTTACACATTGGGAAGCCCAGCGCTTCGCGGGAAGCGTAGTAGGCCTCGGCAACGGCTTTGGTCAGCGTGCGAATACGCAGAATATAGCGCTGACGCTCGGTAACCGAGATCGCCTTGCGTGCATCCAACAGGTTGAAAGTATGAGCAGCCTTGAGGATACGTTCATAAGCCGGCAGCGGCAGCGGTTTCTCCAATGCCAGCAGCGTTTGCGCTTCCTTCTCATACTGCTCGAAGCAGGAGAACAGGAAATCGACATCGGCGTATTCGAAGTTATAGGTGGACTGCTCCACTTCGTTCTGATGGAACACGTCGCCGTAGGTGGTAACGCCCAACGGGCCGTTGCTCCACACCAGATCGTAGACGCTGTCCACGCCCTGGATATACATCGCCAGGCGTTCCAGACCGTAGGTGATCTCACCGGTGACCGGTTTGCACTCCATACCGCCAACCTGCTGGAAATAGGTAAACTGCGTGACTTCCATGCCGTTTAACCACACTTCCCAACCCAGACCCCAGGCGCCGAGCGTCGGGTTTTCCCAGTTGTCTTCCACAAAGCGGATATCGTGGATGGTCGGATCCAGACCCAGTTCCTTCAAGGAACCCAGGTAGAGTTCCTGAATGTTTTCTGGCGATGGCTTAATCACCACCTGGAATTGGTAGTAATGCTGCAGGCGGTTCGGGTTTTCCCCGTAACGGCCGTCGGTTGGGCGGCGTGAAGGTTGCACATAGGCGGTGGCCATTGGCTCCGGGCCCAGTGCACGCAGGCAGGTCATCGGGTGGGATGTCCCCGCGCCAACTTCCATGTCCAGCGGTTGCACGATGGTGCAGCCCTGGCGCGCCCAATAGTCCTGTAGTGTCAGGATCAGACCCTGAAAGGTCTTGGTATCAAACTTTTGCATGTTGATTTCGCACGCGATACAAGTGGATTTAACAGAATGGGTCAGTATACCCGTTGACCGTAAGATATACAGCCAGAATCCCGCAGCAAGTGTCAATCTTCGTGAAAAAAGCGCGCTTCGCGGCCAGTTAGGAAGAGATCGGGTTAATAGCCTGCCTAAATGGCTGTGGCGAATAGTGCAACTGGTGGGAGTCATGTAGAACGCCGAAACGCCGTAAATCCGTCCGTGGAGCTCGCAATCGCGCATCCATAAGCCCAACGGTTGCTAACCTGCATGCCTCTCCACCTGCCTCAGGCTTCGGGTATAGTGGTATTAAACACCGTTATTCCAGACCAAATGCTTATAACCCTTACCTGAAATCATGATGATTTTCCAGCCAGGCATTATTCATTGCTTCTTGAATTGGCTCTGATACGATCGTCCGCAGAGCAAAGATAATGGCATCATGTAAAGTAAAGTTTAAAAATTTATTAGGGAAAGATGAAAATGATAGAGTTCTTTGATGTGGATTATAATTTATTGCCAGATAATAGATCCAATGAATTATTCTCCCTCAGAAAGACCACCTTTAAAGATCGCCTAAATTGGATTGTAAACTGCGAAAGAAATATGGAGTTTGATGCTTACGATAATAAAAACACCACCTATCTATTTGGTGTTTATCAGGGGCTGATCGTCTGTAGCCTGCGGTTTATAGAAACCCAATACCCAACGATGATCATCGACACGTTCAAACCTTATTTCCCTAAGTTAAACCTGCCCGATGGCAACTTTATCGAAGCCAGCCGTTTATTCATTGATAAGTCGCGGATACAAGAACTACAGTTACGGCAATACCCGATTAGCTCAATGCTGTTCTTGTCGATGATTAACTACGCGCGAAATCGTGGCTATGAAGGTATCTATGCGATTGTCAGCCATCCGATGATGATCATTTTCCAACGCTCTGGCTGGCAGATTTCCATTGTTGAAACCGGTCTGTCGGAAAAGAAACAGAATATTTATCTGATTTATATGCCGGTAGATAGCCATAATCAGCAAATCATGACCGACCGCATCAATCAGAAATCACCAGGCCGTAACGCTGCCTTAAACAACTGGCCACTGTCATTCCCGATCGGGAAGCACCGGTCTGATGAGCTTCAGCTCGACGCCAAGCCTGATGGCATGCTTGGCGTTGGTAACGCCTAATTTTTTGACCACGTTGCCAATATGATATTTTACTGTGGTGAGCTTGATCCCTAAGATAAGCGCGATTTCCTGATAGGATTTCCCCATGCTTGCCCAGTAAAGGATCTCATTTTCGCGTTTGGAGAACAGCTCTTTTTGGCTGACCTTGTCAAAATCACTGGTGTTATTTAACTCGTGATACAGCGCGGTTAATTTATCGTGGGCGGTGATCAGCAGCATCTGCAGCTTATGTTGGTTTTCTTTGATCGACTCTTCGATATTTTCATCACAGGAGTCATCCATGATCAATGATAGTACCACTAAGTTATTATTGTGATCGTGAAGTACTAACGTATAGCCATTGATGACATTATAGTTTTTGGCCATATCAAAAATCTTGGGCAACTTTAACCCGGATCGGATCACGATATTCTCATCCCAGGAAAAAGGGGTTACCCGGTGGGAAGCGGTAATGAGGACCGGATCGATAAATTGATAGTTATTGGCGGTATAAAATTCAAACCATTCTGTTCTGTTGGAAATTATGGCAAAATCGGCAGGATTGCGTTTGCTCATAATCGCATAGGCGTACTTTATGTTGCTATACTCTCTTAAGTTTTTTTCTAAATAAGTCTTTATTGCTGAGTTAATAAACTCATTATTAAAGAATAAACTTGACACGTAACAATCTCCTTGTAGAAATCTCCGTTGCAAATTTCAGAGCACAACATAAAGTAATAGTTTATCATAAAAACATTATGAAAACTAATTTCTAGTAAGAAATAACTCATCAATTTTATAATAAATAGTAGAGTACTGATGATTCATCTTTATACCTATAAAAAATGATTCTCCCATTTTAAAAAAAGTATAACCCGAGATGATATGGTCTTTTTTTAACCAGAGGAAGAATGCTGATTTTAACAACCTTGGGTGAAGGTAAAATTTCAGTTACTCAGGTGTTGTATTTGAGGCTGATTTTCTGGCTGGAGATGTTATAGATCGGCATAAACGCCACTAAAAATCGGTTTTATTATCGCCAATCAGGCTGTTAAAGATAAAAAATTGATGAAACAGAGTGGAAATGATAAGTATTTTATATTATTGAAGGCACACAAAATCCTCCCACTCGTTGATTAGCGAGCGAGAGAACAATTGACAGACAACCTGTTATTTATAATAATGACAACAAAATTTCCCTGGTGTTGGCCGAATTGGCTCCTGATCCTTTAAACGGGATCAGTTTTTTTTATTTAAATCTTTTGTTCTTATGGCGTAACGATAAAGTCTTTTAGGAGCAAATGATAGTTATACTAAAGTACAGTCAGACACTGTACTTTTTCGGTGAAGGGCTTGGGCAAGGCGATGGCTAACAGGGCTGACAGCCCCTGATATCAGGCACTGTCCCGTAATAATGGTAAGCACAGCTCCCTCCTATTCTTCCCGGCACCAAACCGTCTGGCACCGGGCAATTAAGTTTAAAGCCATTCTTCAAAAACGCGCACTGACACCCACATTGTACATAAATTGCTCACCACTGCTCAAGCCGCTGGTTTGCGAAACCGTCGCAAACGCCGCCACCCGATCGCTCAACGGCATATTCGCCCCCAAGGTGATATCCATCCAGTTTTTATCCTGGCTGGCGCTGTCGCGGGTGAATGAGGTCTGGGTCGATTTCAATCCACCGCCTGCCCGGTAAACGCCATCACCAAACTGGTGCTGATAGCTCACCTCCGCATACGGATTAACTATCCCGAGCTGGCTATCCAATCGCCATCCTACAGCGCCGATCTGCGAATGATAGGTCTGATCGTTGAAACGCATGGCCGTACTGTCGTCGCCATTCTCGCTATAACCGGAGACGTTGCTGTAATCCCAGGCAAACTGGGCCATCGGCCCGGTGGTGAGGTACGAAGCGATCGGGAAGTCATACCCCGCCGTAACGCGTGCGCCCCACTGCTTACCATCGGTATCGCCGGTTTCTGTACGGGTTAGCGAACCCAACTGCATACTGCGGTTAATGTCGTCGTAATTCACGCTGGCATAGTGCAAATCGGCATTAACCCATCCTTGCTCAAATAGCGTCAGGGAGCTGAAGGCCGACAGCAGCACACCGCGCGCCTTATAATCGTAACGGCTGGAAGGTTGCTGATTGTCGTTGGAACCCGAGATTAGCGCACCTATCAGCCACTCATCCGTCAGTTGGTAATCCACGCCCAGCGTTAGGTTATGCGTGGTGGCGTCGCCATCCCCGGCAACTGTATTGGCAGAATAATCGTAACGTTGCCCGGCATAGCCGCCGAACACGCCCAACGACCCCTGCGGATTGCTGCTGGTGCGTAACTGCTGAAGACGGCTGTCCAAGGTAGCACGGCTATCACGCACAAAAGCGGCGGTTGCCTGGTTGAGAGCCACCGCCTGCGCCGGGCCATCCAATACCGCCTGAATATAATCGGCGATCAGTTGATGAGCCTGCGGGCTGGGGTGGAAATGGTCGGCAAACAGATAAGCCTGCTCGCTGTTAAAACCTGGCATGGACGAACTGCATACCGCCGAAGACACTCCCGCTGGGCAGGCCATACCGGCAGTGTTGGTAAAACCAAACTGGCCTGGGTTGGCGATCGCCTCGCTGAACAGTTTGTTGACATCAACGCGCACGATATTACCGCCGCCCTGAGCCAGCAGGCGATCTTCGCTCTGGTTATAAAAATCGGTAAGCTGGGCCGCCTGGGCGCTGAAACTGTCGAAAGCCGCGCTCAGTTGGGCAGCAATGGCCTGCTGCACCAGAGGATTACTACTGGCCTGCTGTGCAGCGGCACCTAAAGCCTGATGGATCGCCTGCTGGCGCGAAGCGTTATCCGGCGTGTCGAGAGTATTAAGCTTGCCGTACGCCGCCAGTATGGCCGCGCCCTGTACCGGCCCCAGCGCCTGCTGGATAATCAGCTCCATCAGTTGCGGGGTTGAGCCGATATTCGGTACCGTTGGCACTATCACCGTCCCGGCACCGGCGTTCAGTAAAGCGTGCACCTGCGTCGCCGCAGCCAAGGCGCTAGTGAAGGCCACCTCCGGTGCGGTTGCCACATTCATCGCCGCAGCGGCCAGATCGTTGCCGCCAATCCAATGAATATACAAACCGTCGCCATCGGCCCTGCCGTTAACCCGTGCAAGGTAGCTTTGTAGCTGATCCTCGGTGTTGTCCGCCGGGTTTAGCGCCGGTACGGCCACACCACCACCGGCAGCATAGTTGTATCCACCGTTATCGGACGCCACCAGCGCAGCACCGATACGCTGGCCCAGTATTTCGTCATATAGCTGATGTTGGTTACTGTCATAAGTGAAGCGGCCGTTATTGCCGGTATCACTCAGGCTGTCGCCAAACACGTAAAGTTGATCGTAAGCCTGTGCCGTAGCACTGAGGCAAAAAGCTAACGCCACGGCAAGCACAGTTGGGGTGTGCTTGCCCTGTCTTTTCAGAGGCATAAATAGACTCCTAGTCATAGATAGAGGAAATCCTGTTCTTATCGTTGGCAGTTATCGCCATAGCCGTGTAGTAAATATTGCGGGGATTCACATAACGTCAAGTTAACTGACGATAAATCGTGCAAAGGGTTGCCAAGCGGGCGGCTTACGGCGATGATTACCTGTAAATAATTACAGCATAAGGAATCCTCGTATGGCCAACGAACGTTGCGGTTGGGTTACCGCCGATCCGCTATATCTTGAGTATCATGACCAGGAATGGGGCGTACCCACCACCGACACACGCGAGCTGTTCGAAATGCTGTGCCTGGAAGGCCAGCAGGCGGGTCTTTCCTGGATCACCGTGCTGAAAAAGCGTGAAAACTACCGCCGTGCCTTCCACAATTTCGATCCGCAGCGCATTGCAGCCATGACCGAACAAGACGTGGCAACGCTGATGCAAGACAGCGGCATTATCCGCCATCGCGGCAAGATCGAGGCCATTATCAATAATGCCAAAGCCTATCTGGCGATGGAGGCCGCCGGAGAAGATTTTGTCACCTTTATCTGGCAGTTCGTCACCGGCAAGCCGCTGCTCAATCACTGGCAGGCGCTTGGCGAAGTCCCCGCCAAAACCGAACAGTCCGATGCCCTGTCCAAGGCGCTGAAAAAGCGCGGCTTTAAGTTTATCGGCTCAACCACCTGCTATGCCTTTATGCAGGCCAGCGGCCTGGTGAACGATCATCTTACGGGGTGCTTCTGCCACCCAAAGCAGCGCCAGGCATGATCCGTACCGCCGTTCCGGCCGATATCGAGCCGCTGATGACGCTGTGGCTGGCAAGCACCACCCAGGCCCATCCGTTTATCGCGGCCGATTATTGGCAGCAAACTGCCCAGTTGGTGCGTGAAAGCTATCTGCCGCGTGCCAAAACCTGGGTTTATCTGCACCACCAGCAGATCGCCGGTTTTATCAGCGTGCTGGATGAACGCTTTGTGGGCGCGCTGTTTGTCGATGAGCGCTTCCACGGCCAAGGCGTCGGAGCCGCGCTGATGGAGCAAGTACAGCAACAGCACGGCTGGCTAAGCCTGGAGGTATACGAGCAGAATCTGCGGGCCTGCGCCTTTTACCGCAAGCTTGGGTTCAGTGAAGTACAACGCCAGTTCAATCAGGAGACCCAGGCCCATACGCTGATCATGAACTGGGCCACCGCAGAACTGCGCCATCCCTGAAGAAGCCGCGGGCGGGCTTTGTCATCCCTGCCCGCTTCTGGTACTTTGGCAGCCAACCTTGTCAACGAGATCCAGCATGTTTACCCATATCGCCTTATCCAAGCTCAACGGTCTTGAATTGATGGTGTACAACTACGTCATCAAAAATAAGGACAAGGTTATGTATATGACCATTCGCGAACTGGCGGACGGTGCCAAGGTCTCCACCACCACGGTATTACGCTTTTGTAAGAAAATGAATTTCAGCGGCTATTCGGAATTCCGCATTCGCTTTAAACTCTATCTGGAACAGGAAGACAAGCTGCTGCTAACCTCCGGTGTCAGTGAAATTGTCAGCTTCTTCAAAAGTATTAACAATGAAGAGTTTGAGCAGTTAATTACGGATGCGGCAGCACACATTGCCAACGCGGAACGGATCATCTTTGTCGGAGCAGGAACATCCGGCACGTTAGGTAAGTACGGCGCTCGCTTTTTCTCTAACGTTGGTAAATTCAGTAATTATATCGATGATCCTTATTATCCCATCAGCAGCGATATGTATAAAAATGCGGTAGCCATTATTTTATCGGTTTCTGGAGAAACGCCGGAAATTCTTAAACTGGCCAGCCAATTTAGCCTGCATAACTGTAAAATCGTCAGCATTACCAATAGCGAAACCTCTTCACTGGCGCGCATGGCGGACTTTAATCTCTCTTACCACATGCCGCAAATCCGCATTGCCAGCGAATATGATATCACTACTCAAGTACCTGTAATGTATATATTGGAAGCGATAGGCAAAAAGCTGGCAAAAAGTCTCGGCCATTAATTTTATTAGCTAAATCACGCTAAATAACACCCTGTTTTTTGCATGTGACAAATCACTATTTCGCCATTTTGTTATATCGTGACATTCCCTTGCTGTTTGCTACTATCCCTTTAGAAATCACCTTATAGCAACAATAAAGTCCGATATTTCTGTACACCACAGATGGAGTTACGTTGATGGCAATTAATTATGCTGACTCGGCAAAAGAGATCGTACGCCTGATTGGCGGCGATAATAATGTGATTAATGTCACACATTGTGCCACACGTTTGCGATTTATTTTAAAAGACAGTAGCCAGGCCGATAAAGACACGCTGAAACGCGTCAAAGGCGTTATTACCGTTATCGAATCCAGTGGTCAATTGCAGGTGGTGATCGGCAACCACGTCGGCGATGCCTATCGGGAAGTGCTCAAGCTGGTCAATATGGATGAGAACGTGGCGGTCAGCGCGCCGAACGTCGGCATCGTCAGCCGCCTGATGGACATTATCTCCAGCATCTTCGCCCCCTTCCTGTATCCGCTGGCAGCCTGCGGGGTATTGCAGGGGCTCATCTCGCTGTTTGCTGCCTTAGGCTGGATGGATCCGGCCAGTGGCACCTATCGTATTCTGAACTTCGTTTCCTGGACCGGCTTCACCTTCCTGCCAGTGATGGTAGCCTTCACCGCCGCGAAAAAATTCAACGTCAATCCGTTCACCGCGGTGATCGCGGCCTGTGCGCTGGTCTCTCCAGACTATATGAACATGCTCACTGCCAATAAAATTCTGTTGGTGAACTCTGCCGATCCGGCCATGCAGGCCTTGATGCAGGAAGCCGTCAATAACCCACAGATTGCCAGGGTGCTGGCCGAGGTGGCCGGTATCCCGATTAACGCCGATCCCCTCACTTTCCTGGGCATGCCAGTGCAGTATCTCAGCTATACCGCCTCGGTGATCCCGATCATCCTGATGGTCTGGATCATGTCTTATGTACAGCGTTTCTTTGAACGCATCCTGCCGCTGGTGATCCGCAACCTGTTCACGCCGATGTTCTGTATCGCGATCATGGTGCCGCTGACGCTGCTGGCCTTTGGCCCGATCGGTAACATGATTGGCGGGGCCATCGGCGGCGTCTATAACACGCTGTATCACCTCAGCCCTTCCATTGCCGGAGCGGTGGTAGGCGCACTGTGGATGCCGTTGGTAACGCTGGGCGTACACTGGGGGATCACGCCGGTCACCGTGGGAAACTATGCCACGCTGGGCTATGACACCTTTACCGGCCTGCAGGCCTCGCCGGTGTTTGCCATGGCGGGTGCCGTGCTGGGCGTCTATTTGAAATCCAAAGATCCGGAGATGAAGCGCGTTTCGCTGTCTGCTGGCATGACCGCGCTGTTTGGCATCACGGAACCCGCCATCTACGGCGTTGCGTTGCGTCTGAAACGCCCAATGATTTGCGGCTGTGTCGCCGGCGCGGTCGGTGGTTCCATTGCCGGAGCCTTCAACGCGGTGTCATGGAGTTATTGCCTGCCGGGGATTGCCGTGCTGCCGGTGTTCTTTAAAGAAGGCCATATGCCGCAGTTCCTTGGCTTCCTGCTGTCCATCTGCGTGGCGTTTGTGCTGGGTGCCGTACTAACCTATATCGTCGGCTTCAAAGAGGAACAGCCTGCGCCAACGGCACCGCTCAACAAGCCTGAAATGGCCTAAATTCATCTACCAAGAGAACCAACGTTATGAAAAAACAGTTACCGGATGATTTCCTGTGGGGCGGCGCGGTAGCGGCGCATCAGGTTGAAGGCGGCTGGGATCAGGGCGGTAAAGGCCCAAGCATCGTCGATGTACTGTCCAGCGGTGCCCACGGCGTCGATCGCGTGATCACCGACGGCATTGAACCTGGTTACCTCTACGCCAACCACGACGCGGTGGACTTCTATCACCGTTATAAAGGCGATATCGCGCTGTTTGCCGAAATGGGCTTCAAGTGCTTCCGCACCTCTATTGCCTGGTCGCGCATCTTCCCGCAAGGGGATGAGCTGGAGCCGAACGAGGAAGGATTACAGTTCTACGACAACCTGTTTGACGAGTTGCTGAAATACGGCATTGAGCCGGTGATCACCCTTTCCCATTTCGAGATGCCATGGCATCTGGTGAAAGAGTATGGCGGCTGGAAGAATCGCAAGGTGGTCGATTTCTTTGTGCGCTTTAGCGAAGTGGTCATCTCCCGTTACCAGCACAAAGTGAAGTACTGGATGACTTTCAACGAGATCAACAACCAGCGCAACTGGAAGACCCCGCTGTTCGGCTACTGCTGTTCAGGGGTGATTTTCACCCAGGAACCGAACCCGGAAGAGTGCATGTACCAGGTGCTGCACCATCAGTTTGTCGCCAGCGCACAGGTGGTCAAACTGGGGCATGCCATCAACCCGGCATTGCAGATTGGCTGCATGATCGCCATGGTACCGCTGTATCCGTTCTCCTGTAATCCGGACGATGTGATGTATGCGCAAGAGGCGATGCGTGAACGCTTCCTGTTTGGCGATGTGCATATGCGCGGCTATTACCCGTCCTACATTCTGCACGAATGGGAGCGCAAGGGTTACCACATCCAGATGCAGCCGGAAGATGAGCAGATCCTGCGTGAAGGCTGTGCGGACTATATCGGCCTGAGCTACTACATGAGTAACGCGGTGCAGGCGGACTCCATCGGCACGGGCACGGCGCTGGCCGGTTTTGAAGGCAGCGTGCCGAACCCTTATGTGAAAGCGTCCGACTGGGGCTGGCAGATCGATCCGGTGGGGCTGCGCTATACGCTCAACATCCTCTATGAACGCTACCAGAAGCCGCTGTTTATCGTCGAGAACGGCTTCGGTGCGCTGGATAAGCCCGAGGCCGATGGCCAGATCCACGACGATTACCGCATCGCCTATCTCCGCTCGCATATCGAGCAGATGAAAAAAGCGGTGATAGACGACGGCGTTGAGCTGATGGGCTTTACTCCCTGGGGCTGCATCGACTGTGTGTCCTTCACCACCGGGCAATACAGTAAGCGCTACGGTTTTATCTACGTGGATAAGCACGACGACGGCAACGGCAGCTTTGCCCGCTCGAAAAAACAGAGCTTCGACTGGTATCGCCGCGTGGTCGCCAGCAATGGCGAAACGTTAGCTTAACCGCATCTCATCGGGGCGAAACTCTTCGCCCCTTTGTCCTAAAGATCAACCCTTCCTGCATTAATTCAGTTTGTTCTGGTTCCCAAGCGGCGATTTGGCGGCTACCTTCCTGCCTGGCTTACAGGTTTATAATTTGTCACGATTTTTATCGGAACTGCTGGCCAAAAGGTACGTCATAGTTGCGCGGCCCGTTTTGGGGCTCGCGGCTGAATGCCGATGATTTAGCGCCTCCAGTTTGGAGTAGCGCACGCAGATATCCCTGCTTTTAAAGGAACTAACAATGAAAAAACGCATTGCGATAATTGCTGGTGCAGTAGCCGTTGCCATGACGCTATCGGCTTGTACCACCAACCCTTACACCGGGGAGTCAGAAGCCGGCAAGTCCGGTATTGGCGCTGGCGTTGGCGCAGCCCTAGGTGCCGGTATCGGCATGATCTCGTCATCGAAAAAAGACCGTGGTAAAGGCGCGCTGATCGGCGCCGCAGCCGGTGCCGCATTGGGCGGTGGAGCCGGATACTACATGGACGTGCAGGAAGCCAAACTGCGCGACAAAATGAAAGGCACCGGCGTTAGCGTTACCCGTCAGGGCGATAATATCGTGCTGAATATGCCAAACAACGTGACCTTCGATACCGACAGCAGCACGCTGAAACCGGCAGGAGCCAACACCCTGACCGGCGTAGCGATGGTGCTGAAAGAGTATGAAAAAACCGCCGTCAACGTGGTGGGTTACACCGACAGCACCGGGGCTCGCGCGCATAATATGACGCTGTCCCAACAACGTGCAGACGGTGTGGCCAGCGCGCTGATCACCCAAGGGGTCGCCGCCAACCGCATCCGTTCAATCGGTGCCGGCCCGGATAACCCGATTGCCTCCAACAGCACCACCGCAGGCAAGGCGCAAAACCGTCGCGTTGAGATCACCCTCAGCCCGCTGTAAGCACACAGTGCGGGGCCTTTGCCCCGCCAGTTCGCATTTCCTGCCCTCGCCTCTCCCGCCAATTCCTCTGCCTGTGTTACTCTCGCCCGGCATCCCAATACCTTCTGTAGAGTGAAATATGTCCCTGAAAGCGATTGCCAAAGCATTGGATCTCTCCGTTACCACCGTGAGTCGCGCCCTGAATGGCTACGGCGACGTCGCCCAAGATACGCGCCAACGGGTAGAGGCTGAGGCAGAGCGTTTGGGTTATCGCCCCAATACCCTGGCACGCCGTTTGAAAATGGGCAAAATCGACGCCGTTGGGCTGGTTTTCCCGTTCAATAACTACACGTTGAGTAACTCTACCTTGATGGAAATGATCGGTTGTATCAGCAATGAGTTGGTACGCCACGAGATCGATCTGCTGTTGGTGGCAGATGATGCCCCCCATCATGCCTTTACTCGCCTGATTGCCAGCAAACGTGTTGATGCGTTGATTGTTGCCCATACGCTAGACAACGATCCGCGTCTGCAGGAATTACAGCGGCTTAACTTCCCCTTTCTGGCACTGGGCCGCAGCCAGCTGGAGAAAGATTACGCCTGGTTTGATTTTGATAACCGCGCTGGCAGCCTGATGGCCGTGGACTATCTGGTGGCGCTTGGCCACCGGAAAATTGCCTATCTGGGCGAAAATAACCAGCAGTCGTTTATCAGCCAGCGCCGCCAAGGTTATCTGGATGGATTGGCCAGCCACCAACTGCAACAACGTGACGATTATCTGTGCAGTATCACGCCAAGCCGTCGCGCGGGTTATCTGACCACCCAAGCGTTATTGGTGTTGGCCGATCCGCCGACGGCAATCATTACCGACTGCAACGGTCACGGCGAGGGGGCAGCAATGGCGCTACGTGATGCCGATAAACTCGGCCCCGGAGGGGTTTCTCTGGTGGTGTATGACGGATTACCAGCGGAAAGCCTGCTCGACCTGCCTGTAGCCGCCATCGTCCAAGCCACCCGCGCGGAAGTCGGCCAACAAATCGCGCAAATGACTCTTGGCCTGATCCGTGGTGAACCGCTGCAAAAATTACAGGTACTGTGGCAACCGGTGCTAAAACCCAACCCGGACGAACTCCCCTTGACCTCCTGATCGTTTAAAACAACGCCGTTTTTTGCCCGACCAGATCACAGATCCGAAACGTTTAGGTTTTAATCCGAAACGTTTCGGATCAATGATGACGCCACTGAGTTGAGCCAAAGATCGTAAAGGAGTCAAAAGATGGAACCCACCATTGTGCGGTTAACCAGCCCCACGACCGACGTCATTGTTCGTTGCCAGCCGTTTGCCGAAATTCTCTATTGGGGCCCCCATTTAAGCGGGTTTATGCCGAAGGATGTCTTGACGTTGAGCCGGGCGGTGCCAAACGGCAGGCTGGATGTAGATACGCCTCTGACGCTGGCGGCAGAATCTGGACGCGGTCTGTTTGGCTCGCCGGGAGTGGAAGGCCATCGTGACGGCTACGATTGGTCACCCGTGTTCACTACCAGCGAAATCACGCATCAGGACAATCAGTTGCTGATCCTGGCAGAAGACCCACAGGCAGGGCTGCAACTACGCAGCGAACTGCAATTGGACAGCGCCAGCGGCGTGCTAAAAATGCGCCATACGTTGATCAATCACCATGCTGCTCGTTACTGGGTTAACCGCTTGGCGTTGACACTGCCATTGCCAGAGCGTGCTGGTGAAGTGATGGCGTTCCATGGCCGCTGGATCCGCGAGTTCCAACCGCACCGCGTCACCCTTGAGCATGGCGGATACCTGCAGGAAAACCGCCGAGGTCGCAGCTCTCATGAATACTTCCCCGGCATGATGGTAGGTAGCCGTGGCTTCAGCGAGCAACAGGGGGAAGTCTGGGGTATCCATCTAGGCTGGAGCGGCAACCATCGTCTGCGCGCCGATGTGAAAACCGATGGCCGCCGCCTGTTGCAGGCAGAGGCCCTGTACCTGCCAGGCGAGCAGGAACTGGAAGGCGGAGCCAGCCTAAGCACCCCCTGGCTGTATGCTGCCAGCTCTCGTACTGGTCTGAATGCACTTAGCCAGCAGTTTCACCGTTATGTCCGCCAGAATATTCTGCGCTTCCCCGACCACAGGCCGCGCCCCGTGCATCTCAATACCTGGGAGGGCATCTATTTCGACCACCAGCCCGAGTACATCATACAGATGGCCACCAAGTCGGCCGAACTGGGTGTAGAACGCTTTATCATTGATGACGGCTGGTTCCGTGGGCGCGACCACGATCGCGCCGCACTTGGCGACTGGTACCTGGACGAGAAAAAATACCCGAACGGGCTGGCTCCGGTGATCGAGCATGTTAAACAACTAGGCATGGAATTCGGTATCTGGGTGGAGCCGGAGATGATCAATCCAGATTCCGATCTGTTCCGGGCTCACCCCGACTGGGTGTTAGGTTTACCGGGCTATCAGCAACCTACCGGGCGTTTTCAGTACGTGCTCGATCTGTGCAACCCACAGGTCTTCGAATACCTGCTGGAACGCATGAACTGGCTACTGAGCAATCATGATATCGACTACATCAAGTGGGACATGAACCGCGAGATCGTACAACCCGCTCACCTTGGCCGCGGCTCGCTGACAGCCCAGACCGAGCAATTCTATCGCTTGCTGGATAGCTTGAGGGAACGCTTCCCGCAGGTGGAATTCGAATCCTGCGCCTCCGGTGGGGGCCGAATCGATTTTGAGGTCCTGCAACGCTGCCACCGCTTCTGGACCTCCGACAACAACGACGCGCTGGAACGCCAAACCATTCAACGCGGCATGAGCTATTTCTTCCCCCCGGAAGTGATGGGCTCACACATCGGCAACCGACAGTGTCACGCCACCGAACGTCAGCACAGCATCGGTTTTCGCGGCCTGACGGCGTTGTTCGGACACATGGGTATAGAACTGGACCCGGTCAAAGAAGGCGACACCGAACAGCTTGGTTTCGTCCGCTATGTGGCGTTGCACAAATCTCTCCGGCCATTGCTACATAGCGGCGATGTTATCCGTATCGATCATCACGACCCAAGCACCCAGATTAATGGCGTGGTTGCCCCAGGACAGGAGCGAGCTGTCATTCTGGTCAGCCAGTTGACGATGCCGAATCACCAACTGCCGGGTAATTTGCGCATTCCAGGGTTGAGGCCGGATGCTCGTTATCGCATCACCCTGCTGGATACCCCGCCGCTCATTCACCAGCAGCAGGGCGGCCATACCATGCGCCAGTTGCCCGCCTGGATGAAACAGCCCTGCGACGTTAGCGGGGAATGGCTGGCGCAGGTTGGCCTAGCGTTACCGGTACTGGATCCGGAAAGCGCCATGCTGATCGGCCTCGAACAGCTCTGAGTTATCCCATAGATTTGCAGGTGCAGCGCTCACCACGGCGAGCCGCTGCACACCCAAAGCTCGTCGTGGAAGGACAATCACCATGAACGCCACCGTCTGTACCTATAAAAATAACCGTAACTTCTGGATATTTGGCGCTTTCTTTTTCCTCTACTTTTTCATTATGGCCACCTGCTTTCCGTTTCTGCCGATCTGGCTGTCGGAAGTCATCGGACTGAATAAAACCGAAACTGGCCTGGTATTTTCCTGTCTGTCTCTGTTTGCCATTCTATTTCAACCCATTTTCGGCATTATTTCCGATAAGCTCGGGCTGAAAAAACATCTGCTTTGGGTGATTACCCTGTTGCTGTTTTTCTTTGCTCCCTTCTTCCTCTACGTCTTTGCACCGTTGCTGAAAATGAACGTCTTGCTCGGAGCCATGGTGGGCGGGGCCTATATCGGATTTGCTTTCTCAGGGGGAGCAGGAGCCGTTGAGGCTTATATCGAACGAGTCAGCCGCAAAAGTGCCTTCGAATACGGCAAGGCGCGGATGTTTGGCTGTTTCGGCTGGGGGATCTGTGCGTCTACCGCCGGAGTGTTATTCAACATCAATCCGGATATCGTCTTCTGGATGGGATCTGGAGCGGCAGTGCTACTGATGTTACTCCTGATACTGGCCAACCCGCGCGAAAATCCTAACGCCATTGTCATGGGCAAGCTGGGGGCCAATCAGAGCCAGTTCAATCTGAGGATGGTGGCAGAGCTGTTCAGAATGCCGAAGATGTGGATGTTCATCCTGTATGTGGTCGGGGTAGCCTGCGTCTATGACGTGTTCGATCAACAGTTTGCCAACTTCTTTAAAACCTTCTTCAGTTCTCCGCAGCGCGGTACCGAGGTCTTCGGCTATGCGACCACCGCCGGAGAGTTGGCCAATGCGCTGATCATGTTCTGTTCGCCGTGGATTATTAACCGCATCGGGGCAAAAAATACTCTGCTGCTGGCCGGTACCATCATGTCGATACGCATTATTGGCTCCGCCTTTGCCACAACGGCACTGGAAGTCATCATGCTGAAAATGCTGCACGCGCTGGAAGTGCCTTTCTTGCTGGTCGGTTCCTTCAAGTACATCACCGCCAACTTTGATACCCGCCTTTCCGCCACGATCTATCTGATTGGTTTCCAGTTTGCCAAACAGGGGGCCGCCATCTTCCTCTCTGCCTTTGCAGGTAGCCTGTATGACCGTATGGGGTTCGCCGAAACTTACCTGATCCTCGGTAGCCTTGCCTTGGGTGTCACGCTGATTTCTGTCTTCACCCTCAGCAGCCCCGACAAGAAAATCCAGCCGCAGGCCAAAGCGCAGGAGGCCACCTCCTGACATGGGTCATTCCCGGCTTTAGGCTTGGTGTGTTAGTCTCCTTGGCATTGAACCGCAGGGGAGATTGGCTGTGAGCAGTGATAAAGCAACGCGTGCCTCAGGGCGCGCCACCATCAGTGATGTGGCAAAACACGCCCAAACCGGCAAAACCAGCGTGTCGCGCTATCTCAATGGTGAACAGCACCTGCTCTCCGACGCCCTCAAGCAACGTATCGATATTGCGATCCAGCAGCTCGACTATCGCCCAAGCCAGATGGCACGCAGCCTGAAGGGCGGACAAACGCGGCTGATCGGTTTGATCATCGCCGATATCACCAATCCCTATTCCGTCGACGTGATGCGCGGCATCGAAGCAGCCTGCCGCCAGCATGGCTTTACCCTGCTGGTCTGTAATACCAATAACGAGATCAATCAGGAACAGCATTACCTCCAGTTGCTGAGCAGCTACCGGGTGGAAGGGATTGTGGTGAACGCCGTCGGGATGCGTGAAGACGCGCTCTCCATGCTGCAACAGTCGATGCTGCCGATGGTGCTGATCGACCGTAAAATCCCCGACTTTGCCTGCGATGTGGTGGGTTTGAATAACCACGAGGCCACCGCCACCGCAACGGAACACCTGCTGCAACAGGGTTTCGAGGCTATCCTGTTCCTCAGTGAGCCGATTGGCACCGTGAATACCCGGCTTGAGCGTCTGCACGCTTTTCGCCAGACGATGGCCCAACATCCCGATTTGTCCGCCGAGCAGGCCGAAACTCCGCTAAACGACGCCGAAAAGCTGGCAACGGTATTACAGACCTTCAACACCCGCCATCGCGGGATGCGCAAAGCGGTGATCTCGGCCAACGGAGCCTTAACGCTGCAAGTTGCGCGCGCTATGCGCCACCTGGGCATGCAGTGGGGCAACGACATTGGCCTGCTGGGATTTGACGAACTGGATTGGGCCGAACTGGCAGGGGTGGGGATCACCACCCTGAAACAGCCCACCTACCAGATAGGGCATGCTGCGCTGGAACTGCTGGTGCAGCGTATTCAGGGTCTCAATGCTCCCGTTAGCGAGCAGCTATTCTCCGGTGAGCTGATCGTTCGTGGCTCCACCCTGCGTTGACCCCTCACCCTAACCCTCTCCGTTAGTGAGAGGGGACCGATCGAGTTCGTTGATTGCTTTGCGTAACACCTTGTCTTTGTGGTTTTTCCTACCTACTTTCCGAAACTGCACGAACTCACCACTTACTCTGGCAGCGCCACACAGGGGACCGATCGAGTTAGCCTGAAAGTACGGTGACCCATCATGTGCATTCGTTGACTCTCCTTGGATAAATGGAAGCTCAAGCCTTGCTGAGATTATCTTCGTTCTTCCAACAGAGCAGGGGCTAACAGCTCCCTCTCCCTGTGGGAGAGGGTTGGGGTGAGGGGCCATTTTTTAACCAACTCCGTGATTGCGATCATAGTTCTGCATGCTGCTGCTTTTCAATGGAACCGGTTCCATTTACCGTTACAACTACAGTAGCGGTGGTGATAGGTCACCTCAGGAGCCAAAAGATGAAGCAACAGATTATTGTAGTAACCAGCGCCTACGGCAACGACAGGGTGCAACAGCTAGGTGGCCAGGCGGCGTTGTTACCCCTGATCGCTCAGGCCGGTGCCGACGGCGTGGAAATCCGCCGTGAACTGCTTTCCCCGCAGGAGCTGGATGCTTTACCCACCCTGGCAAAAGCCCTACAGCAACACCAACTGGCCGCCGTGTATTCCGCACCTGAGTCACTGTTTACGCCACAGCATACCCTTAACCCGAATCTGCCCGCCTTTTTGGCTGAGGCGAAGATCCTGCAAGCCAGCCGTCTCAAGCTGGCCTTGGGTCACTACCAACCGGGCTTTGACTTTACCGAGTTAAAAATCGCGCTGGGGCAATCCGCAACCCAACTGGTGGTCGAGAACGATCAAACGCCAGACTGCGGCATCCTGTCGTTGATGAACGCCTTTTTCCATGCGGTGGAAGCGAGTCAGTTGCCGGTCGGCATGACGTTCGACATGGCCAACTGGCATTGGGTGGGGCAAGACGCCCTGGCCGCTGCCAATCTGCTGGCCGCACACGTTGGCTATATTCATGTTAAAGCCGCCACCCTTGGCCCACGCGGCTGGCGCGCCATCGCCCTGGATGACACCGACGGTAGCTGGCGTGAAGTGCTGGCCCGCTTGCCGCAGGACGTGCCGCGCGGCATCGAGTTCCCACTACAGGGCAGCGATCTGGAGGCGGTAACCCGCCATTACGTGGATGTGTTACGCGGGGAGCAGGCATGATGAACACGCAAAATTCTTTAGATGTCGTAACGCTGGGTGAAGCCATGGCGATGTTTGTCGCCGCGCAAACGGGCGATTTGGCCGAGGTAGAAACCTTTACCAAACGCATCGCCGGTGCCGAACTGAACGTGGCGATCGGGCTGGCCCGCCTGGGTTTGAACGTCGGCTGGGTAAGCCGGATAGGTAACGACTCCTTTGGCCGCTTTACCTTGCAACAGCTGGCGAAAGAAGGGGTTAACGCCCAGCAGGTCACCGTCGATGGCCGCTACCCAACCGGTTTTCAGCTGAAATCTAAAAACACAGATGGAACCGATCCCAGTGTGGAGTATTTCCGCAAAGGCTCCGCCGCTAGCCATCTTTCCACCGCCGATTTTGACCGCGACTACTTCGCTGGGGCGCGCCACCTGCACCTGAGTGGAGTGGCCGCCGCCCTGTCTGCCGAGTCGCTGGAGCTGTGCCATTTCGCCGCTGCCGAGATGCGCGCCCTGGGCAAAACCATCTCCTTCGACCCCAACCTGCGCCCGGTGCTGTGGTCTAGCCGGGAGCTGATGATCGAACAGCTCAACAAGCTGGCCTGCGCGGCCGACTGGGTGCTGCCAGGGTTAAAAGAGGGCCAGATCCTGACCGGGCAATCCACCGCAGAAGGCATCGCCGATTTCTATCTGGAGCGCGGCGTACAGGCCGTGATCATCAAAACAGGGCCAGAGGGTGCCTGGTTTAAAACCGCCGCCGGCGACCAGGCTGCAGTAGCCGCGGTCAAAGTCACCAACGTGGTAGATACCGTCGGTGCCGGAGACGGCTTCGCAGTAGGGACGCTGAGCGCCCTGCTGGAAGGCAAAACGCTGCTACAGGCAGTGCAACGCGGCAACAAGATCGGTTCGCTGGCCATCCAGGCCATCGGCGACAGCGAAGGGTTGCCAACCCGCGCTGCACTGGCGGAATAATCATTTGCTCCAATGAGCGCCCACCTCTGTCCCTACAACCGAGGCACGCCGGGAGAGCACAAGCCCCAGCGGATGGCGACAAGCCAGCGCTGGTGAGAAGACTCCACTGAAGGGTTCTGCACATGAATAAAGCAACTATTGCGGCCAAACGCTGGTGGTACATCATGCCCATCGTGTTTATCACCTACAGCCTGGCCTATCTGGACCGCGCCAATTTTAGCTTTGCCTCCGCCGCCGGGATTAATGACGATCTTGGCATCACCAAAGGGATGTCATCTCTGCTGGGTGCCCTGTTTTTCCTCGGCTATTTCTTCTTCCAAATTCCCGGTGCCATCTACGCCGAACGCCGCAGCGTCAAGAAGCTGATTTTCTGGTGTTTGATCCTGTGGGGCGGGTGCGCCTCGCTGACCGGCATGGTCAGCAATATCCCGATGCTGGCGGCGATCCGCTTTATCCTCGGTGTGGTGGAAGCTGCGGTAATGCCCGCGATGCTGATTTACATCAGCAACTGGTTTACCAAGTCAGAACGCTCCCGCGCCAACACCTTCCTGATCCTCGGCAATCCGGTCACGGTGTTGTGGATGTCGGTGGTTTCCGGCTACCTGATCCACGCCTTTGGCTGGCGTGAAATGTTTATCTTCGAAGGGATCCCCGCAATCATTTGGGCATTCTGCTGGTGGGTGCTGGTCAAAGACAAGCCGTCACAGGTCGGCTGGCTGAGCGATCAGGAAAAGCTGGCATTGCAACAGCAACTGGCCGAGGAGCAGAAAGGCATCAAGGCGGTACGCAACTACGGCGAAGCCTTCCGCTCTCGCAACGTGATCCTGCTGTGCATGCAATATTTTGCCTGGAGCATCGGCGTGTATGGCTTTGTGCTGTGGCTGCCTTCGATCCTGCGCAGCGGTATGCAGATGGGGATGGTTGAAGCGGGCTGGTTGTCATCGGTACCTTATCTGGCCGCCACCATTGCGATGATCGTGGTTTCCTGGGCATCGGACAAGATGCAGAACCGCAAGCTGTTTGTCTGGCCGCTGTTGCTGATCGGCGCGCTGGCCTTCTTCGCCTCCTACGCCATTGGCCCGAACCATTTCTGGATCTCCTATGGTCTGCTGGTAGTCGCCGGTGCGGCCATGTATGCGCCTTACGGTCCGTTTTTCGCCATCATTCCGGAGATGCTGCCAAGAAACGTCGCCGGGGGTGCCATGGCGTTGATTAACAGCATGGGCGCGCTGGGCTCCTTCTTCGGCTCCTGGTTTGTCGGCTACCTCAACGGGGCGACCGGCAGCCCGGCAGCCTCTTATATGTTTATGGCTATCGCGCTGCTGGCCTCGGTGGGGCTGACGCTGATCGTCAAGCCTGCACGTAACGAAGCTCAGCCACAGGTGGCCTAATCTTGCGAGTGAGGGGCTCAGCCCTTCACTCTCCTGCAATATGTTATGTTGAACATCTCGTTCGCCAGATGGAGTTATTTGATGAAGCCTGCAATCGTGTTGTACAAAAGTATTCCTGCCGACCTGCGTGCCAAGCTGGACCAGCACTTTACCGTTCATGCCTTCGACGGTCTGCAACTGGACAACGCCGCCTTCGATCAGGCGCTACAACAGGCCGAAGGCATCCTCGGTTCCGGCGGCAAGATTGACGAAGCCTTTTTGCAACGCGCCCCCAAACTGCGTGCAGCATCCACCGTCTCCGTCGGTTACGACAACTTTGACGTCGCAGCGCTCAACGCCCACCGGGTGCTGTTGATGCATACCCCAACCGTCCTGACCGAAACCGTGGCCGATACCATCATGAGCCTGGTGCTGGCCACCGCACGCCGGGTGGTCGAGGTGGCCGAGCGGGTCAAGGCAGGGGAATGGCAAGGCAGCATCGGGCCTGACTGGTACGGCGTTGACGTGCATCATAAAACCATCGGCATCCTCGGCATGGGCCGCATCGGCCTGGCGCTGGCTCAGCGTGCGCACTTCGGCTTTGGCATGCCGGTGTTGTACAACGCGCGCCGTACACATGAAGAAGCAGAGCAACGCTTCAATGCACGCCGCTGCGATCTTGATACGCTGCTGGCCGAGTCGGACTTCCTGTGCATTACGCTGCCGCTCACCGAGCAAACCTTTCATCTGATTGGCCGCGAACAGCTGGCGAAGATGAAGCAGAGCGGAATTTTGATCAACGCGGGGCGTGGCCCGGTGGTGGATGAGCAAGCGCTGATTGAAGCCTTACAGGACGGCACCATTCACGCCGCTGGGTTGGATGTGTTCGAGCAAGAGCCGGTCGCGGTCGATTCACCGCTGCTGAAAATGGCCAACGTGGTCGCTTTGCCGCATATCGGTTCCGCCACCCATGAGACTCGCTACGGCATGGCCGAGTGCGCCGTGGATAACCTGATTGCCGCCTTGACCGGTACGGTCACAGAAAACTGCGTTAACCCGCAGTTGCTGAACAAGTAACCCTTATGAGATGCCAGCGTTTACCAACTGGCATCTCATCAAAAGAACCTGTAAGCGTTTCACTAATCACAGCCTGACGGACAAACTCATCACTCACTTTCTGGTGTTCTAGCGGGTCGTTGAAAACCATAATAACCTCAGTTACCAGCGTTTCTCCGGCAGTCGCCTTCGTGTATGAAATACTCTAAGAATATGTATTTCCTTATTTTTAATCCGGTAAGGGATCAAGTAAGGGAAAGTTTGCATGACAATTTCTCGGGTACCCATTACTCGACCAGGTCTTCCTAAAGCAGGTTGCGTAACCAGCAAGTTCACCGAGCGAACCACCTCTTTAGCAAATTCTGTCGCTACTTGCGGATCCTCTTGGTAAAGCCATTCATATTCATCATCAAAATTTGTTGCAGCTTTCCTTAGCCATTTAATTTTCATTGCTAATAGTCACCCCCATTTTCTTAAAACGGGCCGCCATTTCATCATCAGAGGCAAAGTCACCATTATCGGCTTCAACGATGGCCTGTTGAATTTCAGCAACCTGCCATGCCTCGCGGCTTAAAAAATCTTGTATCGCCTGAGTCGCCAAAAATGATTTCGTTCTGCCGGTCGCTTCTGCTAAGGCTTCAAGCTGCTCACTGAGATCGTCGGATAGCCGAACAGACATCACGCTCATAAGTTTACCTCACACTACAATGTATACATGACAATATAGATTAAAAAACCAACAGCGCATAGTCAAACCTCTCCCCCTTCCTCCTCCGCCCCCAAATTCTTACCCTGGGATGAGGCGATTTTTTCTGCATAAAGCACACTGGGCTACCCTACGATAAAAACGCTTCCTGCCACGAGTAAGGAGAGCCATGAAACGCCTGACCCTTCCCCTGCTGATGCTGCTGTCACCCGCAGCGCTGGCCAACTGGACGCTGCAAAGCTTCCCGGCCTTCAGCGAACCCACCAGCGGTTTATTTACCAGCCAGGCTACCCTGGCCAAAGGCCAACTGCCGTTGCGGCTGTATCAGAACCAACAGTGCTGGCAGCCCAGCGACGCGGTTAAGCTGAACCAGACGTTGTCGCTGCAGCCCTGTAGCGATAGCGAGCCGGTCAGTTGGCGATTATTTCGCGATGGTGATTATCAGGTGCGTATCGATACCCGCAGCGGTACGCCTACCTTGCAGCTCAGCCTGAAGGCCGAACCGGAAAAAACCGTCGCCGCCGTGGCCCGTACCTGCCAACGCTGGGATGGCCAGCCGATCACGATCGCGGTGAAGGACACCTTTGCCGAAGGCGAAACGGTGCGTGATTTTTACTCCGGCCAGACCGCCACGGTGGTTCAGGGCCAGGTCACCCTGCAACCGGCGGCCAACAGCGGGGGGCTGCTATTGCTGGAATCAGCCAATACGCCGCCACAGGCGGCTTTCAACTGGCACAACGCCACGGTCTATTTTGTGCTGACCGATCGCTTTGAAAACGGCAACCCGGCCAACGATCACAGCTATGGCCGCCACGGCGATGGTATGCAGGAGATCGGCACCTTCCACGGCGGTGACCTCGCCGGGTTGGCGAAAAAGCTGGATTATCTGCAACAGCTGGGGGTCAACGCCCTGTGGATCAGTTCCCCGTTGGAGCAGATCCACGGCTGGGTCGGCGGCGGTACCAAAGGGGATTTCCCACATTATGCCTACCACGGTTACTACCACCAGGACTGGACCAAGCTCGATGCCAATATGGGCAACGAGCAGGATCTGCGTAATCTGGTGGAGCAAGCACATCAACGTGGGATCCGCATCCTGTTTGACGTGGTGGTCAATCACGTCGGCTATGCCACGCTGGCCGATATGCAGCAGTTTCAGTTCGGCTCGCTGTACCTGAAGGGTGATGAAGCCGCAAAAACCCTCGGCAAAAACTGGGGCGATTGGCAACCTGGGCCTGGCCAGAGCTGGCACAGCTTTAACGACTACATCAACTTCAGCGATAAGGCAGGCTGGAGCCAATGGTGGGGGAAAAACTGGATCCGCACCGATATCGGCGATTACGACTCACCGGGCTTTGACGACCTGACCATGTCACTGGCTTTCCTTCCGGACATCAAAACTGAAGCGCCCGGAGCCAGCGGCCTACCGCTGTTCTTCCGCCATAAACCTGATACCACCGCGCGCGAAATCCCAGGGGCCACCACCCGCGATTATCTGACGGTCTGGCTCAGCCAATGGGTGCGTGACTATGGCATTGACGGTTTCCGCGTTGATACCGCCAAGCACGTCGATAAACCCACGCTGGACCTGCTAAAGCAACGAGCCACCGAGGCACTGGCAGAGTGGAAAGCGGCCAACCCCAAGCAGGCGCTGGATAACGCACCGTTCTGGATGACCGGTGAAGCCTGGGGCCACGGGGTGATGAAAAGCGACTATTACCAGCACGGCTTCGATGCGATGATCAACTTCGATTTTCAGGATCAGGCCTCGCAGGCGCTGGGCTGCTTCTCCAATATCGATGCCACCTATCAGCAGATGGCGGACAAGCTGCAGGGCTTCAACGTGCTGAGCTATATTTCCTCGCACGACACTCGCCTGTTCTTCGCCAGCGATGCCAAAGGTTCGTTGCCTTTGCAGCAACGAGCGGCAGACCTGCTGTTATTGGCCCCGGGCGCGGTACAGATTTATTACGGTGATGAGAGTGGCCGGCCGTTTGGCCCTACTGGCTCCGATCCTTTACAAGGCACACGCTCGGATATGAACTGGGGTGAACTGCAAGGAGCCAAAGCGCCGTTGTTGGCACATTGGCAGCGGCTAGGCCAGTTCCGCGAGCGCCACCCGGCAATCGGTGCCGGTACGCAGCAATCCCAGCAGACGCCTCATTACTATGCCTTTAGTCGCCAGCATGGGGGGGATAAAGTGATGGTGGTGTGGGCTGGCGATCGGTCACAATAATTCAGCGCGTTATGCTGTAAAAACCCCGCCGAGCAACATCTATGCCCGGCGGGTAAGATGTCAGCCGCATTGCACCCGCTTTTATCTGGCGGTATGGTGGGCGTCTACCCGCTTACAACCATATTGCAGCAGCTATGAATTTTTCACTTTTCGGCGACAAATTTACCCGTTACGCGGGCATCACCCGCTTGATGGACGATCTCAATGAAGGCCTGCGCACGCCAGGTGCCATCATGCTCGGCGGCGGTAACCCGGCGCACATCCCAGAGATGGACAGCTACTTCAAACAGCTGTGCCAGGAGATGCTCGATCAGGGCAAGCTGACCGAGGCACTGTGCAACTACGACGGCCCACAAGGCAAAGACGCCCTGCTGAAAGCGCTGGCCACCATGCTGCAAGAAGAGCTTGGCTGGCAGATCGAACCACAGAATATTGCACTGACAAATGGCAGCCAGAGCGCGTTTTTCTACTTGTTTAACCTGTTTGCTGGCCGCTACGCCGACGGCACCCGCCGCCGCGTGCTGTTCCCGCTGGCGCCAGAATATATTGGCTATGCCGATTCCGGGTTGGATGAAGGGCTGTTTGTCTCTGCCAAACCCAATATCGAACTGCTGCCAGACGGCCAGTTCAAGTATCACGTCGATTTTGAGCATCTGAACATCGGTGACGACATCGGCATGATCTGCGTATCGCGCCCCACCAACCCGACCGGCAACGTGATCACCGACGAAGAGCTGATGAAGCTCGATCTGTTGGCGCAGCAGCGTGATATCCCACTGGTGATCGATAACGCTTACGGCGTGCCGTTCCCCGGTATTATTTTCAGCGAAGCCACGCCGCTGTGGAACCCGAACATCATCCTGTGCATGAGCTTGTCCAAGCTGGGCCTGCCTGGCTCACGCTGTGGCATCGTGATTGCCGACGAGAAGGTCATTACCGCACTGACCAATATGAACGGCATCATCAGCCTGTCCCCAGGCAGCATTGGCCCGGCGCTGGCCACGGAGATGATTGAGCGTGGCGATCTGTTGCGTTTATCCAACGAGGTGATCCGCCCGTTCTACAAGCAGCGTGTCGAGCAGACCATCGGCATTATTCGCCGTTACCTGTCGCCAGAGCGCTGCCTGATCCATAAACCGGAAGGGGCTATCTTCCTCTGGCTATGGTTCAAGGATCTGCCCATCACCACCGAGCTGCTGTATCAACGGCTGAAAAAGCGTGGCGTATTGATGGTGCCAGGCCACTACTTCTTCCCGGGGCTGGAGCATGAATGGCCGCATACGCATCAATGTATGCGCATGAACTATGTACCTAATCCGGAAGATATTGAGCGTGGCGTGATGATCCTGGCCGAAGAAGTTGAGCGCGCGCACCAGGAAGCGTAGCCGGTTGAGATTTTGTCAGCAGTATATTGGGGCTCCGCAAGCGGAGCCCCTTTTGCAGGCTACATCGCCCAGAACAGCACCGCCAGCAGCTGCGGTGACATGATACGCAGGAACATTGCCAGCGGGTAGACCGTGGCATAAGAGAGCGCTGCGGCACCGCTGGTAGGGTGCAGGCCATTGGCAAAGGCCAGCGCCGGCGGATCGGTCATTGAGCCAGCCAGCATGCCGGAAAGCGTCAGGTAGTTCATCTTACCCACCACCCGGGCCAAAATACCCACGCTAATCAGCGGGATCGAGGTGATTAACGCACCGTAACCGACCCATGCCAACCCATCGCCATGCAGCAGGGTATCAATAAAGTTGCCACCAGACTTCAGGCCAACCACGGCCAGGAACAGTACGATCCCCAGTTCGCGCAGCGCCAGGTTAGCACTGGGCGGCATAAACCAATACAGCTTGCCGATGCTGCCGATACGCCCCAGGATCAAGGCCACCACCAGCGGACCACCGGCCAACCCCAACCGCAACGCCGCCGGGAAACCGGGGATAAACAGCGGGATAGATCCCAACAGCACCCCAAGGCCAATACCAATAAAGACCGGCAGCATCTGCACCTGTTGCAGCTTCTGCTGGGCGTTACCCACAATCGCCGCCACCGCCTCGATAGATTCTGGCCGCCCCACCAGGTTGAGGATATCCCCGAACTGCAGCGTAACATTGCTGCCAGCCACCAGCTCGACCCCGGCACGGTTGAGGCGCGAGACCACCACTTCATATTTTTGCTTCAGTTCCAGATCGCGGATTTTTTTACCCAACACCTTTTCGTTGGTCACGACCGCACGAACCACTTGCAGTGAAGTCCCCCGGGTGGAGAGCGAAACGTCCACCTCCTCGCCAATCACCAGCCGGGCATTTTCCAGCTTTTCGCGCTTGCCGACCAGATGCAGGAAATCCCCCAGTTCCAGCGTCTCATGCGGGGCAGGCACCATCAGTAAATCGCCGCGCTTGAGCCGTGAACAGATAATCTCATCACTGTTGAGCAGCGGCACATTCTTGATGGCCATGCCTTGCAGATTGGGGTTACGCACCGCCACGTTCATGGTCTGCAACAGTTCGCGATTACTCCCCAGACTGTCTTCAAACTCCTGCGCTTCCTTATCGATATTGATGCGGAAGAACAGCCGGATCAGCCACATCACCAGCAGAATGCCGCAGATACCGAACGGATAGGCCATCGCATAGCCCATCCCCATGCGGTTAACCAGCGCCGGATCGGAACCCAGATCGGTGAGTATCTGCTGCCCGGCACCGAGCGCCGGGGTGTTGGTAACCGCACCGGAGAACACGCCGAGAATGATCGGCAACGGCACGGCAAACAGCTTATGGACAATCGCCGCCACCACGCCGCCCACCAGCACCAGCAGAATGGCGAAGCCATTGAGCTTGAGGCCGGAAACGCGCAGGGACGAGAAGAAACCAGGGCCAACCTGAATACCGATGGTGTAAACAAACAGGATCAGACCGAACTCCTGGATAAAGTGCAGCATGTCGCCGTTGAGAGTGATCTGGTAAGTCTGTGCAAAGTGCCCGACGATGATGCCACCGAACAAGACGCCGCCTATCCCTAAACCCACGCCATACACTTTCCAGTTGCCAATCCATAACCCGAGAATAGCCACCAACGCCAACATGCTGACGGTCAGGGCGATATCACTCATACGTCACATCCTTACCAAAGTTTAACAATCGGTATGCGATTAAATACCTGCAATTAATAGGGATTCTGACATAAGGCGCGGGGGGGTAATGTGGGGTATGCCACAGAATGCAACGGGGGAGGCCCGAATGGACCTCCCCCGCAAGTTTTTGTTTTTTTTCAGCCGGTTATTTGGCTTCCAGCCCCGGAGTGCTACCGATGCTGATGCGTTGTGGCTGCAAGGCTTCCGGCACGTGACGTACCAGATCGATGTGCAGCAGGCCATTTTCAAATTTGGCTTCGGCCACCTGCAGGTGTTCTGCCAGGGTAAAGGTCAGGGTGAACTCTTTGCACACCAGCCCCTGATGCAGATACTCCACCTGTTTTTCCGGCGGTGTGGGGTTGCCACGCACGGTCAGGCGCGGGCCTTCCACTTCAATATCCAGTTCGCTCTGTTTGAACCCGGCTAACGCCAGGGAAATGCGATAGTGGTTATCGTCGCTTTTCTCAATGTTATATGGCGGGAACCCTTGTGGCTCCTGGCCGCCCATTGAACTGGCCAGCTTGTCAAAACCGATCCATTGACGCAGAAGTGGGGATAAATCGTAGTTACGCATAGTATAAACTCCTTCAAAGAAGCGAGATTCAAAGTTTGCCCCCTAACGGCAGGCACGGTGATACAACAATTACTTAATTTCGATCCGACGCGGCTTTAATGTTTCCGGCACGATACGTTCCAGATCGATATACAGCAGGCCGTTTTCCAGTTTGGCGCCTCTAATTTGAATATGCTCGGCCAGCTGGAATTTGCGTTCAAAATTACGCTCGGCAATGCCTTGATATAAATAGGTTCTCTCAGCAGGTTCGTTGGTGTGGGCCCCGCGCACAATCAACAGATTGTCTTGCGTGGTGATCTCCAGTTCCTGCTCGGCAAACCCGGCCACCGCGATGGCAATGCGGTAATGATTTTCATCAACCAGCTCAACGTTATACGGTGGATAGCCACCGTTACCCTGGCTTTGGCCAGCCTCAAGGGTGTTGAACAGGCGATCAAAACCGATCGCGGAACGGTACAGCGGGGAAAGATCAAAGTTGCGCATAAAACAGCCTCCTAAGGCACTTCAGCGAGGTTGATAATGAAGCCTTCCATCATGGACAGGCTATAAGGCTTGAATTCCCTTACGGCAAATTCTTAATTTGGCCTTGTAAAGAAGATGGGGTTTGCTTTCCACATTTCAACTGGTGATGATGAAATAATTGCCAATGGAAACGGCGAAAATTTGTTTATCACATACACTCAAAGTGAGATAGCCGCCACAGTGCGGAATGTTGCATCTTTCAATGCTTTGGCTGGATGTTATACACCCTATGGATTTCAAGCTGCAGCTAGGCGACAAGCTTACTCATCCCCAGGAGCTTACTTTTCGTAAGTGACTGGGGTGAGTAAGTGCAGGTAACAACGCTGCAGCTTGAAAGACGACGGGTATAAATCAGCAAATTTCAGGGGATGTGTCCCCCCTCAGGATGGACGAATGAAACCAATAAAAAAAATGATAGCGACCGGTTGCCTGCTGCTGACCACTAACGGTTGCTCCAGCGTAGCCAGCCACACCGGGGCCGACCAGGGTTATTACTCCGGTACGCGCGCCAATGTCGATATGATGAAGAGCGAAGATACCAGTTGGGCCATGATGCCCCTGCTGGCGATCGACCTGCCCCTGTCGGCGGCAATGGACACCATTTTGCTGCCTTACGACTACCTGCGCTCAGGCAGCGATAAAGCGGCAGCCTCACCCAAAGCCCGTATCCAGCATGATGAAGAACGAAATCTGGCTGTCAGCGGCAATCCAGGCCAGGGCATGGCAACCTCGCCAGCACCGGCCGGGCCGTAGTTAAACCGCCACCACAAAAATCTGGTTAAATCCGGCGACTTCACGCATAAAGGCCACCTGTTTGCCGTCCGGTGAAAACACCACAGCGTCCCCCAGTGGTGGCTGCGCAGTCCGCTTGGTCAGGCGCTGCAGATTGCCATTGGCGATATCGCACAGCATCACGCTGTTATCACACACCAGCGCAATCTTGCCCCCCTGCGGATGCCAACTGAAGGCCGACTGAATGCTGTGATCCGCTTGTGTCACCTGATTCGCCTCCCCGCCATTTGGGGAAATAGTCCACAGTTGCACAATGCCCCGATCGTCCTGCATCAGGAAGGCGATGGCGCTGCCGTCTGGCGAACTCCGCAACCAATGGCGTGGCGTGGTGGTAACCCCAGGATACTTGCGTTGGCCGGTATAGGTTAACCGCCGTTGTTGAACCCCCAACGGGGGGGCAGGTAAGGTTGTTGCCGTTCCCTGCAAGGGAGCATCTCCGGCTTTGGCATAGTCGGCATCGTTTTCCGGCAAATCCACTACAAACACTTCCGGCAGTTTTTCCCCCTGCTGCGAGAGGGTGTCGCCGATAAACGCCAACGCCCAACGCTGGCGGCTGCCATCGGGTTTGCTATAGCCTTGCAGGCCCATCCAGCCTTCTTCATAAGCCCGATTGATTTGATCGCTGCCCGGCTGCGGGGTTGGCGTGGTTGCGCTAACCAGTACACAGTAATGGCTACCGTCGTATTCACGCGGGTGCTGCTTGGGCGGATTGACCCCTTGCAGCGGCACCGCTATGCCGACATTGCGCAAATCCAGTGCCGGATCGAGTTCATGCATCACATGGTCGTTATAGGTAAAGCTCAGGCGGCTGGCATCTGGGCTGAATACATGCACGTGGGTACCGCCACGCAGCGCACCAGGGGTATAGGGGGCTGTAATGTCCAGGGCGTCGAGGGTGATCGCCAATTCACGATCCGGTTCGCTGACGATCACGCCACGGCGATGGTGGAAGTCATAATGCCAGTGGCTGTCCGGGTGTTCCGGCCCATGGATAAACACATAACGCGCTGGCGCATCCGGGCTCACCGTTACCACGCCGACATGGGCTCCATGCTGTGCCCGATAAACCACCTCCACCTGACCGCTGGCAACGTTCACCCGTTCAATACTCAGCCCGGTAAAGGATGCGCCGCTTGGCCGTACGTCATACGCCAGCCATTGGCTGCACGGCGTCCAGACATTAATGTTGGTGAGCTGATGACCTCGCGGATCAAAAGTCAGTTGTCGTTCCTGATGGCTCATGGCGGCTCCTGTATACCGGCTGGCATAGAACCGCCATAGTACCCGATCGGCCTGGCTGTTTCACACCACCCAGGTTTGGGTGACTAATCTCCCCCCCCTCTTCCGCAGTACCGATCGAGTACCTGATGAACACTTGCCTGTGGAGAGGGCTAAGGTGAAGGGCTAAGGAATGGAAAATGTCGGGAATGAGTTTACGGCCTAGACGCGGATTTAAGCTAAATCCCTGACACTTAAAAAGGAGGCAGATATTCTGCCCCCATGGTCAATATCAATGCGTGCCAGCTTTTCTCACAAGTATAAAATGGCTACCTTTTCCCCTAATTACTCCATCTCCGCTCTTATGGTGGCAGTTGCATTAAACAGTCCTGCGGATGGCCTGTTGCCAGTCACATTAATCGGGGCCACACTCATGGTGCTAGTACCAGTTTGGGTTGCGTAATTCATGCTAACGGGTAATAACCCACCGTTAGGTGTGACAGTTCCCCCCATGGCATCCAATATCCGTATACCGATATCTGTATTACTGGTTGCCAGCGCGGTCTCATCCCCCGATGAGATTTCACCGTTGATAGATAAACTGATTTTTACACCATCAGAAATATTGCTGCACGCCAGCGTCAAATCCACGACTTTGGGGGTAAAACCGTCAACCCCCGCCCCCTTGGTTATTATATCGCCCGCTTTTATATCCCCAAAGTTCACGTTAATGACCTGACCCGCGTTAATATTACAGGATTGAGGGACAGTTACCGTTGCACTCATGGTGACCTGTGCCAACGGTATCGTGTCATAGCGTCCCTTTATTTTTGTGCCATAGATCTTCAGTATTGGCGTCGGCGGAATCACTACTTCCCCTACAAAAGGACGGATAAAATATAAAGAAACATACCCTTGGCTACCTGATACATAATTCGAGGAAACTGCACACATGGTGCCAGAATTATTACTATAATCGTTTATAGGTGTGGCAACGTAATCTTTAACATTCCCGCCAATATACAGTTCACTGGCGATGGAGAGATATTTATTTATTGCATAATAATTCAGGCCACTCAGAGTGCGATCGAATACCAAGCCCGGTATCTCGGCTTTGTAGTAGTTATTGCCTCCCTCATTAGTGCCACAGTTACACGTACCAGGATATGTTCCTCCCAGATTCCAGTTATATATTCTTGCCTTAGTAAGTCCCGCCTGATTCTCTGCCACCGTGGCAATTTTTGGCTTAAAATCAAAACCAAAAACTTGTGTCCCTTTATCAGGAGTACAGGACCCCCAGACGGACGCCGCCTGGGCCATATTCATGCCCGCGAGCATACAGAACACAATCGCCGCTATCTTTTTCATTCCCATCACACTTCCCTTACCGGCATTGCCCGTTCAGGATCTGAACCCTGGCATGCTCTACTGTCTGTTTCGCCAGCGTATAATTCACCTGGCACCGCTGATCTGCTTCGGTTCCCCATTGCACATTGAGGGAGCCGCTCTCCGCCAACCCCGTCATATACACCTGACCGTTGTCGCCCACGATAAAGCCCTGCGCTGTCTTCTGCATCGGGTCACTGACCGTTGCGCCAAATGGCACTGGTACACTGCCAACCTTAAGCAAGGTCATCAAAACACGCTGCCCCACGTTAGTAGCAAAGTCGGCGCGGATAACCGCCCCTCGCGTTGGAACCACGTTCTGGCTCGACAGCGTCAGGTCGACATTGTCCGGCAGTGTTTCGGTATTTAACCGCACCTGATTCTTACGATATGGGCTGCTGTACGGCACTATGGCATAACCCCGCCAGTCGGTTTTCACCCCAGTTTGGCCACCGACATCGACACCTACGGCACCCGGCGCTTTCACCAGTGTCACAGTTTCCCCAAGTAATTGACCGAAGGTCACACCGTTCTCATGCAAGACAACCCCCCCCTGCACTCCGTAATTCAGGCGCTGACTGTTGTTGTCATAACCATAACCGGCATTCACCTGCCCATAAGTACCACGGTAATCGGCATTCAGACTGCCGCTGTTACCCACACCGTTGGTACCGTACCCCTGCTGCACCCCCCAACTCAGGTTATTAGCGGCCAGGGCCGTTCCATTCATACCCGCAGTGTGGGTGGTCCCACCTTTCTGACTGGTATTCAGGCTGTAGCTGGCGTAGGTATTCCTCACCCAGCGGTCCAACGGCACGCTGACACCAAGCGAAAACACCTGGTCTTTGTCATACACGCGCCCGCTGCCATTGCTGCCGCTGGCGGTAGCGTTCTCGTTATAGCTGTAGTTCAACCCATAGCTGATACCGTTCCAGCTGTTGTTGTACCCCGCACCGATAGAGCGCATGGTGCGATTGCTATTCCAGTAATCTTCACTGATCCAGCTCAGCGAAAGGGTACCCGCCCCTTCCCACAGGTTCTGGTTCATGGTCAGTTCGGAACGGTTGCGGCGGCGTTCAACCAACGGTTGGCTGGCTTGGTCCCGATGGGTATCCAGTACTTCCTGCAAGGAGTAGTAGCCGTCGGTAGAGTAGCGGTAACCCGCAATCGCAAAGTTGGTCCCGGTCTGGACAAAGTTCTTGCTGTAACGGATACGCCACGACTGACCATTCTCCTGTGGTTGGTCTTTCATGGTCGACCATGCCTGGGTCACATCCGTCGACAAGGCACCAAAGTCACCCAGGTTTTTTCCCATCCCCAGCGCCAGAGAGTGGTACTTCTCGTTGGCGAACTGCCCGCCGCCGTAGGCAGTCAGCCCATAGGGCAAGCCGTAAATTGCGGTGGCTTGGCCGAAGGGGGTTTTCTCCACGCTGCTGTCGTATGAGCGGTATTGCCCGCTGGTCACCGCGTATTTCAGGCGTCCTTCACGCTGCAGCACCGGCAGTGATGCATATGGCACCACCAGTTCCTGTTCACTGCCGTCCGACTCACGTATGGTCACGTACAGGTTGCCGCTGCCGCCGGTCGGGAACATGTCGTTGATTTCAAAAGCCCCTGGTGCCACAAAGGTCTGGTAAATCACATAGCCGTTTTGGCGGATGGTCACCTGGGCATTGCTCCGGGCAATACCCCGCACTGATGGTGCATAGCCCTTCAGGCTGTCGGGTATCATGTCATCGTCCGACGCCATCTGTGCACCACGGAACGGTACGCCGTCAAACACATCGCTTGGTGAAGTACTGTCCCCCAGCACCAGTTGGCTCTTGAGCGAAACGATGTTGCGTGCGGCGTAGGTATACACTGTGCTCCATTCACTCTTACCTTGGCTGTCACGGTTCCAGGTGGTGTAGTTGCGCAACCGCCACGGGCCGAAGTTAATGCCAGGCCGCAGGTTGGCAAACTGACTATTGCTATCGCCGTTGTTATTGTCACGGGCAACGGTGTTTGCACCACTCAGGCTGTAATTCAGCAAGAAAGACGAAATACCATCATTCCACTGGGTTTCCGGTACGTAGCCCCGTGCTTTTTGCGACATCGCCGCCTGGGGAATACTCAGCAAGAGTTGTTGAGCACTGAAGCGGAACTCGGCGCTGGCTTGCGGGATGGCATTGAGGTTGGCACACTGTGCTTCAGCTTTCCCAATGGCAGGAAACAGGTCGGTTTTAACACCCATTTCATTCAGTTGAGCGACCGTCAGACAAGGCTGCAGCCCCTCTTTACCTTCGGCGCTTTTCCCTATCTTGAATTCAACTTCACGCGTGTCCTGCTGTTCATTATTGAGATAGATATCTACCCGGTAAGAGCCAGGAGCCTGCATCGCCCGCTCTTCAAACACTGACAGGTCGGTTTTCCCGTGTTGTGGATTATCTGTCTCCAGCAGCGCCGGGTTAAAAAACTCACGTGCCTGTGTTTCAAAGGACACCCCCCCCAACAGGGTCATGTGTACTGCAATAAAATACGCAAGCGGGCTGACACGCAGTGAAGACTGACTTTTTTGCATATTTCTAGTCATATAATTAACTTGGCCTTTGTCACTATTCATTCATTTTTCCAGCGGCCTACAGAAGAATGCCTTTTCTTCCGATGTTTTAACGTTCAAGGCTTTTCTGAGTTACCGCGTTTTTATCTGTACCCTTTGTGACTTAAAGTGAGCCAGTATGCTCTTTGCCGGCTCCGCCAAAATCATTGATGATGGTCCAACTCACGCTTCCACTACTCACACCGGCAGGCAAGGCGAAGCGGGCAGTAGTGCCTGGGGCCACAAGGGTTGCCTCTTTCACGTCCTTACCCGCCACTTTTACCTTTTGAAAGTTCATGTAGTACGGGGTCGGGTTGGTCACGCGAAGCTCATTACCACTGCGCTGCCAAGTGAGTTTGTCGGCCATGTTGTCTGGCGCCCCTTTCAACCCATGAGGGCGATAAATCAGCTTCATACGTGTTTTGATGGCAATTTGTAGCGTATTTCTGTCACTTTCTTTTTCTGCCGACGGAATGGCCTTGATGTTCATCCAGAATAGTGATTCCTTATCCTCTGGTAGATTGCCGCCCGCACGCACTACACGCAGCAGGTTCTCTTGCCCAGCGTCCAAGCGAAATAGCGGTGGGGTCACAATAAAGGGGGCTTTCTCAACACCATCGGTGCTTTCAACCCATGTCTGCACTAAATACGCTTTTTTATCCGGGTTGCTGACGCTCAGTGAAGACTCCTTCTTATTGCCGTCATAAATCAGTCGGGTTCCGCCTACAATGACACCTGCCTGTGACATATGAGCGGTAAATAACAGTGCTAAAATTAGCGCAGGTGAGAAATTCATATTTTATATCCTCCATGATATAAATAACGGGGCTATAGCCCCGTTATTTATAATTATCGCCAACCAGATTAGTTCTTAGTTATAAACAATAGAGAAGCTTGCTACTGCGTTGGCTGGGCCGCTGGTTACGGTTGCTGCCGTTGCGATATAACGCGCAACGAAATCAAGGTTGGCCGCACCTGATGTCAGAGCGTAATTGGTGGAAGCTGTATTTAACGGCAGTACGCTTTGTGATGCGTCAGCCAACTGGATACCCACACCTGTAGCGACGCCAGCGTCCTGAGTCAGGGCTAAAACGCTGTTGTCACCAGCAACGGTAGTGCCGTCGAATTTAACGTTGACGCTGTCTACGCCTGTTGGGCAACCACTCACCTGTAAGGTGAACTTGGTAGCTGCAGTTTTGTCACCCGCAGCAGCAAACGCAGTCTTAGACACTTTACCCAAACTAACATCTAAAGAACCGCTGGTAGCATTAGTAACGTTACAAGCAGCATCGATTACAGAACCGGTGAAATTAATCTGGCCATCAGCAGCAAAAGCAGAAACAGTGGCCATAGCGGCAGCAGCAACCAAAGTAGCAACGATAATATTCTTTTTCATTTAAGACTTTCCTTTCAAATGCGACCAATGCGCATTTATGATTTAACGTGACGTCGAAACATCAATCCATGCAATACTATTCATTACGGTTAAATAACTGCCCGGCCAATAGCGTCCTATAACGTCTCTGTGAAAGGCATTCACAAAAAGGATATTCTTCGCTTTACGCGAGGTGTCATTTAACGCGATTAATATAGACAAAAAAAGATAATACTGTAAATGTAATTTTTATTTATCAGCGATATAAAAAACTTATTTAAATTAAAAAAAACAATGAAAATCAGACTACTACACACACATGTTAACAACGCAACCACGACAAATTAATTTAAAATAATTTTATTCATCTCTTATAGGAAAAACTTATCACTGCAAACCATCATCAATTATCTAATTCGAATTCCAGGGTATCTTTACTCAAAAAGAGGCTTTA
>NZ_JBKABN010000035.1:0-52009 GCF_046269175.1 Serratia sp. J2
CTTTATCCTGTAATACCAGAATTGCGTCAAACTTTTTACCCGCACTACTGGTGAAGCCTTTAATCTCGCTTGATTTACCTTTTTTAAGGATCGTTTCAACCTGATTCGTGGTCAACTTCTTCTGTGCTACTGTTGACCAGATTTTGAAATCACACCCTGTACAAGCAAAGTTCTTTGGCCGAATCATGATATCGCTATCACAGTTCGGGCATTTTTCAGTGAGTCGAGGGATTTTACCATCCTCCCTTTTCTCACCTTTAATTTCGCCTACATTAACGTCTTTAAGTTGCTCAGTCAAAAAATCATATAAATCGTTTACGAACTGATCAACACTTAACTTTCCTTCAGCAATCTGTAATTGCTGCTCAAACCAAAGCGCTGTCATATCAGGTTGCGTCGCCACCTCCGGCAATGCATCGAAAAGCGCCAAACCAGTATCGGTTGGGATAAGCTTGCCTTTTTCAACAGTGATAAAGTTACGTTTTTTCAACGTCTCAATAATTGTGGCGCGAGTTGCCTCAGTACCGATTGAGCCGTGCGCCTGATCGTTGTCCTTGTCCTTCTCTTTAAGCAACTTCTTAATCTCAGGGTTATCAACAAAATCTGCAATTCGCGTCATAGCCGATATTAAACTGGCTTCATCAAAAAGTTTGGGCGGCGTGGTTTCTTTCTGTTGAACAGTAGTTGAATCGCAATTCCCATCTTGGCCGACTTGCAATTGACTGACAGTTTCAAAAGCCGTTTCTACCGTATCATCATCACTAGTTTCTTTAGGCTCTCTCAGATACAACTCAAAGCCCGGATGCACGTCTTTAATCGCGCGATAGGTAAAGATATGGCCGTTTGCCTGGATGCGCCCTGTGGCCTCCTGGAAGCGCTTAGGCGGCATAAATTGGATCAGGTACTGCTTAGCAATGGCTGTGTAGACATGCCGCTCATCGGTGCTCAGTTTATCCAGGTCAGGTACGTTATCGGTCGGAATGATAGCCGTGTGCGCCGTCACTTTGTTGCTGTTAAACGCCTTGCTCTTGCGCGTGGTGTCTACATCAGCGTCCGCGAACGCAGCACTGGCTTTCAATGCGGCCACTACGTCCGGGGCTTCCGTAAACTGCTCATCGGACAAATAGGCGCAATCCGAACGGTTATACGTGATCGCTTTGAACTTCTCACGCAACCCTTGAGTCACTTCCAACGTCCGGGCGGCAGACATGCCGTGATCGCGGTTCATTTTTTGCTGTAATTTGCTCAGGTTAAACGGCAGCTTAGGCGCGGTTTCCTTGTCTTTCACGGCAGCTTCAACAACACGCGCTGTTTTACCGTTCACCAGGGCGGCCAGCTCGTCTACATAGCTTTTCTGGAGCACATGCCCTTTATCATCGACCGGGACACTTTCTGGGAATTGAAGCCGGGCAGTCAGGCTACCGGCACCAAATGTAAAAGTGCCATCGAGCATGTAGTAGTAAGATTTGCTGTGTACCTTATTGGCTCGCCAGCGGCGGACAATAAGCCCAAGCGTTGGCGTCTGGACACGCCCGACCGACAGCACACCACGATAACCTTGTGATTGCGCTTCAATGCTGTAGGCGCGGGTTGAACTCAACCCATAAATCTCATCGCCCACACTGCGTGAAAGCGCCTTGAGGTAATCCCCATGAAAATCTTTGTTGTCTCGCAGATCGGCAAGTGATTTTTTCACGCCTTTATCGGTGTTGTCGTTAATCAGCACACGCTTTACCGGCTTATCATTGCCGCTATAAATCAACAGTTCATCAACCAACAATTGCCCTTCATCGTCTGGGTCGCCCGCGTGTACAATCACATCGGCTTGTTTGATTAATTCGATAACCTTGTTAACGTGCTCAACCTTATCCGGTGAAATTTCATACTGCGGTGGATACAGTTTTAACGGTAAATCCTCTTTACGCCATTGTTTGTATGCCGGGTTATAGATTTCCGGCTGAACCGTTTGTAAAACATGGCCGAACAGCCAGGATACTTTATCGTTACCACAATCAATGTATGCACCTTTATGACTTCCACCACCCAAGGCGGCGGCAATATCTTTAGCAACAGCGGGTTTTTCTGCAATAAAAAGTCTCATTTTTATTTCCTTTTAATTAGGTATGAAATTAGAACGTTAAATTAGCGGGAGAAATACTTAATTCTTCAATGTCGTTATTTTCCTATGCACCCCAAAAATCACACTGCATCGATAGCAACGATAATATTTAATAAATCTTATTTAAATCCCATCTATTCCCCATTCAATTTATTGAGAAGGGCTTATCCAAATCGATGAAATCCAGTAACCTGCTCCCGGAGAGCATAAATATGTTTGAATGACCGTTAACAAGGTCTTTAGAGCCGCTCGACGTTCGCCCGGTATGGCAGAACAAACCTTTGCACTGGAACACCTCGATCAGCTCGATAAAGTCCTGTACATGACGTTTATTGATTTGATTGCTATAACGCTTGGCCTGGATGAAGTAGAGCTCGCCATCGTGCCAAACTTTGCCGTCAATACCGCCATCACCGGAGTAGCGCTTGTTGCGTTGGATCGTGAAGCCACGTCGCTCAAACACTTCGAGAAGCAGCTCTTCAAAAGCGTAGGGGTCAATCTTGCGTAGATACGTCAAGCGCTGCCCTGGATGCGGTATCTCGTTGAGTTTCGCTAGTACCCGGCCAGCCTGGCGGATCTTGCGTCGGTGTCGCTGTGTCTTTCGCCGCCAGGACAACCAGGCGAAGAACAGCAACACGGCCAGAAAAGCTATGGCATGGAGTAAGTGAAAGTTCATCATTGCATTCGCTATCATAAGTTGCCGCGATGGCGGGATGGCCAACACGAAAATGACTGTAATTTTTCTGCCTGGTTAGCTGCTGCTGAGATCTGTTTGCTATCAAACAAGTATTAATCGTTTGTGTCTGGAGGGTAAACGTCTTCCTTAGCAAACGATTCAGTTAGACGTTTGATAATTTCATGTCTGATACTTCGGAATCCCTTTTTAGCCGATTCGCGCAATGCGTTCAGCATCCACTCTGGTAACTCTGTGCCTTCGTTTAAAATGGGATTATTTAGGGCACATGTAAGAAGAAATCGAACATGTCCTTCTAAAGAACGCTCATTTTTTTGAGCATCCGTCATTAACTGTTCGAATAAATGCTCTGGAAAATTTCTAGCTTGTATTTTTGCCACAAAAATAGCCCTCTATTGAGAGATAGCAATATAGCGCTATCCACAAATCCACATGAGCAAAGCCAGTGAAGCGGAGAGGCCAACAAGCCACCTCCGCGAACGGGAGCGCCTTGATAGCCGGTGCAAGGCTTTCAGGGGCGATTGTGGAGTTCGTGGATAACGCGGAGCTACGCATTACGGAGACGATTGGGGATTAACCGATTTTTGGCTCCAAAGACCAGGCAAAATCCTGAGTACAAAAAAAGAGAAATGACAGTCAATTGAAATGACAATTTAACGACACTTTTTAATATCTCAAGGAATTGTTCAAAATTTAATACCGTCGCTGGGGACTGGCTAACTCCAGCCAGCATGATCCAGAAAGTCAGCACAGGAACTGTTATTGAAATTGCCAGAATAAAACGAATTACCATCTGACAAAGGTCGGCAAAAACCTTAAGGAAAGACATTGCACCATTTACCAAACCAATTGCAACAGTCTTTACATTACCCATAAAATACTCCTTTTTTTATTTAACAACCGGAACCTAGCTGATTAGAAATCATTTGGGTTGTAAATATTTCCATTGCTATCGTAATAAACAGCTTCCCCCCACGGCTTCCCATCAATTATTGTCTGAACAAAACTAATCGACTTACATTGAGAACGGTATGCATCCGTATAAGGTTCTTTTTTACATCGACTCTCATTAACTATTTTATTTGGTAATTCTTTGAAAGCAACACAACCGTAATCATTATGTTCCCGTGTACATTTCACCCGGTCATAGTAGAACGCTGCATACCCTTCATTGGTTCCAATATTTCCACTTTGAGGCGAGTCTACAGCGCAACTGCCGAAAGATGGCAATGGAGACTTACCCTTTTTAATACGCTTAATCATTGCATTGTGGGGTGCATTACACTCACTACCAGGAAACCCCGCAGGCATACAAAGCCAAATAGCGCATTCATCTTGTGATGCAGCCATTGAGACTTTTGGGGAAATTGTAGAAACTAAGGTTAATAAAAATATCACAATAAAATATTTACTCTTCATCAACTCACCTCTTCTAATTAAAACCATTTAAACTCACCCTCTACTTTCTCTTAACACCATTAAACCGCGAACAATAGCATTGTACGAGCAATCAATTAGCTGTATAATTTAAATTTTAACGAAGTGGAAATTCAAAATGTTATTTTACTACCTTTCAAGCATATGCAAGTCGATTAAAGTTTCACGCGCCAGATCACTTTTCAACACAAAAAACTTATCGAGAAAAAAAAGGAATACTTTACTTAAAAAATCGGGAGTTGTACTTGATGGTGAAATCACCATTGTTGCCCCTTTCTTTTATGAGTTTGGTAAAATAACCGTTGGTGACAACGCCTACATTAATTCCGGTTGCGTCTTCCTAGATAACACAACAATATCAATCGGCGCGGACTCTTTAATAGGGCCGCATGTGACATTAAGTACCGTAAGCCACCCTATTTCTCCTGCACTTCGTAATTCTGATGTAATTACGTCACCTATAAAAATCGGATGTAATGTATGGTTAGGTGCCGGGGTCGTAGTGCTTCCTGGTATAACTATTGGAGATAATAGCATTATCGCAGCAAATAGCGTTGTGACATCTAACGTACCTGAAAATACTTTATTTGCAGGAGCACCCGCAATATTCAAAAGAAATATTTAATAATTTTCATTTGACAGCAAGGTCAATACATTACAAATCTTGCTGTCAAAATCTGAAACCTTTTAGTTATTAGCACACCAGGCGATAGCCTGAATACATGATCCTCCATCAACACCCCCACCAGTGTAAATCTGCCAACCATTACCATCCGCCGTAGGCTTGGTTAAATCAGGGGCATTCCACCCATCCCCACCCCAACGAGACAATATATACCCACCAGATAAAAGCTGCTTTCCAGCAGGGCAATACGCATTTGAGTAATTATATTTACCACAAGCATCCCCACCCGAAACCATCTGAAAATCCTTTAGTTTTCCAGAGGCAGTCCATAGACCATTTTGGCAATATAGGATAGCACCAGAGGCATCACGACTTACAAGTCCGTTTGGACTACAGCCCCATCCTACGTTTGCAGTACCGTCTAGCTGTAAGTATTCACCTACAGATGCACGACCATCCGCCCTAACAGTTCCGCCTTTAAGCTGCCCGCCTGTATAGATGCCTTTGTTATTAACCGAACGAATCCAGTCATTATCATCCATGTAGAACCCGCCACCGTGATCTTCATTGAGCCAGCCTTTACCATGTTTGCTAATAAGCCAACCGGCATTGCTACGAATATCACCATTCGAACCAATCCAACCGTTCGACCAAACGCTATCATTCGCAATTAAACGTTTACCGTTAACATCTTCGCTAAAATTCCCCATTTTTGCGTTGATTTTATTGGCGTTATTCATGTCATTGGCTCCCATGTCAATGCTGGTATGCATTCTGTTCAAGTCTGGCCGTCCATTGACCTGATAACGATACAGCCGGTCACTCTCCTGCATTGCTGTTCCCAGCACCTCAGACGACAAGGCAATTGCAATATGGCCTGTCGTGCAGGTGATCCCAAAATCGCGCGTGTTGCTCGTCCAGCCGCCGTACGCGCCGGTTGCAACATTATCTTCATTCACATAGCCACCCATGCCTTGAATTTGCGTTGAAATTGACCGCAAACCGCGATAGGGGATCGCCGTTCCACTGACGGTACACGTCAGCGCCTGGAGCTTGTCTTTCAATTTGTCGTTTTTGACAACTGCCGTTACATAAGTTTGACCGTAGCTGTTCTCTGCTGAGAATCCATTTTGCAAGTAGCCCTTGCTGATCAACAGGGATGGCGTGATCTTCGTGGGATTACCAGGCGTCGAGGTTGCCAATAGTGAGTCTGTATTATCCGCAATATAGCTTTTGGCCGCTTCGTTGAAGGTCGTGGCATGTATTGCCATGACACCCCACTCTTTTTCTTGGAGGTATTCACTAACTTTTTCAGCCGCGAATACAGACGCCAGCATGATAATGAGTAAAACACCCAGCGCTTCAAGCGCCATATAACCCCGGTGTATTTTTGGGGATGGAGGGATAATTTTCATGATCTAATCCTGATTATGAGAAGATTGCGACAGGCAGAACACCCCACACAGCCGCTACCCCGCATAAGAACGGGGCAAATGGTGTACCTCGATATTCATGATGGTGACGCCAACGAGAAGGGAAACGATACTTTTTGAATAAAAGAAAGAGGATTGCCAACAACGTTGCGACGATGATTAATTTTAGTGCGGTTAAAACTGAAAACCATACAGCCAAGCCCACTATTAAATAAACATCACCCAGACCAAAGACTTCCCCTCCTGCTCGCCTGTTGATATAGACTCTAAACAGAAACAACCCCAGGCACAGGAGAAATACTGTTGCTGTCATTATCCGCCATTCGTATTTTTGTTCAATAAAAAGGTAGGCAATACCAATAACAATAAAGGTGAAGGTAAAACACTTTGGTAGCCAATTACGCTCGGTGTCTAATATGATAAACAGTGACAAAAAACCATAAAGTGCCGAAATAAATAACACATTTATGAATGTTGTGTCGTTTTGCATTGACAGAACAGCTAGCACAGAAAATAACGATATAATTATCGCATAGTACCACTGACCGGTCAGGCCAGAAGGAGATCCATGTGCTTTAACAAAACAGTCAGCAGAATATAAGGCCAGCATCTGAAATGCATAAGCGGAAATGATAAACAACAACACGTCCCAATAGTTCATGAGGCTTTCCTCTTCCCAGTCAATAATGACGTGTAAATAGCGTAAATCAGCTTGGCATATTCCATCCTTTTTTTATCGTTATCCTCACGAAACCCGGCGTTATATGTCCCCAGACACATCCAGTTCACACCACATTGTTTTATGTGCTTAGCCAGTATCCATGCCCCAATTTGTACATTCAGGCAGGGGTTAGTGAGCAGATCATCTTTTGATTTAATTACCCCCATACGAATGAGTGTGGGAATATGCGTTGAGTTAATTTGTGCCAAACCGTAATCGGTACTGGTTATCTTGCCCGCTTTATTTTTATTGTGATTAATGGCTTTTGGATTTAACCCGCTTTCTTGTATTACTATTGCTTTTAACAACAGCGGATCAATTTTATATTTTTCTCCAGCAGTCTCAAAACAATAGGCTTTTACACCGGAAGAAAAGCACAGCATGATTATAGTGAAAAAACACAATAAGGATAAAAAGGTATGCTTACATTTCACTCGCTACCCCCAGTTTATTCAGTAACAGGGGGCATAAGCCCCCTTGATTACCTATAGGGAAATGTCATTAGTTATTGGACTTGAAAATCAAGGTATTTGTACCAACAGAACCGTTATCCGCTTTGCACTGTGTACCGGCTTTTTCTGCGGTTACACCACCAACATTATTAGTTCCCGTAATGCTCAATTCACTTACCAGGCTAGTTTCACTCATTTTTGTAGCCAGTGTTACACATGCCTCTTGAGGCACGTTCTTGTAGGTCAGCGAGAATCCTTTGTTATTCGTAGAACCATTCACTTTCTCAGGCGCTATTGTCACATCGCCGCCCCACACGTTAACCGCCGTAGCCGTTCCTGATTGCGCATTACCGTTAATGGTCATGCCGGAAGGAATGCCGCCGAACTGGATCAAGGTGCCGGTCATTTTAGTGGAACTACTGAAGTCATAGTTCCCCTTGGATTTCAGAAGGCCCCGCGTCTGGTTCATGATGAATTGTGCGTTAGAAAGCTCCGTACTGGTATCATTTTTACTAAACAGCGAAGCAACCAGGATTAACGCCAATACTGTACCGACCATAATCAGCAGCAGTACCCCGCCCGCCTCCAGTCCTAACCAGCCACGGTGTACGCTGTCAGTTTTGTTAGTGGTTGATGCGTTAGTTTTATTACGTGTATTTACAGTCATTTTTATCTTCCTAATGAGTCAACAAGTGAATTGATTTGAGATATTGCCAGCAACAGTGTTGCCATATACGAAAACACCAAGACAAAACAAAATATTGTTAAACGAAGTGCTTTTTTCTTTACATCTTTTATCGCTTGTTTAAGCCAGCGATTAGCATATCCTTCAAGTATATTTTCAGCGCCATCTCCTTCTGTTAGTAACATCATTTGATTTACACATTCCTTTGACGGGAAATTATAGCCTGTACTTTTTAATGCTTTTCCTAAGTGTTGCCCCTGCCTAATGTATACCTGTGTTTCATTAACCCGCTGTTGCAACCAAGGACTGGCATTCTCGTTGATAATGTTCAGTGCATTTAACGTCTGGATATTCACACGCAGTAGCGCTGATACATTTAGCAAGAATGTGACACCTTGAAAAATTCGATACAGTGACCAGGGCGTTGTTGAATCAATGAATCGCCTTAATTTACCGGTGTAGTTTTCTAAAGACCAATAAATCAACCCACCAATCAACACTGCAAGAATGATGAATAAAATACCGTTTTCTATCACTCCTTGTGATAGGTTACCCAACCACCATATCGCCCCCTCCCATTTCTCACGCGGCACCATTTTCTCTAATTGAGGAATGAATTTAGCGTTTACCATGTACATCATCGCAATCACGATAATGATTAACACGCTGGGATACATGACAGCACCTTTGATAGCGCCCAACATTTCTCCCTTACCCGCAACGATCCGGCTGGCCCGGCGCAACGACTCAGCGATATTACCTTCGAGAACGCCTGCCCCGATTAATGTTGCTTCCTGAATAGGCACCCAATCAAGCAATGCCACTTCTATTGATTCCCCGTCATCCAGGGCATGTATGCAGTCCGTCAACAACACCGCAGAAGGATGTTTTTTTCGACCAAAATCCGTCGCAACGTCGCGCATGTCAGATAACGCTTGCCGCAAAGGTTTTTCATTATCTAATAAAAACGCAAGCATCTCGTAAAACTCGATGCGGTCGTTAGCTGAAAATGAGTGTCGATATAGCCATCGATTCGCATGAGTGGCCTTTTCTTTGACGGACTGCAATGAGAATTGCAGCCGGTGGATCATGTAAAGCAACCCCTTATAATGAAATGGTTAATTGTCGATGATTAACTTTCTTTAATTAACGTATAAGTATCTTCATCAATTGGACATATTGCATCCGCTGCAAGTGGGTCAACTTCTCCGGCGTTGATGTAATGCAACAGGTGTTCGTTTCTCGTGATGCCTTTTAGGTTTGTTTTCCAGTAGGTTTTGGCTGCTGCCTTTCCCCGCGTAAGGTATATTTCAAAAAATTTAGCGTCAGGAGCAATGACTTCCGATATAACCGTCCGACCAATAACGCCTTTAAAACATTGTTCACATCCTTCCATACTACGTAGATATACATGCTCAGATTGACAGTAGTGCTCTATCAATTTGCGGTCATCTTCATCCATGCGCTCCGCCTCTTCCTTGTAGGAGACTTTGCAATTCGGACACAATCGTTGCACCAGGCGCTGACTTATCAATCCCACCATAAGTTGCGCATCGGCAATTAAACGCACGTTTATCCCCATAATCTCAAGACGTTCAATAATACTGATTGCATCATTGGCGTGTAGCGTTGTCATCAGCAAGTGTCCTGTCATAGCCGCATTAATCGCAGCCATTGCTGAATCCATATCGCGCATCTCACCATTCAAAATAGCATCTGGATCTAACCTTAGCGCCGATGATATAGCCCGAAGCCAGGCAAGCGTTACCGCTCGCGCATCCTTTTTGTCAGCAATAATCGGAGTTTGTACTGCACCAGGTATACGCCCTTCCGGCGGGTCTTCTATCGTCAGGAGTCTTTTCCTTGGAAATCCATTTTTACTTATCCCCGCCCTCGATAGGTAACACGAAGATAGCGATCTAAGCGTGGTGGATTTCCCAGACCCCGTGGGGCCTGACAGAACAACAATCCCTTCCGGGCGACGCAGGATGCGTTTGGTGGTGGCAATCTGTTCGGGCAAAAAACCCAGTGCCTCTAGTGAAGGAACATTATTACCATCATCAGGAATAATTCGCATCACGGCATAAAGCCCCCCCACCGCAGGGGTATGACTGTAACGCGCACCAAAAATACCGAGTGGCTTTACAAACTCCTCTTTAATTCGACCATCTTGCTGCCTGTTGGGATAAAACTGTTTTTCCGTCACATCGCACATGCCCTGGCAGATAGCCGCAGCCAGCTGCATCCCATCTTGTTTATCGATGCAGTCAATCTGTTCCAGTTCGCCGTGAACGCGAACCTCGATGTAGGTAAACTCACTGTTATCCCGGCCAATGGTAAAGTGAATATCAGAAGCGCCAAGCTCGACGGCCTGCTTGAAATAACGCAACACACGCTGCTGGCTTTCAACATTTTCCCGCGCATCGCCTTGTTGGTTATCAATACCGTTCGCCTCGCGGAATTGACTCACCTCATCGAATGAGACGAACTTTACATTCGTTTTCCCTGGATGTTTACGTTGCAGAGTGCTGACATAATTCTGCACCGAGAATTGTGCTCTGTGGTTATCTGACACCACGATATCGATAAAACCTTCGTCAGTAAAAGACGCACACACATAGCGCTCGATGTCTTCACCAGGACGCTCAATGACATTTTCCATGACTTATCCTCAATTGAACGGTAACGACTGCACCCCGGCACCATCCAGGGCCGAAACACGCACTTCCCGCGCGGAAATGCTGGTTATTTTCAGTAGAGTTCCCGGCACTTGCTGTCCGGTAGTCAACTCGGCATAGCTTCCATCACCAAGCACCAGGCGGGCGATCAGCCGGTTGCCTGTACCATAAATTTCATTGATCTGCGGTAATGGCATCGCTTTGCTTTTCATCTGTGACACATTGACCGCCACCGCAGCCGTTCCCGCCATCACATCCGGCACACTGCCCGATGAACCGCTGTCCACTAGGGATTTCATGGCCTTTGCTCGAGCAACCTGCGCTTCTACGATCACCGTCTCAGCCTGAATTTTTTCCAGGCGGCGAAGAGTAAAATCCTTCCCCTCATCACCCTGCTCCACTGTTTGAGTGTGTTCTTTCGGCAGTTCGACCTTTTCTAACGCCTGCGCCGGTGGAGACGCTGGTAACTCATTTGTCGCTGCATAAGCGGGCAATTGTCCCCAAAGGCCACAAATAGCCAGAACAAGCCATCCCGGAACTAATTTACTGTTTAGCATAGAATTTTCCTTCAATTTGATACGTCAACCGCCCCTGTTGGAGCGATAGCTTGATAGCGCTCAATCGAACGCCTGTATCGTCCAGTCCCGAGAAGAGCAACGTTGGGGGAATATCGGTTTTTAATGACATTGTGAACACTCGCCAGGGCAAGAGCGTTTCTACACCGGCCTCATTGGTAATACGGTTGTTTTCCTCCGCAAAGGTAAACTGTAGGCGGGTTTGCTGTGCGAACGTAGTCATACGCTGCACCTGAATATCTGCACTTGGCAGCGGTCTGTTATCCCTGCTTGCCAGCAGTTCTACAGACTGCGTAAACCCTCCCAGATCCCCCGGCCCAGGGACGTTAAAGAATGGCGTGTATTCACCGTCGAAATACCGCTTAACCCGGAAAGCGAAATCGCCCACAGTGCCACCTTCCGGCTTGGTGTAGGCCAGTCGGATACGGCCCTGGTTCCCTGTCACCTGCGCACATTCAGCTTCACTGAATAACCACCCCGCCAGGGATAAAGGCGCTGCTTGCCAGTGTGCCGAACAGGCAGCAACGAAGCTTTTGACACTTGGCGCATTTTCCCAAGGTGCCGTGACCTGCGTTGCTGCTTCCTGAGCCGCCTGCTGCGCCTGTAAATAGGCTTCGTGGGCGGCTTTGAGCCGTAAGGCTTCCTCGTGATCAGCATAAAGACGGTAGCCGTAATAGCTGCCACATAAGGCAAGCGTCAGAACGATTACCCAAGTGAGCGGTTTTTTCGCGGACACCGATTGAAACCGCGCCGATGCGGGGAGTTTTTTAACATCCAGAAGGCTGTCCAAATCGAAGACTGAGCAGCCCTCTAAACCAAACTCCGGCGGCGCATAGCACCGCCAGCCCGTTTCTGGCTCCGGGTTAAACTGGAGGAATGTGTGGTGCGCCTGCTCAATCGCCGATTTGTCGCCGACAACATCGTTCATCAGCACACCATCGACACAACCAACGAAGGTGTAAACGTCAGGGGCAAGGTTAATAATGGCGTACCCTGCTTGCTCCAATACAGGAATAACCATTAGCGCCAGGGCATAAACACCTTTCACCGCTTGAACCGGTTGACCAAGATCGGCCAGGTTGATTAACCCGGCCACATATTCGCGCCCGGTATCCTGATTTTGATAAGAATAGGTGACAACCCTGTCAGCGCCCTGGCGTCTTGCCAGCCCCTTGATATTTTTGCGATAACGGGTGGATACCGGCACCCAATTTACGCCAGCGAGATAAGCAGTTTTCCCTCTGACGAGCGGCCACACGTTGGCATTGTCTTGAACGGCTCCCATTTATTCCCCCTGCAAGATGGTTGGTGTTATGAGGATCACCAGCAAGGTGTTGTCATTCTCTCCGTTATACCCGCCACCCAAGCCAAAGAAATTCGCGCTGCCTACGCCCTGCTTACTGCCTTTACGGCTCCCTTGCTGGAACCCACTGAGTACGATTGTTTGACCGGACTTCATATTGACGCGCTGATTGACCGTTTTCAGTTTGGTTTTCAGCAGTTCCACCGAACTGTCGCCGCTGGTGAATGTTCTCCGGGTCGGCGAATCGGACAGACTGATAGAAAACTGGAGTTGCAAGTTGTTGGCATCCGGCATGATGTAAGGCAACAACGTCATGTTAAAGCCGGTGGTAATCGTCGCGGGTGTGATAGAGGTTGATGTCCCTACGTTAGCCGTAGAGTTGGTACTGACCTGGGCGGCGTAATCCTCCTGATCAGCAACCTGCATCGGCAACGGCGTCATATTGGTTGTTGTACTGGCCTGCTGGGTTACAACACTCACCCTGGCTTGCTCGGAAAGGGCTTTAATAAAGGCTTTCGAACCTGCCAGCTTCCCATCAACGATCGACAATCCGCCGGTCATGCTACTGGCGGCTGCTTCGGTAAAAGCGCTGCCTAACGTAGCGCCGATACTGCCGCTACTGAACACCGCGTTCCAGTCTATGCCTAACTGATCCTGAGAACGTTTTTCAACGCTGAGCACCTCAACATTAAGCACGACCTGGCGATTAAGCTCTTTATTGCGGTTCTCGATAAACTTACCGATCGCATCCAACACCTGCGGTGTGTCGGTTACGGTCATTACCCCAGCGGACAAAAACATCCTTCCAGATGTTGGGGTAAGCATGGACTTAACCGACTCCTGTAGATCGGCATAAAGCGAACTTTTGATTTCCATTGTCGTGCTTTGAGAGGTGTTCGAATCCCCGGCAATACTGTTGCCGCCACCCCCACCGGTATTTCCAGCCGAAGACGTTGTGCCGCTGACCACTTTTGAGTTGAAATCCGCTTTCGAGTCCATGAAGGCAATCGCAAAAGAGCGCGTCTCCAGGTAATAGAAGAAAATACGGCCCTGCTCATAACGCCAGGAAATCCCTAACCGGCTGGATATGGTATCCAGCAAGCCGGATAATGAGCCACTCCAGTACAAACCGTTCAAGGTGTTCCCAGTGCCTGTAACGACCGTTTTTGTTGCTCCCCCCATTGCCGCCAGCGGCACCATGCCGGTTGCATCAGGTGCAGGAATACTGCCGCTGATCTGTTCTGTCTTCCCGCCACTGACACCACCCAACGCCATCGTCGCATCAGGCGAGATCGTCACAGGTACGCCGCATACCGACGTGATCCGTTGTGTTATTTCGCTGAGCGAGATACTCCCCTGTCGGTTAAGTGTGATTGAACACCCAGGGGCCGCCTTATTTACTGTGCGCTGTTCAATAATTGGCATCGTATTAATCCACTGTACATTTGTCTCTTTCACTACCGATTTTTGTGCCTGTAGGTTAGACATATGACGTTGCGCCCGGTCATAGTCTAAACCGGCCTGATCCATCGTGTTATTAATGCGATCGACACTGGCGCAACCGTTGAGTAGAGCCGCCGTAACAAGCACACTTGGGCATGTCAGAAGCAGTTTTTTTAATTTCATGAGTTCGTTCCAATTTAATTTAAATAGACTATTGCGCCTTCGGGTATTTGAGTGGGAACCTCTACTCCCATATCAACGTTCCCGTTATCAATGAGTCGCCGATTTTTAACCTCACCAAGCAAGGCAGAGGCCAGCGTTTGTACTTTCAATGCTTTCATTAATCCCTTTTCTGGCATTTGCCAGACATATACCCGCTTTCTAAAAATGACATTATTTATTGCCGGATCAACTGAAATACCTACTTGGCTATGAGGTAACACAATAGGGTTATCACCATCAATCACATCAGGGTGGTCATAAATATAATCATTTATGGCGTTAATAAGCCTTACGGTATCAATAGCGCGTTGTGTTGTAATTGTCTCTATCTGCCTATTTTCTTGCTCAAAAGCTTGTCGGTTATCGATGTAGCCCACAAAAGAAAAAATAACGAGAAAGAGCGAAAACAGAAGGTAGCCCATCGAGTTCTACCCCTTATCAGTAACCTTAATTAAACACTGCATACTGTTCGTGAGGGCATACAGCGGCTTTTGCGCATATTGGTACAGACCAAATATGCCGTTCAATGCTGCTTTAAAGTCCCCTTCAAAACGTAACGGTGCATCAATACGATAATTTACCGGGGTATCCCAAATAACACGCCAATTTCCGCCGCCAACGCAGGTTTGAGACGCAGACCAACGGAACACCGTGTCTTTTAGCGTCGAACCCACTTCTCCGTGCCAGATAGGGAGACTAACAGGCTGTGGTTTTTTGATTGGTACGTTAGTTTTTTTATTCGCTTTTCCAGTAAATGGGTTTTTCCCTGTTGCACTGCTATCCATCTTTTTCGTGCTTGGTTGCTCTGTCTGTTTTATAGGATTTATCAGTGGTTTTTTCAGCACAGTAGCATTCTTCACTACCTTTTTACTCGCCTTAAAACCACCTTGCTCCCCAACAGCTTTTGTTTTTTTAGCCATTACCACATCTGGTTTAATGCCATTAAACAAAAAGATATCAGTGTCGTTACAGGTTATACAGCTTTTATTTTTTTCGAACTGTATCACTCCTTTCGCTCCGTGAACTTGCAACCAAAGCTTGGCATTAAAAAATGAATTCGTATTGCTAGCCGATACCTTAACAAAAGATGAGTGCGCAACAGCATAATAAACATCAATGCCATATGGTGTATCTTCTGAAAAGTTGCGAATAACTCTAGACCATTTCCCTTCTACATATGGAGCAGGATTAACAACAAAGTTTTCTTTCCATTCCGGTAAAGTTCCGTTCATAGCCGTAGGCTTCTTACCCCAATCGACCGGCGTCGGTGGCGGCGGAGACGAACACCCAGCAAGCAACCCGGAAACCAATATCAATTTAATCAGTTTCATTATCATTCCTCATTTTTTAAAACAGTTCTGCTTCCAACTCACCTAATGAAAGCATGATTTCTTTTGATGGATACTTGAGTCCAGGTCTACCAACGGCCACGCCTTTATTCAAACTTTTAACTTCATGCTCAAGCTTTGGAGATACCGAAATCAGTCTGTCCATAAAGTAGTAATCGTTGAAGTAGAAAGCTTTATTACACTTAATCGGGTTTTCCCCTTTGAGAAGAATGAATTCCTCATCAAATTTCAACGTACCAAGCTCTTGAGGAAGCACCAACGCACGTTGCGCGTCTGATTCTGATTCCCCTCGAGTGGTAGAATGCAACGCCATATTTCGACTTTTCCCTTTATTTTTTACTGTGGTATAGCCTAGTTTTGCAGACACTTCATCAGCATCTTCTTTTTCGCTAACAGCATAAATAACCCGGCAAGGGTGATTAGCCATCAGTGATTTCGCACCATACAACCCGTAGATCTCGATTAACTGCGCGATATTTTGATAAATAGTCAGCAACTTCAATTTAAACCCAGCAATAAAACCAGAAGCTTTTTTGATGTAATGCATTGCCCCAATTGAAGGGAACTCGTCGAGTAAAAACAACACATCATCTTTGTTTTCCGGCACAAAGTCCGGGTTTTCTCTCATACTGACGTCAATCGCAAAATTGAAAAAAAGATTCAGGAAGGAATCAGCAATTTTAGCGTCATCGGCATTTACACCGATGTAGATAGTGATTTTCTTCTTCCGTAAATCTCGCAAATCAAAATCATTGCGATCGGTTGCGGCCCTAAAGAGAGGTAGCGTAAACGAATCTAGTTTTTTCTGGAATGTTTCCTCCATACTGGATTTTGCTTCGCCCTCGGCTTCAAACAGTTTTTTTATCTTATTGAGAGAGTCGGTAATAATGTAAGTATCATTGGAGTTCCCTTCGGCGAACGAGAGTAACTCTTCCCTTTCACTCAATAATGCCTCTTGGTCTACGGCATAGTAGAGGTCTAGAACCGTACCGATTGAAAACACCGGCTTAACGCCAATGTTTTTCAGGTATTTCTGGTCGTACTTAATCAAAAAATATAGTAACTCGGTGAACCCCACGAACACCCGGCTGGCCGCGCTGTTAAAGTGCGCCTCTGGGCCAGTCAAACCGATAGACGGCCATACGGTTTCGGCCAAATTTTTCAAATACCCGGCACCTTTTTCAGAACCGAGGTCAATGTAGAAAAGCGGGTTAAAGCCATGTGTCTTGCTGCTGAATGGGTCGAGAAGATAAACAGCATGGCCGAGAATGAGTTGCCGGAATTTGCTAGTTATCATGTAGCACTCTTGCTTCGGGTCGAGCACAATCATCGAGTGAAGCCAGCTCAAGAGATTAGGAATAACAACAGCGGCCCCCTTACCGGCGCGTGTACCTGCTCCCATAGAGATAAAATCAGGGGCGATGTATCGAAGAAGCTTGCCTTTGAAGCGGCCAATGATAACGCCGCCTTTGGATTCATCACCCCACGTCACCACTTTAGAACGCCGTATGTCAGCCTCAGTGGCAAACTTTGCATCACCGTACAAATTAGTATTACTTTTATTGCCAGAAAATAACGCAATGACAAAAAGCATCAATGAGCCGACAAATCCAATTCCCAAAGCTTTAATGGCACTCAATCTAATATCAAATCGAATATTATCTCCGGTCAAGATTTGCCATAACATGCCGAATCGATAGGTTTTGTATATCCCTTTAACCCCGATACCGTTTAACGGATAAACAGCAACGGTAGCAATCATCCAGACTATAGGCAGTGTGACAACGATAAGAAATATCCACTGTTGTTTGTTAAAATATTTCATCTCGGAACCTCTTCTGATACGCCTCTTTATCGGCGTCCTTGAAGTAAATTTCCCCGATCCGGCGAACATCGCCCTCAACTTGGATACTGGCAATAACGTCAATGCAGTTTAAAACCTTACTGAGAATAACACTGTACGGCAGCATTCTGCATTCGCTGTTCTGATAACAGCGCTCTATCAAGCCCATGATAGCCTCATAAGGACTGCCAGCATGGAGACTCGTAATTGCCCCCTCATGCCCGGACGTTACGATTTTTAAGAAATCCCAGGCTTCCCCGCCGCGCACTTCGGTTTGCAGAATACGGTCAGGGTTCATGCGGTAATTAGCACGTAATAACGAGCTGGATGTTACGATTTCATCTGCGCCATTCCCCGATTCACTGGGATAAAAAAGATGGACATAGTTTTTATGACGAGTGAATTTCACTTCCGGGTTATCTTCGAGTGTAATGATCCGCAAATCGAGTGGGATATAATCAATCAGCGTTTTCAAATACGTTGTTTTACCCGAACCGGTTTCACCAACAAAAACCATCGTCTTACCGTATTCAATACACTTTTCCATAAACGCAGGAAAATCTTTATCGCGGTATAACTGCAATAACTCAGCATTACGACTACTATGCTGCTCCCTTCCTGAAATTCGATTATAAAAACCAGAATCTATGTATTTTTGGTGAGGAATTTGAACATAGGACGGCTTTCGAAGTGTAATAGACACTGTATCCCGCTCACACGCGGGATTGAATATTACCTGACCACGTTCCCCCGACTCTAAGGTTGCCGATAAAATTGGCTTTATATTGCTAATTTCATCTTTATGAAAGTTTGCTAATTGACGCGCAAACTTTTCGCAATCATCTAGTGGCATATCAACATCATGTCGATTCCATTTGCCAGAAATCTTTGTGAAAAGTTCATTTGGACGGTTAACTGCAATTTCCGTCAACCCTTGCTGGTTGAGAAAACCACCGAACATTTTATTCTTTTGATACTCAAGACTTTCATTTTTTGCCATGTTACCCCCGCTTATACTGCAATCGGTATATTTTAGAGAAATCGATATCCCTACCTGTTACCAGCGTGATGATCTCGCCCTGATTTTTGTAAATCGTTGGTGGGATATTGACACTGTTTTCAAAAGCGGTTTTCGCCATATCAGCAAACGCCTGACGGCTGTTTTCCGTGTAATCGGTATTACGGTCTTTTTTACCAGCGCTGTCCGTCGCGGCATTGGCAATGTCGGGAATAATCCCCAGCATCATCGCCCCAACAAACCGGTCATAGAAATGTGTATCTACCCAGCCGTCCATGCCTGCTTCACCTAACTCGCCCGCAGCAGCAGTATCAACAAGCGGGATATCCAGGAACGGCGGCTGTTGCGTTCTCAGCTTGGTCGCAATGACGAACGCACGCGCCTGCCCGTGGCGAAGGGTGCCCGTTTTATAGACCAGTGTGGCTACAGTGCCTTTATCAAGCAGCTTGGTATTCTTGCTGGCGCTATACACATCCTCCGTCAACTGGCATTGCAGCTTACCGGCAACGTCTGAAATAAACCGCCGAGTCAGTGCACACGGCAACGGCGTGTTCTCCGGTAAATAGAGATCTGGGTTATACGGTATACGCCTCACCGCCTGTAGAACGCCCTCATCGCCCTCTGACGCAGCGATCGCATCCCCACCTTTAGATGATGATGCTGAGTCTGCTTTGTCGTCCTCTTGTGTTTCCTGTTTGCGCGTAGAGCCACCAGGTTGACTTGATGATGAGGCGCTATCACTGACAACAGCCAGCGCCCTGGAGAACACCATCGGTGACGGTGCGCCCGGCCTAGCGGCAACGACTTCTCCTTCAGGCGTGGTTACTGTCGCCTCTGCTTTAAGCGGATCTTCTTGTTTGAAGGGGTCAACACCCTGTCCGAGATCGCTACGGCGGTTTACGCTTCCCTCCGTGGATTTAACGGACTCTTGCTTATCCGTATTATCCGGCGACTTATATTTTTGGTAAATTTTAAGTCCGACAACCGCCGCAATGATTAAAGCCAGAGTGAAAAAAAACATCCCTTTCAATACACGGTCTTTTTTGCTTTTCTTGAGTTTAATTACTTCCGGCTGGTGAGTTAACACCTCGTCTTCAACATCATTTTCCCGCGCTTCTTTTTCTTGACGCTCTCGAAGTTCCTGTTCTATTTCTGCGACGGTTTTTTCTCGCTGTTGTGTTGGAGGTGTCTCACTTCTCGGCTTTTCTTCTCTTTCCAGCAACTCTTGTTCGATTTCATCAGGCGTTTTATTGTCATTACTCATTATTGACCTCCACACGTTCGACGCTTGGTGAAACTGTCGTACCATCTTTAACCGTGACTTTTCCAAAACCTTTATTAACCAAGCCAATTACTGCATTACCATAACGCAAAACAAACGAGGGGTTGGTTTGAGGGATCACGATGACTTTGTAATTCCCTTTCTGTTTAATACCAGGGCTGGTAGCAATTTCCTTCCCATTGGAATACATAAACGCAGCAGGGAGCTTTTTCACAGGTGAAAAGCCGATATACGTAAACCGGCCATCGTCATAGGCAAAATCTGGCGTGATCATGCCGCTGTCCTTACCAACCTGCATGTAGTATTCCCAATTACGAGGCGCTTGCGCGTTAGCCAGGGATTTCTCAATGCGTTGGTTTTCTTGTTGTTGCTGCAACTCTTTAAGTCGCGCTGCTTCCATTTTTGCGGCTTTGGCACGAGTTTCCTGTGGGTAGGTGTAGCTGACCACATAAGAAATCGTTCCAGATGGCTTACCGGGCTCCTGAACGTGCAGTTCGACGCTGTAGTAACGCTTGGTCGTGACAATAAAGAGGTTAGTCACCCAATCCTTACTTGTCGGCTCGAACACCTGATTCACCTGCTGGCCGTTCTCACCAGGAACCGGCTGGGTGACAGGAACGGCACGTATATACACCCGGTTAGCGTCTTTCTTAATGTCCCAGCCCTTTTCCAACCCCGGACGTGCATCAAGAACTGTTTCATCGTCGTCAAATACCAATGTAGACAGGAAACCGACACCGGCAGTGATCACCGTCGTGTTAGAGGCGTTGTAGCTGACCTGCTGCATTCTGCTGTCATAGCCTCGACTGCTGGGCGATACGGCTGCATTGGCCGTCTGCGTCATCAGGAAGCCGCCCAAAACCAGAGCTATGGCTCCATATTTCATCATGGCGTTACCCCGTTTTCTTTTTCAGCTTCATAGCTGGTAACAACAAAACCCAGCTTGTTGATGTCACGCTGCTCTTCTGTGAGATCTTTTGTCGGAACGTAGCGGAACGTGAAACGTGCAACCCAATACTCATCACGCTCAATACCCGATTTAACATTACGAATGGTTTTCTTAAAACGGATCGTTGCAAGAAGGTCAGGTTTGGTCGCCTCCGTGATAAAATCTGAAATCACTTTAATTCGAACCGTGTTATCTGCATTGCGATAAATAACATCAGGAGCGTTTTTTCCATTAAACACTGAAAGATACTCTTTATTCACATCATCCGAATTATAAGCCTGAACACGGTTATAATCGTCTTGTAATGAAAAATAGTTATAGCGCTCGCGCAGTTCAATGTAGTTTTCAGCATTAACTTTATTAGTAGCCAAGTCCCCGGAAATGCTCTCTTCTGTAAACTCGCTGACTTTAGTAATAGTACCTGCTGCTTTATCCAAAATATAAAGACTAATTTTGGTTTCTTTTAACGGAATTAAAATAAGGATGGCGACAATAGAAAGAATGGCAATCAACACACCAACGGCACCGATAAAAAACCCAACTTTTTTATCACGCTCATCGCGCTCCATGTTTTTTCTCTCGAATCCTTGAGCGGTTTTTATCGTCTCAGCAACTTTAGACATTATTGAACACCTCCACCGAATTAACAGGAACCAACTCACCCGTTGCAGATGGTGGTAACGGGGAATTTGAAGCGCAGCCAGCTAAGACGGAGACAAGCACCATGACAATTAATTTATTCATGAGAATTACCTAATGGAAATTTTAATTACTGTGAAGTGGATTAATGGTTATCAGGACGCGCGTGAATTATTCCGAGCAATGACTTTTTGAACGACTGCACGGCCAACTCGACCAGTTCCATAGCCAGCTCCAGCAGACAGCCCGGATGACTCTCTTTGCTTCCAGGATTTTCCTTTAGAACCTTCGATGGTGCCACGGCCAGCGTTAACAGTTCCACGAGCAACACCGCCAGCAGCTTTTGCTGCACCAAAAGCACCAACCGACAATCCCACAGCAGCCATTCCTTGAACAGCACCTTCGAGGCCAACACCAGCTAATTGCGCAGCAAATTTGGAGGATAACCAAACTACAAATGCACATATAACACCAGCAGCACCTGCCATAGCCCCCATTGTAATTAGGTTAGACTCATTAGCTGATGCTTTTATGGTTTCCAATACCCCATTTAAATACTTTATTCCAGATGAGAGAACCAATGTAGCAAACATCAATGTTAGGATTGAGGAAAAAATGGACTGTAACCAGTTATTAAACATAGTTCTTAAAAAGCCAAACATCAAACAAAAAATAAACACTGGGGCGGTAACTGTTAATAGCAGTATCGTAATTTCAGCACTTAAGAATACAATCGTTGTTAATAATAACGCCACCAGGACTCCAGACCATACAAGAATAGAACCAATCCCGCCCTCCATTTTTACGTAAGTTGAAGAGTCTAAGTCTAGAAGAGTACCACTGATTTGCTGGGCTTTAAACCATAACTGATCAAGATAAAACCAAGCGTTATCAGAACCGGATAAACCTGTTTTGAGCCCTTCTAAGGCGCTTATAGAAAGGTCTAGGAGTCCACCTCCATTTTGTAAGAATGCGATAATAACCCCCAACTTCCCCACTTCAAAAACAGTGTCTTCAACGGGGCGTTGAAGCTTACCTGCCATAATACGATACCCTTGCACAAGCAAATATAATGTTATAGAAGCTTGAATCAGAGAAGAGAAAAGCCCAGCATAAAAAGCCATTTTACCTTGGGTTGAGCTTTCAATCGTATTCATGACAAGTTTATCCATAGATTGGAAAAAATCTGTGGCTTCGCCAGGCATAAGTATCTCCTAAGAAATCAGCCCTGAAAATTCAGGGCTAAATTGTTCTATCTACTTTCGCATTAGTGGTAGGAATTTATTTTCCAGTTCAGCATTACCAGAACGAGCAAAACTAATAGCGGCCTTTCTGGCGTTCTCACAGTTTTGACTTGCCTCTCCAGAATCAATACATTCCTTATATACATTGAACGTTTCTTCTGGATGGCTTTTGTACCAAGCTTCCGATTTTGGTTCATCATTACATCCCGAGAGAACTCCAACAAAGATCGATACAACTCCTATATAAATAATCTTCTTCATGACCCCAAATCTCCAAATGTAGGTAACGGTGCATTTATTTGTTGCTGCCGAAACGCTTTTTCGCGTTTCTGTTGCAACAGCTTATCACGCTGCTCCGATGCCTTCATGTTCATTTCCCATTGATTTGAGAGCACGTTGAGCTGAACGCTTTTCGCCTGGATGGCGTTAGCCAGGTCTTGTGATTCTTTCGAATCCTTCGAACCGGCGATGCGACTGGACAAAGAAGCAATGTCATTGAGCGCGGTGTTGATTTTACCCTGTACTTCGGTGGTCTGCTCAATCGCCCATACCTTGTTGACTGTTTCTTGCTTGCAGATATTGATGTAGCTTTGTGCTTGCTTCACGTCGCATACATCAAAGTCTTTATACTTATTATAAAGACTATCCAGCGCCCCAGTTGGAGCACTGTTCGACGTCAACAGATCATTTAAGCTGATCCCTTGCTTTTGAAGGTTGACGATATCGTTTTTCAGGCTTTGCCCCTGAGCGACCAAGCCTTGAATATCCCGCAACCCGGTTGCCGTCATGAGCTGATCTTTGTAAGCCTGGATTTGAGAGCGGTAGTGCTGGGCGGTATCCATCCACTGCCGTGCCTCTGTCGCCCACTGTTTTGCATTTGCTGCCATAGCCGCAGCATCGATAACCGGAATGCCGCTTGCATAAACAGGCAAAGAACCACTTAATACAGCAGCAATAACGAAACCAGCGATTAATTTACGCTTAGCCATTTCATTCACCTTATAAAGCTAAGTTAAGATAGGCATCCAGCCACTGATCTGGCTTCATACCCGGTTGGAAAATAGAGTCAAATATTTCTAGATTATCTTCACTACCACTTAATACTTTTGTATAAACGCCCAAGCACGATAAATCAAAAGAAACCAGTGCAGCAAACTTTTGCACATCCCCTTTGCGCAAAGCAGTTTTAACGATTAAAAACTGCCGTGATTCCGGATCAATATTCTTAATAATTTCAAAATGCACCGGGTCTACCTTAGCACCTTCAACATAATCATTGTAGTCTGCCGCAGGATTCGCCAAATAAATATCCGTTGAGGTCTGCTCAAGCGTGGCTTTGGATATTTTATGTTTTAATACCTCATCCAAAGATTGTGTTGCGAAAATAACGACACCGTTTAACTTACGAATGGTTTTAAGCTTGTTATATACAAAGTCAGCAAAAGCATCATTTGCCAGCCACTTCCAAAACTCATCGAGAATAAGAACCAGTCTTCGACCATCCAGCAAACTGGTAACACGATAAAGGAGGTAAAACGCTATCGGGGAACGCGTATCTTCATCATCGAGAAACTCCGTGCCATCGATACCAAAATTATCAATATTGCTAATATCAAATGAGTCCACATCGTTATCAAAGACCCAACCAAAATCGGCTCCCTTTGCCCATTGCGACAAACGTATACATAACCCATTTTCCTGTGCTTCAACAGTAGTTGATTCATTGAGGTTTTCAAGTACGCGTGTAATGCCAAAAGATCGCAGTTCTTTTGGCAAGTCCATCACATCATCGACCGCTTGGTACAAGTCTATTTCTTGCCTGGCAGTTAATACTTCACCACGTCGAGTAACTATCAGTTTCATCAAGTTTTTGACAAAAACACGGTTACGCTTAGTCGGTTCCAGCTTGAACGGGTTCCAGCCCGTTGATTCACCCGCTTTTACACGAAAATATTCACCACCAAGCGCTCTTACGTTGAGTTCAGCCCCACGGTCTTTATCGAAATACACCGTAGTCATGCGCTTATTTTTAGCCTGTGGAGAAAAGCTCTCAGGATTTGCGTACTTCTGAAACGCATTTTGCAAAAATGTAAGCAGGACTGTTTTACCTGAGCCTGTTGTACCAATGATCTTAACGTTACCTGTTGTCTTACGGTTGAAATCATCCTGCCCCAGCATTGAGTTGTGAACATTCAGATAGTACGGTGCCTGGCTGTTGGTTTTGGCAATGACAATGGCTTCACCCCAGGGGGTTTTATCCCTTTTCCCACTCATCACCGAATGGAAAGAAGTGAGCTCAACAAAGTTCTGGCTACTCACCGGCACCAAGCGCGGCCTCAAGTGGTAAACACCAGGCAATTGAGCGCAGAATGCAGCCGACAACGACAACGTTGACAGCGTTACGATCAGGCCGATATCTGTAAGCGTTGAGCGGATTTGGTTGGTATCTTTAACCAGTTGTTCTAACGAGTCTGCATATACAATCAGAGAGTAATGATACAGCCCAAAACTGATATCCCCAGAGGTAAGCATACTCTTGGCTATTTCGAGATCTTCCTTTTCTTCTACAGCATCGTCTTGAGTGCTTTGAAGCCGTTTTTCCTGGTCATTGATGGCTTTTTTCGCCTCAGCCTTTGTCATGCTAGTAAAGGATTGAGTAAGCACATATTCAACAGGTTCGTATAGAAGTGAATCTAACAATCCCGGTTCAGTTAACTTTGTAAAACCCTTGATTTCGATAGAACGGAAATAACGACGTCGATCAAAATTATTAGCTTGTGCTGAGTCAGAACTAATAAAAATGTCAGCATTGCCAATTAACTCATAAAATGGCGTGTTATTGACTAAAACATCTTGCCAATCTCCAGTGATGAGATAGTTGTAAAAACTAAGCTGCGAAGAGTAGACACGGTTGTTTTTTTCGAATAACCCCAATGCTTTCGGTCGGTAGCGCTGTAACATGCTTTCAACCGAAGAACGCAATTCGTTCATTCTTAAAATGGCGTCATGCTGCGTTTTCTTTTTAAAGCGGTCACCCTTCGTTTTTCTCTCTACCTTCTCTTCTTTATTGAACGGAATAAAGCACAATGTCACGAAAATGCTAGTCCGATAGAAAGGTTTGGCTTTTATACCTGCATAATAGAGTAAGGACACTTTATCAGCAAAAGCATTACCAGATGATGAGTCGAAGTGATCGTAAAATTTACGGCGCACCTTATGCGTATAGAAAGTTACGGCCTCACCTGAGTACGACACGATCCCTTTATTGAGTTGAGTAGCCAACATATCTAACACATCTTGAGTTTGGCATTCAAACGGCTCACCATCAACTTCCCATGTTGCAACCAAATCAGACTTGCGATTTTTAATAATCTCCTTGTCTATATGTGACGAGTAGGGAATTATTGTTTCCAATGGCGCTCTTTGATTTAACTTCATAGCCTCTATAAACTCCGTAACATCAACGGCGTCATAGTTTTGGCAACTTATCGTTGTCACGCCGTAAAACTTATTAATGACTGCATTCCCCTTTGTTTTTATCCAAAGAAACAACAAGTCAAAGTAATGCTCATCTTTAGATGTTTTCCTTCGCATGAAAATAAAGACAATGGGGATCAACGCCCAGATGAACTTAGTAAAAATAAGACCAATCATGAAAAGAGCAAAAAAAACTATTAAAGCAGGGGCAACAGGCACCCCTATTAATAGCGGAGGTCTGGTTAGTGCTTTAAAAACGGTAGCCATAGTTACCCCTTGCTTAATTAGGAAATGACCAAGGCCACGAACTCAGAGATACCAATAACAATAGCGGCACCTATGATGACGTTCTTCATTTCCATCAGAGAGCGGCCATCAAAGAACACTTTGAAACCAACCCATAGACCAGCCAGGGTTGCAGTCGCGATAGCAATGGTGTGCAACCCCGCGATGACCGCATTCAGCATCGTGTTCACTTTATCAAAACCGTTGGCAGCGTTCGCATTGACGCTAACGGAAATCAAAGCGAACAGAATAACGGTATTGATAGTGGACAGTTTTTTTTTAGCGAACATAGAATTTCCTTTAAGTTTTTGAAAGTTGTAAATCACCACGAATAAGACGTGATGGATATATGATGGTCGGTTCATTCGATGCCTTTCCTTTCTCGCCTACTTCCTCTTTCTTTACATCCCCCTTATCTTCCTTAGTGCTGGGTACAATATATTTTTTCCCTGGTGAATCGAGATAGCCAATACGTTCTACGTAACTCGTCTGATTGAATTCAGACTCCTTTTTATTCCCGGTTATAAAATTCCCGGAGTAATAGCAACTCAAAGCATTCTTGAGCGTTTCTCCCCTGATGTAGCAGTCGGTGATGATTTTTTCGAACACAGCCAAGTTAATACACGGATTGAATAACTTTTCGGCATTAACATTAAACTTCTTAAAATTGGAACTTGTTATTTGCATCAACCCCACTGAGTATCGCCGTTTTTTAGACTCAATTGATTTTACGATAGACAGCGCTTCCGCCTTATTACTAGGCAGATAGGTTATGACGCTTTTGCCGTTTTTCTTTCTGAGGTCTTTTGGAATTATTTCTGCAATTGCATAGGGATTAAAGCCAGACTCCACCCTAACAACATCCATCGCTGTATCAGGGTGTACAGTGGCCGCGCACTGCATCGCAAGTGCGATAAATGTTGTGGCTGAAATCATAACAACCTCTATCTAAATAAAATATATAATGGGATTGACCAGAAAAAAAGCAGGGCAATGAAAATAGAATGCCATGTGTATCTAATAATTAAATGCATAGTCGCTCCAAATGGTAGCGGCTTTTATTCTTCTCTACTGAACGCCTTAATAATATCGTTCTTTACTCTCTCGCCTTGCTGATCGATAAGATATTGGAAGAATTGAGCCGTTGTTATTTGTTTTCCCGTCATAAATGACACTTCAATGGCTAGCTTTTCTACAACTTGCTTTCGGGCAGCGCCGATATAAATGACGCCTCCCGCCGAAGAAGGTTTTTTTATTCGATCAAGGCCTGGGTTAGATGACATGGATACTCCTGATAAGGATGAAAAGAAACACCGTTGATAAAAACCAACGGTGTTGTATAAATGAGGCTTTTGAAAAAGATATTAATGCGCGTTTCTGACGAAACCATCCAGAAAGCTGATGAGAGAAGCCATTCGATTAACAGGTTCGCTCTGTCCGTTAATCTCTTCCAGTTTTGCCATGAGTTCGTCAGGCACATTACTGTAAGATGTCGATTGGTCACTTTGATCAACTTTCGCCAGTTCTAGATACCGTAGACCATCGATGACGGATTCTGGTAAGGGGCGAATTTTTCCTCCAATTTTTACAAACTCGTTCACACCTATGAGCTGCGTGATTTTAGTGGTGTGAACCACCTCCGGATCGAAGTGCAAGAAAAGGTAAGCAGGGAACAAAGGGCGCTGATTGATTCTAACGCTTGTTTTACTGTCCGCCCTCTTGGTGATGACCGTAAGCTTTGGTGTGTAATGTGTGACCGATAAGCGCTCAAACCCAGCCAGGATTTGCTGGTACGCTTTCGGGCTGTGGTAAAGCAGAAACCAACCCTTCATAGAACCTCCTTTCCACGCTGACGCCCAAGGCGATCCAGGTGGATATCCCCAATACGCGCCACGTCATAACTGTACGCATATACAGCATTATGTGAAGCTATGGCATGTGCAACGCTCGTTGTTGTTTGGTGATTCTCTGGTGTTGCTAAAAAGGCAACATTATAAATAACAAGTGATGGTAAACGTGTGCCCATGTTTCCATTACTTATCAGGTTTTATAATGGTTCCGAAGAGATTAAAGGTAGCACGTAAGTATGCTGGTCTATCCCAGGAAAAACTTGGTGTCCTCAGTGGGCTGGATGAAGTTTCTGCACGGGCTCGTATATCAAAATATGAGCATGGTACAAACCGGCCTACCTATGAATTGACACGTCAATTCGCCAAAGTCCTCGACGTCCCTACATGCTACTTCTATATCGATGATGATGGCTTTGCCAACCAGGTCTTAGCGCTGTATGACAAAATCAACAACCCTACCATGCCGCCGCGTACATTCTATTGATGTTATACCACGCTGACGCCATTCCCGATCCAGATGAGGGGGAAGAAGGAGGGACTCGATCATGTTGTTAACTATCTAAATACTGCTACATTCATATAATATCAAAACTTCCGGCCAAGGAAAGCATAAAAATCAATTGCACTATGCCATTTTTTAACGCGAAAACAGCGATTTATTCTATGTAATACACAAAATGCAGTTGATATCACCATTAGTAAATGCATATCTAGATCAATCGATCAGCTCAACCACCCAACGCAAACAAAAATACTTTTTTCCTTTATCATTGTATCGCTAATCTTAACCGATCAATATCAATAACTTGCATACAAAAGTGAGAAATATGATTTTTCAAAACCCACCTATAAAATATGTAAAAACAGGATTATTACAAAATATAAAATATATTACAAAAAACATATATTAGATATATTACTGATTGGATTTAGAGCATTTCTGTAACTGACTAGGCAGTTTACCTTAGAGTTTGAAGAAGCCGACTCGAACACCCACTTTTTCCTGATTCTGCTTCATGATACTCATCTTGGCATCCTGGAACTGCCTAATGCTCATGCCTTGCTTGATAGCCCTCTGCGGGTCGCTGAGCACTTCAACCTTGTTGAAGTTGACATGGCGATCGATACCCATGACACCCTTATTCTCTATAATCCAATTATTCCGTTTTGTTTCTTTATAGCCCTTCACCTCTCCTTGTTTGTCGAACAACGGGACTTTTACGGTCGTTTCACCTTCTTTTTTTATCTTTATGACGCTGCCCTTATTCACCTTTTCTCGCAGCAGCTCACCAGGAAGATTCGTTCCCCAAATAGTAACCTCTTTACCGCCCTTTATTGTTTTCAGTTGAATGAAGTTTTGGCGCTTATTTTTAGGGTCATTTTTGAAATGTGTTCTGCCAAAATCCACCACTTCATAAAGATCACGGGTGCGATCAGGTTCTGATTTTAAATTATGTTTCAGGGCAAAATCATGTTTATGAGTTGCTTTGACGTTATAACCTTTGTTCTGTAGTTTCTGTGCAAATCCAGAACGTAAATCTCGCAAATCAGCTTTGCGGATGTTAATCCTAACGCCTGAATTATCAGGGATGCGCATAACCACATGAACATGTGGATTATCTGTATCGTTGTGATAAGCCATGATGAATCGGTTATCAGGGTATTTTTCTTTAATTACGTTCTGAACGGCATCAAGCATATCTTCCTGGGAAACACCTACAACTGCATTAGTGTTAAACATCATGTTATGAGAGATATTTGGGTTTTTATCATCATCGATTCTTAGCCGATCTTCTGGAGAAATCATATAGTCGTTAGCGTCCGTTATATCACTTCCACCTTCGTATTCACGCCCTTCATCATCTCTCAATTTTAATTCTGACTCACGGCTAATATAATTTATAGAGTTTTTTATACCCTTGGCTGTTTTGGCATTGCCGGTTATCTTAACCATCACTTCACGACTAGCACCCTTGGAGGTTATGCGCTGCTTCACGGTCTTATGATAAGCCGTACCACCATTCCTTGCTTTATGAGCAAGCGGATTTTTCGCTGCTCTTTCACTTCGGGCTTTCTTGATTTTATACTCTTTATCAATACTAACGCCCATTACGCGCACCTCTTTTACGATAATTGCTTCTATTTATACCCAATGTAGTCAAGTTATCGACCTGTGACTTTAAAGCTTCAATATTAGCATTAAGCCGTTTAACGTCTTCCCAAAAACCGTCATCGTTTATAGTTAACATTTGTTTTTTTGAAATAATATAGTGAAGGTTTCGCCCTACTACATCTACAGCATTTCGCGCACGTCTGAGCTCGGCAACTTCATCCGGGTAAAGAGCCGGATCGCTTCTTAATGATGATGCCAATCTAAACCTTGATTCCTTTGATAAAGACCATCCATTTTTAACAGCCTCAATTTGTAATTTTTCTTTGAGTTCTAGGCTAACCTTTACATTCAATTTTTCAGAGTTATCAGCAAAGTCAAAATCCTTTGCATCATAGCTGAATGCCTCATTATTAGTTATAATTGTCATGGCGATCTTTTTTAATAATGAAGCAGGAGTGAGTCCAGCTTTTGCGGCTTCTGATTTTAAAATCGTGTCAGCTTCGCGGTCTAACCGTATTTGTATTTTTTTGCTTTCATCCTTCATCGAGAGCCTCCGGCAGCGTGGCAAATTGCTACATATACGGAATAAAATGACGTCATATGTGGCTAATTCGCCTATTTTGCCTCGACTTGTGATCCTTTGCAAGCCCGCTAACCGCCCACATACTGCTGATTAATTTTATTATTCGCTGATAAAGCAGTGAGTTAACGCATCTAGATGTTTTCGCTACGCGAAACCATCAAGACAACGGAAATCACGCCAAGGCCGACGCAATGCGTCAACCTGGCCGCTCACCGTTGCAAGTGCGTTAGAAATGGTTCTGTGTCGCTTAGATTAATTTTGGCTTAGCAGAGCGGAGGGAGGGGTTTCGCGCTATGCAAGTGTGTAACGCCTTCGGCGGCTGCGGGGGAATGAAACACCGGCTATCTTCTGTTACGTTCTTTTCCCCCTAACATGCCCTTTCGGGCATAAAAAAGGGAGCCTAAGCCCCCTTCCCTTATTGTATTTTAGTTAAGTCGTATTTACTGCCGAACCATTCGACTAGCTGCGCAGGAGTCTCTTTTGCCTCAAATGCTTGTTCGATAAAATCTTCACTTAGAGACACATCCTCCATCGTTAGCCCATATTGGTGCTCAAAAATTCGTTCAACGCCCGCCTTGTAGCAGTGAATTGACTTCATGTAAAGCGCCTTGTCGGTCATAGCGCATATCCCCGCAGGTAATCTACCATGTGGGTTTGTTTTCCGCTTGCGAGCTGTGTTGCCAGCTGTATAATGTCAATTGGCATCTTTAATTCCTCGACAGTCTTAGATTTGCCTGAGAGCCGGATTGTTAGCGCAACCCGGCTTTCTTTTTTAGAAAGGTTGAATTACTTCGTTTACTTCTTTAATGACATATTTCTTTTGAGCATTGTTCTGACCAAAAAGATAAGCGGCATCGTATTGATTTAATGCATTTGTGATATTGCGGCATTCAACCAATTCACCAGTTATATTTTCAGCAATGAAAACAACTTCAAAGCGCGTTAAGCGGAGGGTGTCAATGTTGCGGGTAGTATTATTCATATCTTTAACTCCAATCACCTACGGGGTGTACCGACTGAACCACTCTTGATTCAATAAATTCATTATACATCGTTTGATCTCCAGTGCAATATTTAAATAAAAATTCCCTATTAAAAGGGCAAATTAATTAAATCCTTTGAACTTTGACAACCAAGGTGGGCCGAATTGGTTCCGTATTTGTTGCAGCGTTCCACTAACTGATGATAGCACACCTGGATAACTCGACTTTATCCAATAATATCTAAGTTCCTTTTTCCAGTTTTCGCCGTGGAGTTCCATTACTTTTCTAATTGCATTCTTTTGTTGTTCGTCCATAACAAATCTCCTTTAATCTGAAATTTTTATGATATAGAAATTACTCGAACCTGTTATTTTTTTCCCCATGCCAGCGCTTTTTAGCGCATCATCATAGGTAAAGTTTGAAGTATATTTTCTATGCTTGTCATTATATTTTTGAGTGACTATCCATTTCTTACCCAATTCAAACGCGCAAAAAACCTCGTTCACATCACTGATAAAGTCATATACTTCACTAAGTTTTATTTCAATAATTTCCATGATTTAATATCCTATCATCGTTCGGGATGTTCCGATTAAGTAGCTTCTACTTAATAAATCCATTATACATCGTTTGATATCCAAGGTAAATAGCATAAAGAAAATACATAAAAAATGGCGGGTTTCCCCGCCTTGTATTAATTTGTTTTTTCTAACTGTCTTTTCCCTTTCGCTTTTCGTTGTCCATTTGTTCCGTACATTTCGCGAATTTCTTCGATGGTATGCGTTTTTCTGTTGAAAACACTTTTATGTTCCTCTGGTCTGTAATACCACACTTTTTTAATTGGAGCCCATTTGCATTTTAGTGCTTTAAGTATTTCTTTATGACTTTTAGTTTCACCACGGATCCAAACCCAGTTTCCTATCACTTCAAAAACAACCCCTTCCAACGTCACAATCGTTTTTAATACGCTTTCAATTTCATCACTGTAGTTATAAACATCTTCTTCATTCGGTGACTGGGATTGTTTTATTTTTTCAAGGTTATTTGTAAGGAATTCATACGCCGCATTAATCATTTTCATCATTTCTGCGCCGATTGGGTTTTTATCTGGATGATACTTAACAGCGAGGCGTTTAAATGCTTTTTTCAGTTCTGCCTGATTAACTTCACCAGTCAAACCGAAAACATTAAGGGCTTCTTGAATGTTCATATTTTTATTCCTAGCGCCGATCGGGGCGTACCGTTCAAATCACTGCTGATTTGATAAAACCATTATACATCGTTTGATATCAGCTGCAAGGTGTTTATGCACGTAAGTGCATGAAAAGCGGCACTATAAAGCCAAATTTTATACAATTTCCAACCCGCTGATACCCGCCCTTGGGCGGTGCAATATTGCATAGAGCAAAACCCCACCCCTTCCTGCAAAGCCTATACGCGTCATCAGACGACGTACAAGTAAACCGCTCCCTTACCTCGGTGAGCGGTCAGAACGACGCCCAGCGACGTTTTGAGCGTGATTTCCGAGGCGTTAGCGACTGCGCACGCGCAGACGGTTACGTGGGAGGATGCAGAGGACAAACAGAATGGGATTAATACAATCAAAAATGGAGTTAATGACAGCTGACCAGGCACAGAAATGATGGTGTTTTCATGCCTGGCGCCCAATGGCAGGACGAGCCTTTGACATCAAATTGACAAATACGGGTGTTTACCAGCTAGCAGGAGCAAATAATTATACTCTCCTACAGTCAGCGTTCCGCGCGTGTTCGGGTTCTCTTTGGACTGCCAGCTGCGCGATAGACAACCAAATAGTGCTGCGGCTTGTTCTACGCTCAGCCCGGCCTCTTCCCGCGCTCGCCTAACCTCATCAGCCGTAGGTTTATTCTGTACCGTCACCAACTCCGGCTGTAGCTGTGTCATCGTATGCTGCGGGTGCTCACCAGCCAACAACAGCAAAAAATGATACTCACCAGGTCGAATGCCAATTGTCTCTTTTGACGTTTCAGACTCCTTTTTCTGCCACGTTGCCAACGTAACACCAAACAATGCAGCCAATTCTTTTTGCGTCAAACCTAACTGATTTCTCAATTTAGCAATATCGTTGCCGCGCGGGACTATCATTCTTCACCCTTAAAAAAATCAGAATCGAGTAAAATTTTTGTTGAACGTAACTTAGGTAAATCTAGCCCTTTTAATTCTTCCTTGCTGTTTGCGGTAAACTGTGAGACTTGATCCACAAATTCTTTTTCTGTTCCGTCAGGAAAGCGTTTACGTTTGATTCGTGTAAACACGACTTCTAATTGCCCGTTATCCAATTTAAAAACTTCTGTTTTGAACGTATTCATGCCGCTGGAACCGGCATGATGATAGACGCAGGTCTTAGACATTGCTTTGCCCTCTTAGCTGGCTAATAAATCCAGCGATCCGAATAGTTTCATCCATCGTTAACCCTTTGAGGTTGAGTTTATAGTTTTCATAGCAGTAATGTTGAACCTCACCGCTGATCCCTTCATGGTTCAACCCACACACTCTATCGCTGTGGCCGTAGCGAGGCCGTTCGACGCTGACTAAGCGGCTCAGTGCATCGATGAACCAACCTTTAGCCTGTTTCCGTTCAATCTCTCTTTGTCGATCGCTGGCTGCTTGCGCAAGTTTGTCTAGGGCTCCGGCCAATAACCGCGTACGGATATCACGGCTGATCGCGGTTGGTGTTTTACTATGAGACATATTAATTACGTTGTCGCTGCGGTGGTCGATGACGGCCAGCAACCGAAACTGGTGATATGAGCATGTGATTATGATGCTGTAATGCCGATACTCAGGAGAGCGCAAGACTTGACGCCATTGCTGAGATTGCAGGCGGTCTATATGCCACCCGTCGCCGAGTAGCAAACAGACTTGCTCAAGGGTGATAATCTGCTGTTTTGAAAACTCTTGCATGTTGTACTCCTATCGCCAATCGGGGCGTACCGTTATTAATGAATTACCGTTTATCGGCAGTTAAGTAGACTTCATCCCCTGCCCTTTTTCCAACTGCGATCACTAGCAGAACAATTTCGTTATCGATGACTTCATAAACCAGTCGATAACCGGATGACCGAAGTTTGATTTTATAGCGGTTTTGGCGGCCACTGAGCCGGGAGGCTGGCACATGTGGGTTCTCTAACCGCTCAGCTAGCTTTTTTTTCAGTTGCTCCCTGATCGGGTGTCCCAGCTTTTCCCACTCTTTAAGAGCCCGTTTTTCGAACTTGAGTTTATAGGTCATCGAGAGAAACGCTCACAAACTCGGCATCTTTCATGCGCTCATCAGCGATTTGATTCAACTCGGCATCTTCGGCCAGTTCGCGATAATAGGCGTAAAGCTCTGGGGGGACGCAGTAGAATGCAGGTTCGTTGCGATTGAGGATCGCGACTGCTTCACCGTCACCATCGGCAACGGTTCCCATAGGATTTTTTTTCAGGTCGGTGATAGACGCCGCCGTTGTTGTTAAGATTTGGTAGGACATATGCACCCTCTCCACCCATCAGATTAGAACACCCATAATAGCACCATTAAAAACACCTTTCAACGTGTTCTAGCTTTGGAATTCATCTTCAAAAGGTTCCATTAATTCATTTATATATTTAATCCCAACTTTGTTTTTTATGTCTTCTTTTAGTCGTTGGCAGATTAATTTAACGGCATTTGTAGTAGCTGCCAATTCAATTTCGCAATCATAGAGCCGTTCTAGCATGTATGTTATTTTTGTTATATTAGATCCGTATTTAGAATTGGCATAAATTAAAAATTTACCCCCTTCTTTATCATTATGCTTTTCCATGAAAATGGTTGCAATCGAATCTTCATCATAGACAAACTCATCAATGACTATTTTCTTTATTTTTTCAGGGAGACTTATTTCAATAAAATCAACATGTATTCCTTTCATTTTCTCGAGGAACTCAATGAAAGGAGGATAGGTCTGAGCAAAGGAAATGAATTTATCCGCCGGGACTGAACAAGTATAGAAACAGTGAATACCGTCATCCATTTTTGACTGAAATCCTAAATCACGGTCATAGTAGCTTTTGCAAAACTCAACTAAGTCGCATAAAGCGTTTTTCTCGGTTAACCGTTCGTCGGCAATTATCGTCTGTTCCTGGGTTTGCGCGTAATAGTCAACATCACCGGCACTGATCGCCTCAAGGATCGCAAAATCCATCAATTCGCACTGAGACAGAATACTCATCTCAATACGATGCATCTGTATGTTATTGATTCCAGCCATTAATAATTATCCTTGTGATGTAAACAAATACAGCCGAAGCATCTCGAGGCTCGGCGACCAGTAAGCCTAAGCGACAGCCCAGCAAAAGCAAGTGGCAATGCTGAAGAGAGCTAAAAAGCCCTCAGCCGGTTGTAGAGCGTTTTGCGGCTTTATCGTGATGAGTTGCATTACCTAACCCCGTATAGCGCCTCTGAGAGCGTTTTAGATAGACTCAAAAGGATCCATTTCGGATCTTCCCCACCGCTCGCCGCAGTTTTGACTAGCGTAGGCAAGCATAGCGCAGCCGTAGTCTGTCAAAACGAGGAAGCGGAATTGCCACGGCGTTTAGTGTGAGCACGTTCACACAGTAGCATATTGGGGCGATCAGGAGGTCTGACCGTGTTTTTTGAAGCCGGGAGTTATCCACAGGGTTTTGTATTACTGATCTTTTTTTACTTATTAAAAAGACTTACTTCTAACTTACTTAAACTTGATCTTAACTTAATAGACTTAAGTAACATTTATTTAACATTTATAACCTACTGTTATTTCTTAATTAATTATCTTTTTTCTTAATACCGAAACCGTCAAAAGTGAGCGGCTATGCCGTGAAAGGTGAACCCCTATGCCGTCAAAGGTGAGCCGTTATGCCGTGAAAGGTGAGCTGCTATGCCGCTAAGGGTGAGTCGTTATGCCGTTAAGGTGAGCCGTTATGCCGTGAAAGGTGAGCCGGTGTGCCGTGAAAGGTGAGCTGCTATGCCGTTTAGAGTATGGAAACCTTCCTTACACGATGAGTTAACCGCTAGATTTGCACATATATCACTGTGATATATGTGATATGTCCAAGATTATTAAGATAAAAAATTGAAGGGTGAGCCGGTATGCCGTTAGTGAGTTGTCGCTTAAGTTGAAAGGTGAGCTGTTATGCCGTGTGGGGTTTTCCGTGCTCACCTATCAATGAGCGAAAGGTGAACTGGCTAGTTTTATGAGTTCACCTTTGGGTGAGAATCGTTGTTTACGCGTTCTCACTTTTAGGTTATGTTTTAGCTAATGGATGGTCAAACAGGATTTTTTATGAAATTAGCTAACGTTACACCGAAGACTAAAATTCGTCATCGTAATGAGATAAATACAACATTCTCTATGCTACCTTTATCAGCTCGCCGAATCTTGTTTATGGCTATAGCTCAGCTTGATTCTAAAAGGATGTTGGAACAAGGCCAGTCTTTTAAGATATCTGCCAAAGACTACTCATTAATAGCCGATGTGGACATATCTGTAGCTTACAAGCAACTTAAAGAAGGTGCTAGCGAGTTACAATCCAGTATCATCAGTATACCAAAGAGCCAACTTTTAGAACCCTTTGCAAGGGCTGGCGATCCACTTTTGCCAAAGAAAGGAAAAAAATCACCACCTGATACTATACGTTCATTAAACCTGACTGAATATTGTGATTATGCAGATAGTGAGTCAACAATTGAGCTAAGTTTTTCAAGGCATGTTGAGCCGTACATCTGTCGACTTAAAGATAACTATACGACTCAAGTTCTTTTATCAACGGTCAGACTGACAGAAACTAACGCAAGCTCTCTTTATCAGTTGATACGGAAAAAAATAAGTTTAGGTAAAAGAAGCTACTTTGATATTACAGTCGATGAACTGAAGGAGGAAATGAATCTTTTCAAAATCATCGATAATGAAAAGGTTTACTCTTATCCTGAGTTTAAGATTTTCAACCGAGACTTCATAAAAAAGAATGTTGACTTGATTAACAAAATAACGGAAATACAACAACTAAAATACGAGGTTATTGAGAAAGTGGCGCGAAAGGCTTCTAAAATTCGCTTCTCCTACTCTGTAAGTAAAGAGAGTGAAGCAGAAGATGATTTTGTAGATGAGGCGCTGGAGCTAAATAAAAAAGGTGAAATGAAAGTATCGGGTAACAACTATCGGCGTGATATCAATGAAATCTCTGAGCCTGACACAGAAATCCCGCCTGGCTTTAGAGGTTAAGGAGGCTTTATGTCAAATATCTATCAGTTCCCACAAGGCAAGGAACGTCAGCGTTTCAAGTCAACGGTCAAGAAAGCCAGGAACAGACGCAAACGCGCTAATGCATCAAACACCCTCCTATCCTGGATAAGTTCGGGTTGGTTTTATGGCCGACTTAGCCTGGCCTTTGTAATTACTGCTTTCGCCCTTTTTGTGATCAACTTGCTTTATTCGTTTAGAAAGCTGCTAACGTTTTTAACTTTGGTGCTGGGGCTTATTCTTTATTACACCGTCTACGAACACCACTTTTACAAAGGAACTGACTTCACTCTGCTTTTTTGTATTGGTGCTGTTATCCTGGCACAAGCAGGTTTTGGCCTTAACTTCCTTATGCTTCGATACAAGCCATTCTTTAAGCTTCTTGGTGTTTGCGATAAAGATTCTACTGAGCTAAATCACGTTAGTGACACAGCTCATAATCAGCATGGCTGATGCGGGCGCTACGCGGCACAACCCTTTAGCGCTGCAACGCCTTTTCCTTGTGCTACCATAGAGAACAGTGAAGAATGATCAGCACCATGCAGCAAAGAGAAACAAACGATGCAAGATAGGCAAAGTGTTCCCGTTTGACGTCATTTCATTCCGTCATCCGCTTACACTTTGCCAACCCTGCCGGTGGCTCTCGGAGTTGCTACGCAACAGAAGGACATGAAAAATGGATTATCAAAAACGCAACCCACTAACTGACTCTGAGAAAGAGTTTTATGTAAACCTGCTACAGCTTTGCCCGCCTGGTATGGCTGTATTTACAAAGATAAAGCTGGCCGAGTTGGTGAAGCCGACAGCTGATCCAGGAAGTGATAAGTTCTATGTTGACGTAAAAAAAATACTTAGCTATACCGTCGATTTTGTCGTTTATGATTTGAATTCTAATTGTACTGTTGCAGTATTGGAATTTCAACCAGATGGAGAATCAAATAAAGAAAAAGAGGTGTTGTTGAATCAATGCTCACTTGAATTGAAATTTAAATACTTTCGTCTGAACACTCTTGTTGATTTATATAAAATTGATTTTTAGAAAAGGTTTTTATTTATGCAAAAACTAACTAACTCTACACGAAACCAACACTATATAGCTCAAGTTGAGCAAAGACTTAATTCAAGTTCAAATTTAACCAGTTTGTCTAATCCTAGAAATGCTAAAATATTTGAATTTAAAATATCCGATATAAAAGAAGGTTCACATAAGCCTAGTTTGAAATTAATGGGTAACAAGAGCATACATAGTGTGTTATCAGTTCAAGATATTTTCACTATCCAACATTTGCCCAATGGTTTAAGCGTGAACTTCGAATCATTATTTCAGCGATATGAGAATGATTTTTCTAATCATGTTAACTTGTTTCTAGATTGCGTGGTGAAGATCAAGGATACAATCCCACCTGATCAAGAAAGCATTGAGTCCCATGATACCAACTTACAAGGCTATATTAAGTGTGTTTACAAATACAAAATTATGAATTGGCTTAGAAATCCTTTTCACATAAAAACGGTTTTAAAAAATTTTTCACCGTTCGGGTCATATGTCATTCAAAGTCAGAACGGACTAGATTTGTACAATGCGATCGATACCATTAACCAATCCCAGTGTAATTACATCTGCACTAGATTTTCTATTTCTATAGATGAATATAAAGAATGGCTTCGCCTTATCCTCCTGTTCCTTTATCAAGATAGCTCTTGCCATGTAACTGTGCTCGATGATTATGTTGATAACTTCTTTTCTGCTACTGATTTATCAACCTCAGCATATATTTTTTATTATGATACCGATTCGCCACTACTTCCTGATAGTGCAATTGTTGTTGATGAAGTTAAAGGGAACCCATCATTTTATATGAATATTTCAAAAAATTGTTTGCTATTAATACAGCATGTAGTTATCGATAACGAACAATCGAAAGAAAGAATGGATAAGATCGGGGTAAGTGAAGAGCAGCGAGAAAAACTAAACGCAATGCTTGCTGGAAACAAAAGAGTAAAAGTTTTTTTAAATGACCTTCGTGTTTTAAATGGATTCAACGAGTTTTGCGTCGGAACAGCCTCATCTGTTGTTTATAGTTCCTCCAATAAAGTGCATGATTTTGTCGTTGAATGAGAAAAGCCCCGAAAGGGGCTTTTTTTAATTCCACCTTCCAGGGCTTCGCAGACTGATTTCACCTAGCAACATCAGCAGGTCGTTATCGTCTAACTTAGCCAGGGTTTTTAAAGCAGCACGGATGACGTTAGTTTTTGTCGCGCCGGTTCTTTTGGCGGTGTTTTCTACAAAATCTTTTTCCTCTTCCGTCAAGGTAAACAATGTGGGTTTAACCTTTTTACGGGATTCTGGACGTTTATCCCCTTCACGAATAAATGCTGTTACTTGTTCCGTAGCAGTTACCGACTCACTATCTGTTGTAACTTTACGGCTTGGTAATTGCACTTTAGGTTTGGTTGACATAATGATTTACCTTTATTTTTGTTTTATCGCGACCAGGGAAAAGATGAAGCCTGCGATAATGCATATACCGCTAAGATGATCTATAACAGAAGTTCGCGGCCCTGGTTCGATATTGTGGTTCTATGGAATTAGAAAATCCCTACTTCATGGCACAGCAATTCAATCTCGCCTTTAGCTTGGCCGTCTTTTGCTTCATGTACTCCCTGCCCTGCGTTAAAGGTTTTGACGTAAACTGTGCGCTCACCGATCCGCTGTTTCGTTGGCTGTAACCAATATTCATCGCTTTTAAGCATATTGGCTAAATCAGTAGCATCGGTGTTACCGCTTCGGGTTGAACACCGGTTAAAGACCAGGTGCGCTTTTAGTGATGGGTTGTGCTTTTCTTGTGCTGTTCTTACGGTTTCTGTCAGGGCCGCTATTGAGTCTATTTCTGATTGCGAAGACGGTTTTATAGGTGATAACAGAATATCGCTCACAGTCAACGCTGAGCGGAATTCCTGGCTATCGTGACCTGCGGTATCAACCAGGACGATATCGTAGCGCTTACTGAGCTCGGTGAGCTCCTTACGCAGATCTCCATAAGCCTCCACGAAGGTAAAGGACGGCAACCCCGCTTCCTGGCGTCGGGAGTACCAGCTTTTGAGACAACCCAGCTTGTCAGAACCCACCATAGCGATGGTTTTGTTTGTCATGTAACGTGCCGCTACGGCGATATTGGCCGCTTTCGTAGATTTCCCTACACCGCCTTTATGACTACCTATCAGTACAATCATGATGACCTCGAGTGTTAGTAATATGTCCGATATATTCAGGTTAACATTTATCTGATATATGTCAACATGAATATATCGGATATATTATCTATGATATATCAGTGATACGTTGTCCAAAGGAAGGAAGTGATGCTTCCAGTTCCGAGGCATGTGGTTGTGGTTATTCGATTTGTGGCGAAAACTGCTTCATATAAGCCACTTCCAACGGATTGCTCCGAGCTAGATAGTGGCTTTTTGGCCTGTTGGGCTATCAGAATCAAGGGTAATTGCGGTGGTAAAGTGGTGGCTATTAAATAGCCGTGGATGATGTAACTAAAATAGTAAGAAGATAAGGGGCTTTGCCCCCTTCAAGTCTTGCAATTACTTTTGAACGACCCACCGTTTCGCGCCGTCATCGTCATTCCCCCCTTCGGCTATGAATACATGTTCGTCGGCATCCACAGCGATCGCTCCTGGGCGCTCATGCTGTGCATCACGCAGACAGTTCTTCCAACCGTAGACTTCACCCGCCCAGATCAGAACAACGCCGTTACTGGTATGTTCTTCATTCTGTTCGCGCCACTTATTCGCTATTTCGATATGACCCATGCTTTCCCTCCTTATAGTGCCAACAGGTTGTTATGAGCACGTTTGTAGTCCTCAATCTTGTTGCGCAATTCATCGCGCTCCCATTTCATAGCGCTTAGCTCACGTCTGAGCTGCTCAATCTCTTCGCAGTGGCGCTCATACGACATCAGCGACTTGAGTAATGTCTGAGAGGCCGTCTTTTCACCTAAGCGATTCCCTACGGCCACCAGGGCTGTGTCGTGCTCTGGCTGTGTCCTGATCGTTAATGTCCCCATTCCTTACTCCTTTGATAGTGTTTTTGCGGCCGGCGCCTGGTTCCGGGTGCCAATTATGCCGTCAATTTCGCGTTGGCCATCGCGCCGGTGCCGATGGTTCTGATAGCAGATTACTTATCGACATCGGTAAATGCGACGTTGCACTTGCCACACAGAATATTCAACCCGGGTTTGCCCCATGCCGCTGCACCGCACTTAGGGCAAACATGTTTATGCCGTGTTTTAGGTTTCGGTTGCAGAACAATCCCTGCCACCTCCGAATCGTCTCCTTCATCGGTAACTTGCACGGATGGCACCAATGCCAACGTCAGCAGCCGTTCAACTTCCGCGGCATCCTGTTGAATTACCCCTGCGGGGTTCGCCTGTAGTGCCTGGGCGAGCGTTTCCCGCCATTGTTCGATTATTGGCGTCAGGTCTTTCGGTTGTTCCACTTTGACCGGAAACCGGTCAAACCAACTGAGCGCAAAGCCGGTACGGAACAGTTCCAGCGTTTCTTTCTGGAAGCGGCCGCCGGGGATTGGGTAATCGTTGATCGACTGACCGAGTTTGTCGCCGCCCGGTCTGCCGGTCGACGATGGCATTAGCCCTACGGCTTCCATCTTCGCTGCCCACTCTGCATTGTGATATCCCTTGCGGGATGGCTTACCGTAGTGGAATTGCCACATATGACACTGCTCATGTACCAATGTCTGCATGACCTCGATCAGCGGGTAGACCGGAAAATACTCAGGGTTGAGGGCTATCTCATCTATCTGCGTGCCGTCCGCCGGTGAAACAAACCGATTACGGCTGAAATAGCCCATCGTGTTCTTTCCGCGCTGGAAGGTAATCAGGCAGTCCGGCAGCTGACCGCCGAACAAACGCTGGTTATAGAAGTCATACGCCTGTTGCAGCTCAGCATAAGCGCGTTCTGTTGCACGGTTAGCCCTCTCCATCTTTGCGTTCCTTAAAGTGTATAATGTACAAAACAGATAATGGCATACATAAATGTATTGTACAATACATTTTGCTATCAAATTTAGGGTTATACATGCGTACCTGGTAGGGGATTTACTATCATTTGAACTTATCTTGATGCGCTGCAGGCGATTGATTTGATGGTTTATGCCTTCATGCGCTAACGCGCATTGAATCCAAAACGTTCATGCTCTCCTTAATGGGCGGCGGCGGATGAAGGGCTGAGAGCCAGCCAGCCCTCAGTTCATCATGCGAATGCAGTAATCATCTTGAAGAAGTTTTCTTGGTTGAACTCAGTACGCTGTACTGGAGCATTACCTACACCGCCAGAGACAATTACCCATCCTGGTAGTTTACTTATCCCATCTTTCCAGTGGAGGCTGAATTTAGATGTGCCTGGTGCTCGATGAATAGTCACTTCGAGGTTACCTTTCACCCCAACGTAATAGAGACCTTCAGGGATGATTTTTAGTGTTTTATCACCATTTTTTAAGGTGAGATTTGATACTTCAAATCGGTCAGTGTTCTCGGTCACTTGCGTTGAGCTGGCACTAGCGGTTACTGGCGATCCATCAAACCACCCCATTATCTCTTGAATCAGTGCTTTTGTATCTTCCTGGAATGCTAATACATCATGTGTAAAGGCCTCTTCACCTTCTTTTTGTGCATTGCCATTCGTTTCTAATTTCTGGAAAAACGCGTCTTTCGCTGACATATTGGTATCCTCTTTTTAAGGTACTAACAATATGGGGGGGGGTGTTCGCTATTTCAACATGTAGCGGGCAGGAAAAGGCAATAAAAACATGATGCCCGATGATAGGTACGCAATGTACCATCGCTCAAAACTGCCCCCGTTTAAGAGGGGATGGGGTCGGCCACCCCGCTTGGCAGACGGTGATCCCTACCCACCAAGTAGAGAGACCAGCCAAAAGAGCCCCCGCTAAGACAGGGATTCTTGCGTTTTAACCTCGCGTTATCCCTTCCAATATGGAGGATATATCCAATATATTGATATATCTGACATATATTTTAGAAACCAGTCGCTGTAATGGAAGTCTTATCGTTCCTTTCCCAACAGCACTACATGCGCGTACTGCACTAGAAGGAAGAGGATTTTGTGCATCAGCACGAGCTTCCATTTTCAATATATCTGATATATTGATATATCAAATATATTCTTTACTTTACCTTATCGGTTGCTGCATTTTTGCTCCCCCAAATGCTACCATTGAGCAACATTGACCGATAAGGAAAGAGGATGGAAAACAAAGCGATTGGATTAATCACTGGTGCGATCAAGAGTAAAGGGCAATTCCTAGCACTGGCAACAAAGATCCGCCTCAACGGTGGACGCGATGAACTGTTGTACTTTGCATTCCCTAAGTTAAAGGGTCTGTTGTTTACCCTGCAAAGCAAACTGGCCTTGATGCACGAAAGCGGTGCTTTCAACACAACCCAAAGCAACCAGGAAACTGACCAGGAACAAGCACGCTATCGCCAAGAAACGATGGCGTTCACCGATGCTGAGCTGACCGCACCGGATGGGAAAAAGGGCGTTAATATACTCACAACCCTGCCAGGGAACGGCTATATCACGCTGAATATCGAACGCATAGACGGCCAGCAGGTGAATATCGATATCTCCGATGCCGCCATCGAGATCTTCACCGGCTACATACTGCACACCTTAAAGGCAGCTGGCGGTGAAGCACTGATGGAACACGCTATCTCTAACCTGGATTTTATGGGGCTGTACTCCGTTGAGTACAGAACGAATGGCGAACTGGACTATAAATATTTCAATCAAGATCCGTGGCAAATGAACGCACTGAAACACCATATGGCAATCCTCTACACCGTCAAGAACGGCAGCAAGAAGGATGTCAAATGTGCGGCCATCGTCAAAACGTCCATCCCAAGCGGGACGCAAGAGACGCTCGACATGGCTAAACGCGTGGCAGAGGCGAATCCTCAATTAGCCGCTTATCAGCATCGGTTTGATACAATCTATACGCACATCCTACACAATCCGACTGATCAGCCTATGGAACTCGATGCTGCATTAGACGTATTATCCCGGCTCTACCTTACCCATTCAGCGGCAGGTAATGCGTAGATATATATCGGAAATATACACGATATGATATGTCTAACAAATACCTATTAGAATATATCGGATATATCCAATAGAAGATATATCCGATAAATCACCTGGGTGATATCTTCGATATATTCCCAACGCCCATTATGGCGATCGCCTCTTCCGGCAGCATCGAGAACGACAGCCCCAGATCGCGGGTCACGTCCAGGGCGAAGATCTTGGTGTACACCTCCGTGCTTTCCAGGCGCTCATGCCCCATCAGTGCCTGCACCTTCTTGATATGCACCCCATTCATCAACAGATGCACCGCAAAGCTGTGCCGGAACGTCTTGGGCACGATAGGCGTAATCGAGAAGGTGACACCGTCACGGCTTGCCCGACACACAGCGGCCTTCAACCAGTTGCGGGGGGTTTCGGTACTGCTGATATCCCAAATCGGTGACGCACGTCGCGCCATCAACTTGAACGTCGAAAAATACTCCTGCACCCGGCGTTGATACGCCAGATCCGGCAACGGCACCGCCCGCAGCGGCACAACATGGCTGGCCTCTTTCGTCGGACGGCCTACCGGCTTTTTGGTGGTGCGCTGCTTGAGGGTACGTAACCGCACGAACGGCATCACATCGTTGAAGAAAAAATCGTTCGGGGTGAGGGCCAACGCTTCGTTGATCCTGGCACCGGTATTCCACAGCGTATCGATGAGCAACCGCTGGCGCATGTCGGGCAGGTACGAGAGCAACACGGCCACTTCGGGCGCAAGCAGATAATGCGGGAGGGGCAGATCGGCGGCCAACGCCATTTGACGTAAGCGAACGGCGTGTTCATAGCCCCACATCGGGCTGATCGCGCTACGTGAATTCTGGGTGTCGTTGTGAGGGATAAGCCGCAATTTTTTACTCTCCGCAATCTGGCGATTTTTTCATCGTCCCGTCATCAAAATAACGACAGGGTGAGCCGGTGAGGTAAATTGTGGCAGAACAGGCGGCGCAGGGCGACCGCAATAATTCGGTGATCGTTCGTTGGGGTGTTTGGGGAGTTATCGGTATGTGCGGGAAAAACCCAATCAGGAGGGGAGGGAGCGAGGCGGTCAGTAACGCCCCCGTTACCGCCGCCAACCCCGGATGCAGATGTGCAGGCATCTGATCCACAACGGATTATAACGCAATGAGGGGCAAAGGCTAACCCGGACGTGCCGGGGACCGAAAACAGGGGCGAAAAGGGGGGCAAACACTACATCTGGTAACGATCGCCGCTGATGGAGCCACTAGATATAGTGTTTTACGGCGGGGCCAAGGGGAGCCGGGGTAGGGCGCTGGGGAGTCCTCCTGTAAAGCCCAACCGGCGAAGGCCAGGCAGTGATCAGGGGACGGAACACCTAAAACTGCTCAGTTTTTAACTTATTGTTGAAAGTGGTATGATGACAACCATTATTTGATGTGGAGAATGAGTAGAATGGATACTACCGAAGAACTCAATGGCACGTATTACTATCACGGAATAGACAATGTCACCGCTCAAGAATTGTTTTGGATAATATTTGTAGAAGAATTTGCCAAGCATGAAGGGCTTGCCATAGAAAGCGCAGCGATGATCATCTCAGGCTTGCCCCTGATACCGAAAAAAAAAGGGTTAGGCAAATCAACCTGGGGGACAAGCGTTGCCTCTAAAGCCTCTCGAAAGATCTTTAAAGATATGCGTTTTGCTGGGCCAGTAGAAACACCTGTCGGTTTTATGAAAACCCGTATGACCAGCAAGATCGGGACAGCCGTAGGGCGATATGCCCCCTATGTGGGCTACGTTCAGGCAATGATCGTTTTTAGCATCATAGCCAAAGAAACACGGAATAAATACAATCTGATCGCACGACCTGAACACCGTATTGAATGGACGCCTTTCTAATGGTCGATGAAACTGAAATCCTAACCTACCTGACTGAAAAATATAGTCTGCATAAAAAGCCCGTCCTTAAAGAATGGACTTTTCAAGAGCACTTTAATTTTGTTCAGGAAGAGTTAGAGGAAATGCTCGTCGACCTGTTCACGCGTTACGCGATATCCCATGATAACTTTGATTTGGATGAATACTTTGAACCGGAATGGCCTGTATGGTTGTGGTGGAAGAAGCTACAACGAAGGGCATACAAACCCCTCACGGTCAATATGATCATAGAATCCGCAAAAGCGGGAAAATGGCTGTATCAATAAGAGACTCATTGCCCCCTGTATTATCATACAGCCTAGACGATCATGTTATGGGCTCGGTTTATGCCGTTAACGCTTAAAAGACCCTATCATCCCAAATGCTATAACCCGACGTACCCGCCATCCGGTGATTCCAGGAAATAGATTTATATTTAAGGACAATCTTCTCATGCGGCATCATGTCATTATCATTGATGGAATGCGGATAGATGCACGTAATATCGACAATACTGGCTTCCGTCAGTTTGATTTCGTAATAAAGCTCTAATTGCCCAGTCGTATTTATCCTGTAAAAATAAAATATCGCCTCAATAAGCTCGTTGCCAGAAATTGCCATCGCTAACAAAGGTGAGGACTTATCGATAGGTTTAATAAAATGTACAGGGTGATGCTGTACGTTCTGCTCACGCGTGATACTATGATCTAACTCTAACACTTGTGCTTGGTCTTCATGACCTGTCTGGGTTCTGTTACCAATGGAATCGAATGATGAACATCCGGCGGAAATCAAACCTTGTTTCTTTCCATTAAGACTCACATAAATCAGGCTAGACATAGTATTTCCTTATATAAAGTAGACATTATTTTTCATTAGAGCCTGCCGGAACTTTAATTTCCAGCGTGAATTTGTGGTGAACGCCATTGCCATCAGCATACTTCATTTCAGCGTAATGGCCCTCGGTTTCAGCAAACAGTGTGAATATTAATTCCATCATGACTAACAATGCTTCCTCTGGAGCCATGACGCTATCATTAACCGCACGCATGAGTTGTTGATCTAACTGACTTACAGCCTCATCTTTTAATTCGTTATTCACTTTATCTAAAAAGCTCTTGGCAATTTCCATATCACTGACTCTGTTAGTAATAAAACGAGTGTATGTTGATACTAATGAAAACGTGAGGGTATTTTTTCACGCGTAAGCTTGAGTGTACGACCATCTGAGACTTTCATTTCAGCGGTGTCAGTTTTCATTATGCCAAACAATGAAATGCATCGTTTCATCATAAGCGCCATTTTCTCTTCAGGCGCTAATGGGCTTTCACTCAAACTATGGCTAATTTTTTCTGACAATTCAGCCATGGCCGGGGATTGATGACCGAAAAAAGTCCGTGTTTCTTTTTCTTTATCCATACCAGTAACTCCCTTTATTAGGGCGGAAGCCCAAGCTTGTAAAAGTGTACGCTAAGTGTGCATTTTTAACAATCCTGTCAAGATTAGCACAGCGCGATCAGAACTGACCGCCCGGAGCGAGCGGCCAACACCGATTTGATAGCGTTTAAAAGGGCTTCAACTGCTGCCGGTCGCGAAAATTGATAGCACTCGCTTGACCAGACACCAGGCATCGAGAACGGAAATGCTATCAACAATGCCTTAACGGCGCGGACGTCCGACAAGATAATGATAACTACCATAGGCAAGCAGGCCATAGGATACCGCAGTGATTAGGATATCCTTACGAATGGTATCGGGTTCCCATGTGACGAGAAAAGGCACCGACACCATAAGCAGTAAAAATGCTGCGATAAAACAGAAGCACAGCATTACAAGAATTTTATGTAGTATTTTAGTTAGCATAACCATCCTGTCTCACGTTACTGGCCCACGATATTAACATTTTAATAAACCAGGCGGAACGCCGTTCCTGCCGCTATTGCCCAATCAGGGCGGCGCTATCATAACTGACTGCCCGGACAACACGGCCAACGCGAAAATGATAGGAGTTGGTCGCACAGCTGGCGCTGCCGGTGGCGAAATTTGATAGCACTTGTTCACCCAAGCACCAGGCATAGAGCGCAGAATTGCTATCATCGAGCAAGCGCGCTTTATCTTCTTGCGTCTGAAAGTCTGCCGTTAACTGATTGCCCACCTAGGCGTATTTTTTTCAGTAAGGCGCCTGCACTCGCCAACGAAAAAAATGGTTTTATAAATCTGTTATAATCGCTCACAGAAGTCGATGGTTATTGAAATTTAGACTTCACTCAATCATAAACTTAAATTAATTAGGTGGTCACAATGAACAAGATTGAACCAAGCCATGCCATACGGGAAAAAATTCTAAAGTTAGCCAATGCGGCATTCCCCTCGAAAAAAGACTTTAGTTTTGTATATGATTTTGGATTTCAACCAGGACATCCTGATGCTGCTGCAAGGGATTTGATAATCATTACATTACATAGCATGGCAAAAAACGGAGAAATTGAAATCGTCAACATTGAGGGTGATGATGGGGTCAGCGTGGTTCTTTCAATGGAAAATCACCAATCTTTCAATGCAAAATCGACACAGGATTAGTAAGTAGCTTTTCTTAGCCCGTTCGCCCGGTTGGGCTTTATTCCCGTAAAGCCCAATCAGGGCGGCGCTATCAAAACCGACCGCCCGGAGCACACGGCCAACGCGAAAATGATAGGATTTGGTCGCGCAGCTGGCGCTGCCGGTGACGAAAATTGATAGCACTCAGCACACCAAGAGCAAGGCCTCGAGCGCAGAATTGCTATCAAACGTGACTAAACAAAATCTTCCATGCTGCCGCCCCCAGAAGCCCACAGGCAAGAATACTGAAAGTGACCACCACCCCTAAAGTTTTCCACCTGCGATCCTTTATTATATCAGCCGTCAGGATTATGACTCTATAGACAGAGAGGAATCCCATTCCAGCCAAAATAATAAACCACCAATCTATATCAAACATAATTACACCCCTATCCTTTTATTTACTATGCTTAGGACTCTACGGCCCAGTTTAACCATGTCATTTGAAACGGCATCGTTTGACAAGCCACGGATCTGATCATGCTGGAAAATAGCTTTATTTGGCATACGACTTAAACCCAGAGTCGCCCTCTCATTATTCATGTTAAGAGAGAAAACGCGGTAACTGCCATAAGCGCAAAAACCATGATAGGTAACAACACAATGTTGCATGGCATTTCCTTCATTTTCCAAATCAACCAGACAGGTGATCTCACTGACCTTAGCGCTCCCCTTTAGGGATTGTGACCAATCAACCGCCACTCCATCCCATTCTGGCTTTATATACTCTCCTAAATGGCTACTGTTTACCCTATACTCCACCATCCATTTTGTTGCCAATCGCTGAAGCGAAGGCCAATTTTCTCACAAAGCATAATTATTCCTATCAATTAAACGAGTATATATCACTGTTATGGGTAGCTAAAAGGCTTACTGAGCTTTTATTTAGACGGGTGCGGGGTGTCACCCCGCCTTGATTTTCCGTTGTTTCATGTACTTAGCTATCATAGACGTTAAAGAAGCGATAAAAACAAACATTGCTGCTAAGTTAAGTAGAGCAAACATAAGGTTTACCCACAAATTTTCGATGAATAAAAGCGAGCTATAAAAAGGGATAAACGAAATACAGTAAATAATCATAGCTTTTATGGCGCGAGGTTCTCCCTTTGAAAAAAAAACTCCTTTGCAAACAGCTAAAAAAATAATTATACCCACTAGGAGATCAACGAATGTGCTAATATGAGGCATGACAACTTCCTTTTTAATTGTGTCTTTACGGTATTTTCTAGCTGTAGCTTTTTTTCTTTAAGATATGAAACTTTGCAAAATTTCGATTAACTATGCAAAACAATAGTGCAAACAGTGACGAATAAAAAATAGTTTTATTTTGTTTTATGAATAAACGCTTAGCGGCTCTTTGTTAACCACGAACTCCACAATCGCCCCTGATAGCCTTGCACCGGCTATCAGGGCGCTCCCGTTCGCGGAGGTGGCTTGTTGGCCTCTCCGCTTCACTGGCTTTGCTCATGTGGATTTGTGGATAACAAAAGGTGATAGCATTTTAACTTTTGTTGCAGGATAGCAGGCAGAAAAAAATCCGACACATTAGAAATATGTCGGATATATATTATTTAATATATTAGCTATCGGTTACTGATTTTCTGATGGGATGAGGAAGCTGTCTAAAGTCTTCCCCTGATCCAATGCATCTTGAATCTGTCTAGGTTTACGACCAACACCCGACCAGTAAAGTGTTTGACCATCCAGCTCATACTGATACTTAGGCGCACGTTTAACACCTGTTTTTGACTTTTTGGCTGCGCCGCCAGCCGATTCGATACCCAGCAGCTCGCTAGGGTCAAAACCTTCTGATTGGATCAACTGTAGCAGTTCCAGGCGTTTTGTCTCACGTACAGCACGTTCTTGCTTCTCTCGCTCAGCATCTTCACGCCGTTCTTCGATAACGATGTTCAGTTTTTCTTGCATTTCAATCAGCAGATCGAAGTCTGTTTCACGCGCAAATGCGCGTACAGAACGAATATTAGACAAAATACCTCTAACTTTGCTATAGATGTCGTTGTCGCTCATCATTTCCCCTTAGATTTTTTAGAGAACTCAAAGCCCAGTTTACCTGTGA